>NZ_JBQENC010000011.1:116282-153782 GCF_052044485.1 Pseudoxanthomonas sp. 22568
CGCTGGGCACGCCCATCGCGGTGACGGACGCGGCCAAGGCCATCGTCCAGACCAGCGAGTACGAGCCCTACGGGCAGCTGACCAACCGGGCGTTGACGGACGGGCCGGGCTACACCGGGCATGTGCAGGACGCGGCCACCGGGCTGACCTACATGCAGCAGCGGTATTACGACCCGGTCATCGGGCGGTTCCTGTCGGTGGACCCGGTGACCGCGTACTCCAGTCCGGGTGCCAACTTCAACCGGTACCGGTATGCGAACAACAATCCGTACAAATTCATCGATCCGGATGGGCGAAAGGCCAAGCCAATTGATCCGAATGCTAGGACTGGTTGTGGCAGTTCGTCCTGCCCATCAGGAGGCAATAAAAGAACCAGAGATTGGGATCCATCGAAAGGACGCGGATCAGACCGAATAGATACCTCGGATGGTCCTCGAGTGTGGGTAAGCCCTACAGGAAAAGGAATTCGGGGATGCGATGGGTATGGATGTGGTCACAACGGAGCTCGTCGAGCTGGAGGAGCCAGGCAACATCTAGGGAGCGACTTCGTCTCCGATGCAGGTCAGACCGTACGTGCGCCAACAAATGGGTTGATAGAGCGCAGATCAAATCCATATGCAGATGACGCTCGCTACACGGGACTACAACTACGAACAGACGAAGGAATAGTAGTGAAGTTATGGTACGTGAGCCCTAAGGCGCAGATAGTAGGGTCTGAAGTCGCGGTCGGGCAGGAAATTGGTACGGCCCAGGATCTGTCAACAAAGTATAGAGGAAACATGACAAATCACGTTCATGAGAGGATCACTTCGCCGGAAGGAAAAAACGTAGATCCCGCCTCAATAACATGGCCACTTGAATAGATTGAAGGAAGACTATGTCAAGGATACTCGTGTGCCTAATGGTTTTTCTGATTCAATCTTGTTCTATAGCTGGAATAAAAAAGTTCGAAGGTTCTTATTTCTGGGGAGTGGAGGAAGAAGTGCTGGTTTCGTGCGGGGGAGAATCATTCTGGCTTGAAGGAAGTCCATCCGATCTCGGACCTTTTAGGGATATTGTTCGTAAAGAAAAAGAAAGCGGTTCTGACAAGCCTATCTTTGTCGAACTACTGGCAACCGAGGGGAAAAAAGCCACTGACGGATTCGCCATGGACTATGAAGGCGTTCTGGTGATAAGAAAGATCAGGCTGATATCTAAGAATGTTCCAGAGAGGTGCCATTTTGAAGATGTGACGGAAAATCAGTAGGGCATCAATTCGGCGTGAAAACGTATCGAGCTATGCACTAAAGGCAATGCCGAAGAAGCGAAAACAACTGGTGCATCTCGCGCATTTAAATCCAGAACTGTTAGGGGTGTATTTCGGTCTCAATAGGGGCGAAATCAAGGGCGACTCGACAACTAGAGGCGCCGTGGCAATGAATAGATACTTGTTAGTACTTGTGGTTTTGCTTTTTGCCTGCACGGGTGACGGGGACGTGGAATCACAGACTAGAGTCGTCCAGAAGATCTCAAGTCAAGGTGACTACATGATCAACTCCAGTTCTGGGAGTCTGGGGGGGGACCTATGTAGGGATGAGCCAATCCGAGCTTTCATCCATGCGATATCCACAATCCCATGGCTCTTCGCTTCCAGAAGGAGAGGAGTATGAGGTCGTCAAAGTTACGCTTGGGCAGGTGGAAATAGACTGCATTCTTGATGAGAAAGGGAACGTCCATAGATTTTCAACCTATTCGATTTTGGTTCGCGATGAATGTGGTGCCGGTGTTGGGGCTAGAGTGGCTGAGCTGAAGGAAAAGTATCCCGGTGGAAAGATTCTGATCGGCGATGAGGATGGGCGATTTGCCAGCTTCGTAAATGGAAGCAGAGTTATATTCGTTCTAGATCAAAATAGCATTGATGATTCATGCTTCGACGATATGGAAAAGAAGTGCGGGCTCGATGAGCAGGACGTCAAAGTGAAGCAGCTGGTGGTTTCTTTTGCGGCCGCTGCGGCCTCGTGATGAAGGCGTGCGGGAGTCGGAAAAAGTGGCGGCGCTGAACATGGATATTTCAGTTGGACTGTCTCGCCGGTCGGAACCATGAGATCTGCTGCAGCTGCTATAGTTCTATCTTTCTTGTTGTCTGCATTTTGGGCGGACAATCAAGCATGGAAGAGAGGGCGTAGTTACAGGATTGATTTAGGGATCATTCCAATTGGGGCGAATCCGAACGATATAGATAAGTTTGCCGCTACAGACTGCAAGCGGGAGGACAACTTTAGTGATTGCTCTGCCTGGGACGAGGATGGGATTCGCTATGCAATTTTCGATGGTGCGGTCTCTGTTGTTTCTGCGCACCGCAAAGAAGTATCTCATCGCTTACGACTTCCTGCCGGAATGATGTTTGGCGAGAAGATCGATGTTTCTGCAAACAAGGCTGGAAAATTCTTCCTCGTTCATTTTGATTCTTCGAAATCAAGCGATCGTACTGTTTATGTGTCAAGGGAGGATGTCCGATCTTCGTCGGGAAGATTGTTCGCTCTTGAACTCGTAGGAGACAGTCAAGGGCGTCTTGTCGAGGTTGTTCAGAGGACAGATTTCTGAAGATCTTCGCTTGGAACTTCAAGTGGAGGTCGGGCTATAGGAGGAAATATGCCAAGATCCCAATGGCGTGGTGAACAGCAAAAATATGTCGCCAATGTATGGCAAGTGGCGATGCCTGGCTCCCTAGAGAATCAGGTAGCAAAGCAATGAATTTTGGCGGCGTGCCATTCTTGGTTGGACTAAGCATAATCGCTGGATGCGCGCACGCCAGTTGCTTTGGTGGTCAGGTTGTTGACGAGGTTGAGATCCCATCTACTTTTCTTTCCTACCTGCGTGCGAGGGACGTTGATGCCGTTGCCTGCATGGCAAGGAATGAGAAGATCTTTGACCATGTTTCCATGGACTTCTTGGTGGGAAGCGACGGTTACGGGTTCCCGGTAAGGGAAGATTTGAGATCCGCCACTGTGATACTCAGCAATCAGGAAGTGATCACGAAGACAGTCACTCAGACAAATGATGACGGGTCAAAGGAAATTGATGTTGTCTATCTGCCGACTTCAACCGCAAGAACGTTCGAAGAACTGGACGCGATGGTAAGAAATGGTACGGCGGAGCCGTTTCTCAACTATGTCGTTTGCAGGTTTCACCTGGACAACGGCGAGGTATCGATGCCCCACGTCTGCTATGCCGCAAGTATCGAAACGCATGCCCCACCCGACCAGGAATCGGTGCAGGGCATGCTGGAATGTTGCTTTACTTCTTCACCGCCTGCTGATGCGACTTCAGCGCATCGGTCAGGCCCGGCACGCCGTCGGCGCCGGCCGGCACGCTGATGCTGGAGCCGGCGAAATCCTGGCCGATGGGTTCGGCGCGTCCGCCCAGGCACTGGGCCAGGAAGCCTTCGGTCACCGCGTTGAACGCCTTGCTGTTCTCGGGGCGGTGGAAGCCATGGCCTTCATCCGGGAACAGCACGTAGGTAACCGGGATCTTCTTGGCCTGCATCGCCTTGACGATCTGGTCGCTCTCGGCCTGTTTCACCCGCGGGTCGTTGGCGCCCTGGCCGATCAGCAGCGGTTTCTTGATTTGGTCGGCGCGGGTCAGCGGTGAGCGTTCGGTCAGCCACTTGCGGCCTTCCTCGGTGCGCGGGTCGCCCATGCGCTTGGCAAGCTGCTCGAAGAAGCTGGCCCAGTACGGCGGCACCGTGCTCAGCAGGGTGTTGAGGTTGGACGGGCCGACGATGTCGACGCCGCAGGCGAACGTGTCGGGGGTGAAGGTCAGGCCGGCCAGGGTGGCGTAGCCACCGTAGCTGCCGCCCATGATCGCCACCTTGTCGGAAGTCGTCACGCCCTGCTTGACCGCCCATTGCACGCCATCGATCAGATCGTCGTGCATCTTGGCGGCCCACTCGCCGTTGCCGGCGTTGGTGAATTCCTTGCCAAAGCCGGTGGAGCCGCGGAAATTGACCGACAGGACCGCGTAGCCACGGTTGGCCAGCCACTGGTTGGTGTTGCTGTAACCGTAGGCGTTGCGCGACCACGGACCGCCATGCACCAGCAGCACCATCGGCACCGGCGTGTCGGCCTTGCCATCGTTGTTGGCGTCGGCGCCACGCGGCAGGGTCAGATAGCTGACCAGGGTCTTGCCGTCGCGGGACGGGATCTCCACCGGCCATTGCGCCACCAGCGGCTTGCCATCGAGCTTCGGTTGCACCGAGAACAGCTTGGTCAGCTTGCCGGCGTCGCGGTCGTAGCGGTAAAAGACAGCCGGTGTCTGCGGAGCGGCGTAGACCACGATCCAGGTCTTGTCGTCGTGGGTGCGCGCGGCCACGCTGGTGTCGCCGGGACCGATGCCGCGAAGGCGCTCCAAATCCTTGGCGATGGACGGATCCACCACCTTCCATTCCTCGCGCAGGTAGTCCGAGGCGACCGCCTGCACCCGTCCGGTGACCGGATGGCTCAGCGAATCGCCGACGTCCGCGCGCGCGTCCTCGAACACCAGTTCGCGCTTGCCGCTGGCCACGTCGATGGCATACAGCGCGGCGGTGTTGCGCTTGCGCGAATCGGTGAAGTACAGGGTCTTGCCGTCGCTGGTCAGTCCGCCCGGACCGGTGGTCAGCGAATCCTCGAACGGCACATCGTCGAACTTGCTCCAGCCGCCCTTGCCGTCGGCGGCGAGCACATCCTGGCCACCGTCGGGTCGCGCGCGGGTGGCGAAGCGCAGGGTGTAGTCGGCGTCGGCGATGTAGCCGGCGATCTGGGCGTCGTTCTTCTGCACCAGTTCGCGCTTGCCGCTGGCCAGATCGACCTTGTAGAGGTCGTGCCACTGCGGGTCGCGATCGTTCATGCCCACCAGGATCGTGTCCGGATGGCGATCGCTGACACCCGCGACCTGCGCGCGGGTCTTCGGAAACGGCGACAGATCCCTGGACTCGCCGGACTTCAGATCCACCGCGTAGAGATGGAAATCCTCGTCGCCACCGGTGTCGCGGAGATAGAGCAGGGTATCGGTCCGGTAGGACCAGAAATACTGGCGGATGCCGCGCGCCTTGTCGGACGTCACCGCCCGGGCCTGCGACGGATTGTCCGCCGGCGCCACCCACACGTTGGCCACGCCATCGACCGGCGCAACCCAGCTCAGGTAGCGGCCATCCGGACTGATCTGCACATTGCTGCGCTCGGGATTGCCGAACAGGATCTCGCGCGGGATGAGTTCGACCTCGGACGATGCGACGGCGGCCTGTTGCGCGAAGGCGAACGGACTGACGAGTGCGGCGGACAGTGCTGTCGCGATCAGGGTGGTGCGGAGCATGGCGTTCCTCCTGGATGAGCCGTGTGGTGGCGGACGCGGCGTCGCCGCGAAAGCGCAGTAGACCACACGCCCCCGCGTCGCGGCGGAGTGTCGAAAGTCCGGGGGCCGGTTGGGTGCTTCCGCGAAAGGAGGCTGGCGCCTCAGGGCAGCGGGCCGATCTCGGTGACCCTGGCCGACGCCACGCGGGCGGGGTCGGCGATGACATCGATGGCGACGATACGGCCGTCGCGCACGGCCATCCGGAACAGGGCGCGCGGTACGCCGTCCGGCGCCCAGATGGCGGCGGGCAGGCCATCGACCAGCGCGGCCTGTCCCGCCTGGGCGCGGCCGAGGAAGGCACTGGCCACCGCGTCGACGCCACGCTGTTCGCGTGCCAGCACCGGCGCGCCGTCGCCCTGCCTGTCCCGGCTGCCCTCGATGGCGGCGACATCGGCGCGCATCACCACGTCCGGTGCCAACAGGGACAGCAGGCCCTGGAGATTGCCGGTGCGCGAGGCGAGCAGAAAGGCATCGACCACCTGGCGGGCACGCTCGCGATCGGCCAGCGCGTCTGCGCCGGCACCCTGGACCCGGCGCCGCGCACGGCTGGCCAGCTGCCGCGTGGCTTCCACGCTGCGATCCAGCATGCGGGCAATCTCTTCGTACTGCACCGCGAACATGTCGTGCAGTACGAACGCCACGCGCTCGGCCGGGGCCAGCGTATCCAGCACGATCAGCATGGCCGGGCCGATCGAATCGGCCAGCAACACTTCGTGTTCCGGACCGGCACTGGCATCGGCGGCGGGCAGCGCCGCGTCCGGCACCAAGTCCATCGATTCCTCGCTGCGCACCTTGCGCGCACGCAGCAGATCCAGCGCCAGCCGGGTCACCACCGTCGTCAGCCAACCGGCGAGATTGCCGACCTCGGTCGGGTCGGCACGATTCAGGCGCAACCACGCCTCCTGCACCACGTCCTCGGCTTCGGCGTGCGAACCCAGCATGCGGAACGCCACGGCCTCGAGCCGGGTGCGGTTGGACTGGAACTGTTCGGCCAGTCGATGCAAATCTGTCATGGAGAAAGATCCTGGGGGAAACCCGATTGACGCGCCAGCGGGCCGGGACGTGACGCAACGTTCGGAAAAAAGAAACGATCCGCGATGATGGAGACGTATCCGTCACGCCGGCCGATGCCGGCGCGTCATGGGAATGACCACCAACCAAAGGAAGTTCCCATGCAAGCCCGTATGCCCAACCCCGCCGTCATCCACCACGATGCCATGAAGGCGCTGCTCGCGCTGCACCAGTCCACGCAAGGCAAGGGCATCTCCGATGCCCTGCTGCACCTCATCGACCTGCGGGTCAGCCAGATCAATGGCTGCAGCTTCTGCGTGGACATGCATGCCCGCGAATGCCGGCAGGCCGGTGAAACCGACGAGCGGCTGTTCGCCGTCGCGGTCTGGCGCGAAGCGCCGTGGTTCACCGAGGCCGAGCGCGCCGCGCTGGAACTGGCCGAGGCGGTGACCCGCATCGCCGACCGCGGCGATGCCGTCAGCGACGAGGTCTGGTCCCGCGCCCGGGCCCACTACGACGAAGCCGCATTGGCCTCGTTGCTGATTGCCATCGCCAACATCAACGTCTGGAACCGCCTGAATGTCGCCACGCGCCAGCCGGCCGGGCAGCGGGTGAGTTGATCCACGATTCGCCGAATCGCGGGCCGTTCCGCGCAAGGCCGATCCTGTGCGGCGATGCGGAAGCGATGGCGCACGTCGGGATGTTCCAGGGGAGTCGCCTGACTCTCAACGCCGGTCGAAGCCGACCGGCGAAGCGGCGGACACGGTATGCGCGCCGCGAACCACGAGATAGCCTCGCGTGGTCGTGGTCTTCTTGTTCAACGGCGCGCGCATCGCCGTCCAGACCTTGTCCAGATCCGCCCAGACCGGTGGATACCGGTGGGCGGCGACGTCCAGGATGAGCAGGCGATCACTGGGCGCGTGATAGGCGGCGACCGGCGAAATGTGGCCCATGCGGACCTGGCCCAGATCCGCGCGTTGGTAGTTCACCAGCAGGTAGTCGCCCTCGCGGCGCAGGTTCTCGCGCGCCCGTTGCCGGAACGAGGCCCGGTCCGTCGCCGAGGCGAACACCACGTCCACCTGCGCGCCATGCGCGCGCAGCAGGCCGGCCAGTCCGTTGAGCGACATGCCTTTGAAACTCGTTTTCAGCGGACCCGGCCCGGCGTGTGGATGCGCGAACAGGGCGCGCGGGTCCCGCGGCGCGTCGGCGATGCCGGCTGCGTTGAGCACGGTGATGGCACTGGCCACGCCGCAATAGGCCTTGCGCGTCTGCGGGACGAAACTGCCGGTCAACTCGTCATGGTCGGCGCGCTCGCTTTCGGCCAAAAGGCGCCGGCCCAGCGGCGAGTCCAGCGGAATCAGGTCCCCGGGCAACGCCAGCATCCTCGGTGCCGGCGCGCGCAGGTATTCGTTCCACACCGCGCCCGCGCCGCCCGCCACCGCGATCAGGACGACCGCAAACAGTCCGACCAATCCCGCCCGCTTCATGGCGACCTCGGCTATGGCGAAAGCGCGCCGCCGCCGTTTTCGCGGCAGGCGGCCAAATGACTACAGCGCGAAATGGATGAAATGGCGGTGAAGCAACAGGTACCCGGCAATGATGCCCGTATGGGGTGGCTGGAGTGAAACCGGAACGGGCATTCGAGCCGGATCTGCCGGCGGTGGTGCCATGCCCTCTAGGGCTTGCCCCGATCGATCCGCCGGTATCCCAACGCCTCGGTCAGATGGGATCTGTCGATGCGTTCGGCACCGGCCAGATCCGCGATGGTCCGCGCTACCCGCAGTACCCGCTGCATGGAGCGCGCGGAAAGCCGGAGCCGATCGATCGCGTGTTCCAACAATGCCTGGTCGGCATCGTCGAGCCTGCACAGCGTCAGGGTTTCCGCCTGGCCCAGTTGCGCGTTGAGCCGGCCGGCGCGCGCCAGCTGGATCGCGCGCGCCTGTTCCACCCGCCCCCGCACCTGCGCGCTGGTCTCGCCCGGTGGCGCATCCGGACGCAATTCCCTCGGCGGTAGGCGCGGCACCTCCACATGCAGATCGATGCGGTCCAGCAACGGGCCTGAAATGCGGCCGCGATACCGCTGCACGACATCGCTGGAGCAGCGGCAACGCCCGCTGTTGTCGCCGGCCCAGCCGCACGGGCAGGGATTCATCGCCGCGACCAACTGGAAGCGTGCGGGAAACTCGGCGCTGCGCGCCGCGCGCGAGATGGACACCGTGCCGGACTCCAGTGGCTCCCGCAGCACTTCCAGCGCGCGTCGGTCCCACTCGGGCAATTCGTCGAGGAACAGCACGCCGTTGTGGGCCAGGGAAATCTCACCCGGACGCGGTTCGGTGCCGCCTCCCACCAGTGCGACTGCGCTGGCGGTATGGTGCGGACTGCGGAACGGTCGCCGCCGCCAGCGCGCCGGATCCAGTCCGCGGCCGCTGATCGATGCGATGGCGGCCGTTTCCAGCGCTTCGGCTTCGCTGGCTTCCGGCAGCAGTCCGGGCAGCCGCGACGCCAGCAGGGTCTTGCCGCAACCGGGCGAGCCGACCAGCAACAGATGGTGGTTGCCGGCGGCCGCCACCTCCAGCGCGCGGCGCGCCTGCACCTGCCCGCGCACGTCACTGAGATCGGGAACGAACGATGCGTCGGGCGGCGGTGTTTCGGCGACCGGCAGTTCGCGCTGGCCGCCCAGGGCGGCACAGACTTCCAGCAGGGTGCGCGCGGTGCGGGCCTGGCCTTCGCGGGCGAGCGCCGCTTCCGGACCGTTGGCCGGCGCGACGATCAGCGTTCGCCGAGCCCGTGCGGCGGCCAGTGCCGCCGGCAGTATGCCATCGACGCCACGCAGCTCGCCGGTCAGGCCGAGTTCGCCGAGGAATTCGTGATTGGCCAGCGCGTCGCGCGGGATCTGCCCGCTGGCGGCCAGGATGCCGAGCGCGATGGGCAGGTCGAAGCGCCCGCCGCCCTTGGGAAGATCGGCAGGCGCCAGGTTGACGGTGATGCGTCGCGCCGGGAATTCGAACTGCGCGCAGAGGATGGCGGCGCGCACGCGGTCGCGTGCCTCGCGTACCGCCGCCTCGGGCAGACCGACGATGTGGGTCTGAGGCAGACCACCGGACAGATGCACTTCCACCCTGACCGGAGGCGCGGCCACGCCCGCCCGTGCACGGCTGTGCACCAGCGCCAGGCTCATGGCGGCGGAATCAGGACTGGGCGGTGGGTGCGGAGGCGGGCGGCGCGGCTTCCAGTGCCTGGATGGTGCGTTCCAGGGCGTCGAGTTTCTCGCGGGTTCGCAACAGGACCGCGCGCTGGACCTCGTATTCTTCGCGGGTCACCAGGTCCAGCCTGGAGAGGCCGCTCTGCAAGGCGCCCTTGAACGCCTGCTGCAGTTCCTCGCGGGATTCGCGCAGGCCCGGCGGGACCAGATCACTGAGGCGGCGGGCGAGGTCGTCGAGATGGTTGAGATCGATCATGGGGGGTCTCCGGCAGTGAAGCCGAGCATTGCATCCGGGAGTCGTCCCGGCCATCGGGATTCACCGCGTCGCGCCATCGGAAAATTCCGCCGGCACAGGCCGCCATTGAACCCGACCCCCGCCCCGGCCGCAACCACGATATGCTGCCGCCAGCATTTCCGGAGAACAGTCCCGATGAAGATGATCATGGCCATCATCAAGCCGTTCAAGCTGGACGACGTGCGCGAAGCACTCGCCGAATCCGGCATCGCCGGCATCACCGTTACCGAGGTCAAGGGCTTCGGCCGGCAGAAGGGCCACACCGAGCTGTACCGCGGCGCCGAGTACGTCGTCGACTTCCTGCCCAAGGTGAAGCTGGAAGTGGCGGTAACCGACGAACAGGCCGAATCGGTGGTGGAAGCCATCGTCAAGGCCGCCGGCACCGGCAAGATCGGCGACGGCAAGGTATTCGTCTACGACCTGGAACGGGTGGTGCGCATCCGCACCGGCGAGCTCGACGCCGACGCGCTGTAAGGAAACCGGGCAGGCCCGCGGTTGGGAGACAGGGACATGTCGAAGAAGAAGTACGGTTTGGGGTTCATGCTTGTACTGCTGTCGGGCGCGGCGCTGTCGGCCGGTTGCGACCCGTCTTCGTCCGGATTGGCGGATGCGAAGCAAGCGCCGGTTTCGCCGGAGCAGGCTGCAGGCCCGGAAGCCAGGGTCTCGACGACGCGAGGCGTGGATATGACGGAACCGGCGGTGCCAGCGCCGGCCGCTACGACACCCCCGGTACCCGTTGCGGATGCCGCCGGCACCGTTCCATTCGCGTTCGAGGCACCGCCACAGCCCGTGGAGACGCCACCCTCGCAATGCGCCTTGCCCATCCCCACTGGGGACAAGCCGGCGAAAGTGTTCGCCGCCGGCGCCTACGGCGGCCGCGATCTCGGCTTCCAGATCGATCAGAGCGGCAACGAAGCCGGACGCATCGACGTCGCCGTGAACCATCCTGGCGCCCCGGTGATCCTGATGCTCGGCAGCTACGATCCGACCATCTGGCACGTGGGCTGGTCCCGTGGCACGCGCATCGCCGCTGTGCTGATCGGCGGCTATCACCGGCAGGTGGTGGCCGGCTTGCCCAAGGATGTGCCGGTGCTGATCAGCACGTACGACAACAAGGGACCCTGCGGCTATTTCTACGTCAGCGCCGAGCGGGCGCAGACGCTCAACCCGATCGCGCGCCGCGCCTTCGGGCGTCCGGTGGACATGGTGTATCTCGCGCAACAAGGGCGTGTGCTGGTCGGTGACGCGCTGAGTGACGCCGGCGGGCTCATTACCGACGCCGGTGCCCGGCCCGACGAGAGTTTCCGCATCGCCGATGCGCAGTTGGCCGGTGAAGCCGGTTTGGCGTACGCGGTGTCCCAGGGTTGGCTGCGCAAGGCCAGCCAGGCCGACGCCAATGCGTGGTTGGCCGCGCGCAGTGCGCGACCGAAGGCGGATGTCCCGCCGATCGCCGGCGGGCGGCCCGGGAGGCATATCAGTCTGCACAACGGGTACGTGGTCCTGAAGGCATTCACCCTGCCGGAAGGCCTGTACGGGGCGCATTCCGGGACCTTCTTCGTGCCCAAGGGCGTGCCGCGTCCGCGCGGCACGCTGGGTCACTCCACGCTCTATGACTTCAACACGTTGACCTGTACCGGCACAGGTTGCGAACGGGATTGAAATCACGGGCATGACGCGCCTCGACGGAGGCCGTCAAAGCGCCGGTGTGTGTCCGATGCATCGCGCAGGATGGACGACAACGGCGGCGAGGCAAAAGTCTTCGATCTAACTTTGGCGTGGATATGCCCGCATTTTGTTGAGAGCGATTCCCGCCTGTGGAACACTGCGTGACCAGCCGAGCCACGCAACACGCGCGACAGCCAGGTTATTCCCCCTGAACCTGTCGAGGTCGTCTCATGCATGGTCGTTCTCTCCGCCGCCTGGCGCGGTCGCGTCTTGCCCTTTCGCTTTCCATCGTGCTGTTTTGCCCGGGCGCACTGGCGCAATCATCCGCCCCGGATGGGGGCGACGACGCCATCGACCTGGAAACCGTGCATGTCACCGCCGAGCAGATCGCCAGGCAGGCGCTGGGGAGTTCGGTCATTACCGCCGAAGATATCGAACGCCGCCCACCGACGAACGATCTGTCCGAAATCATCCGCACCATGCCCGGCGTCAACCTGACCGGCAACAGCGCATCGGGCCAGTACGGCAACAATCGCCAGATCGATCTGCGCGGCATGGGTCCGGAGAACACGCTGATCCTTGTGGACGGCAAGCCGGTGGGATCGCGTGATTCGATCCGCATGGGCCGAAGTGGCGAACGCAATACCCGTGGCGACGGCAACTGGGTACCGGCGGAAGCCGTGGAACGCATCGAAGTCCTGCGCGGACCGGCAGCGGCGCGCTACGGTTCCGGCGCTTCCGGCGGGGTCGTCAACATCATCACCAAGAAGCCCACGGGCGATCTGGCCGGCTCGCTGAGCCTGTACGGGCTGATTCCCGCGCACAAGGAGGAGGGCGACAGCCGCCGTGCGGGGTTCCAGTTGAGCGGTCCGCTGGGCGAGTACCTGTCGTTCCGCCTCTACGGCAATGCCAATACCACCGATGCCGACAGCCAGGACCTGAATCAGCGCTTCGTCAGTGGAGTGACCCCGCCGGCTGGCCGCGAGGGCGTGCGCAATCGGGACATCAACGGAATGCTGCGCTGGGATATCAATGACGATCATGTCGTTGAATTCGAATCCGGCTTCAGCCGTCAGGGCAACATCTATGCAGGTGAGTATCCGGTCAACGGCAGCCCGCTGTTGAACGCCCTCGCCAGGGAAGGCGCGGAAACCAACCGCATGTATCGCGACAGCGCCTCCATCACCCATCGCGGGCGCTGGGGTGACATCACTTCGCGACTGTGGATTTCCTACGAGGGCACGCGCAACAAGCGCCTGAAGGAAGGCCTGGCGGGCGCCGGTGAGGGCACCATCCGCACGGCGGCGGACTTCTACACATCCCGATTGGACAATCAAGCGCTAAGCGGCGAGCTCAATCTGCCGCTCCATGCCGGCCTTGAGCACGTCCTGACGATGGGCTTCGAGCACCGGGACAGTCGCCTGAAGGATCCCTATGCCGTTGAAGGTGCCGTCCGCTGGGGCGCCGTCATCCCCAACCTGGATCCATCGACCCTGGATGGCAGGATGGATTCGCAATTGAGTGCACTCTTCATCGAGGACAACCTGTATCTGGGCAGCCGGTGGATTCTCACGCCAGGTCTGCGCTACGACCATCACAGCGAATTCGGAGGCAATCTCAGTCCCAGCCTCAACGCGCAGTACAGACTGGGGCCATCGCTGTTGCTGAAGGGAGGCGTGGCGCGTGCGTTCAAGGCACCCAACCTCTACCAGTCCAACCCGACGTATCTGTACTACACGCGCGGTCGTGGTTGTCCGTATCAATACGTCAATCGCGGAGCGGGCTGCTACATCCGCGGCAACGCGGATCTGGACCCGGAAACCAGCCTCAACAAGGAAGTCGGCATCGAGTTCGCCCCCGATTCCGGGCTGCATGCCTCGTTGACCTACTTCCACAACGACTACAAGGACCGGATCCAGACCAGCCTGACCGAAATCGCCGTCACCACCGACGGGCGCGCGGGTGTGTTCCTGTGGGAGAACGCGCCCAAGGCGGTGGTGAGCGGTTTCGAAGGCAACCTGAAAATCCCGCTCCTGGGCTATCGCGGTGATCGACTGAGCTGGAACAACAACCTGACCTACATGATCGAGAACGAAAACAAGGCCACCGGGCAACCGTTGTCGATCATTCCGAGGTACACGGTCAATACCTCGCTGGATTGGCAGGCGACCACGCAACTGTCGCTGTACCTGAGCGGCACGTTCTACGGCAAGCAGGAGCCGCCCACGCTGGCGATGAGCGGCCGCCCTCAGGCGGGCGCGGCACTGTCCACGCGCAAGGCGTACGATCTGTGGCATCTGAGCGGGCGCTATCGCATCACCCCGAAGGTGAGCATGGCCGGCGGCATCAACAACCTGTTCGACACGCGCCTGTTTCGCGAGAGCAACAGCAATGGCGCCGGCGCGGCGACCTACAACGAGCCCGGTCGCGCCTTCTTCGCGTCAATCAATGTCGGATTCTGAGCCAGGGCATGCGACGGCGGGCGACGGAAGACGCTCCGCCTGATCGCGATGAATCCGCTTGGTATTGAGCGCGTCTCCCGGGCCTTCTTCGCGCCCGAGGGCGTGCCTCGCCCGCATAGAGCGCTGGGCCATTCAGCGCTCTACGACTTCAATACGCTGACCTGTACTGGCACGGGCTGCGAGCGGGATTGAGCCGGGAAACCCGACGGCTCGCGTCGATGACCTGAACCTTCAGGGGCCTTCCACACGAAGGGCGGAATCGGCGTACGCGACGGCAAACGGGTCGTCGACGCGCAGTCGGAACCGGAGAGGTTGTTGCCGGCGACGGTTCGGGATTGCCGATCCAGTGACGGAAACGAAAAGGGCGCCGGTCAATCCGGCGTCCTTGCTGCTTGCGGGGGCCGCGCCCGCGTTGCGCTAGCGCTTCGGCAGGAATTCGACGTCCTTGCTCGCCACGCGCAGTGACGGCTTCAGGTAATCGCGCAACTTCGGGCTCGGTGCGTCCGGCCTGGCGCCGCCGAGATAGCGGTGCAGCATGGTTTCCATCAGGTAGACGTAAGCTTCGCGCGGCAACGGTTCGCTCGGCGAATGCCCGCCATCGGCCTCGACGTACAGGCTCACGTCCTTGCCCAGGTGGCGCAGCACGGCGGCATAGCTGATCACTTCGCGGATCGGCACGGTGCGATCTTCGCCACCGGCCAGCAGCAGCAGGGGACGGCGCAACTTGCCGGCGTTGGCCAGGGGCGACTGCGCACGCAGGTGGGCATAACTCGCCGGGTCATCGACATCGAGCCCGAGCAGGCGCATCGATGCCGCCAGCGAACGGTCAGGGCGCGCGCCCTGGTTGCCGAACTCGTGCAGCCAGCGCATCGACCAGCCGAAGTCCGCCGGCGGCGCTCCGGCAACGCCGACCTTGAACAGGTCGGGCTGGAAGGTCACACCGAGCAGGGTCGAATAACCGCCGAACGAATGGCCGGTGATGCCGACCCGTCGCGGATCGCCGACGCCATGCGCCAGCAGCCAGCGCGTGCCTTCGACGATGTCCTGCTGCACGCGCCCATTGCCGTAGTCGCCATGCGGCGCCAGCGCATAGTCGCGTCCGTGTCCGGTGGAACCACGGAAGTTGGACTCGAACACCGCGTAGCCGCGATTGGCCAGCAGTTGGGCGATGCCTTCGTAATCGTCGGCATGGAAGTGATTGATCGGGCCGCCGTGTACAAAGGCTACCAGCGGCACGCGCGCAGGATCCTTCCCCGGCGGAAGCAACAGGAACCCGCGCACCAACATGCCGTCGGAGGCGCGATAGGCGAACGGCAGCTTGCGCGCCAACGCGGCCTCCGGCAGCGGCTGCGCGGCCTCCGCGTCCTGTTCGAGGATGCGGCGGATGCGTCCGCTGCGTGGATCGTACAGATGCCACCTGGCGTCGCGCAGCGTGCTGGCGCGCTCGGACACCAGCCAATACGCATCTGGACCATCGCCGATGCCGATTCCGATATCGCGGCCGGGGAAACGCTTGCCGATTGCCGCGACCTGCGCCTGCGCCGCGCCCAGTCCGTAGGTGGCCGCCACCGTGCTGCGGTAACTCACGACCGCTGGAAGTTGCGTGGCCGGGTCGAGCACCACCTGGTCGAGGTCGGCCTCGCCACGCGGATCCGCATGCACGGTATGCAGCACCCCCTCACGATCCACCCGCAGCACGCGCCGGAAGTTGCCGCCGGTATCGCCGTCGAGGAACAGATCGCCCTGCGGCGTCGCGGCCAGCAGTACGGCCTGCTCACGGATGACGTTCCAGCGCGCCAGTTCGCGCAGGCCTCCGGCGGCGTCGACGCGGTAGAGCGCATCGTGTTCGCCGTCGAAGCGCAGCAAGGCGACCAGCTGCCCGCGCGCATCGAGTGCAACGTCGTGGACGAAGCGATCGTCGTCGCGCAGCAGCGTGCGCCGCCCGTGCGCATCCCGGCGCACCACCGGCCAGCGCTCGCCGGTGGGCGTGCGCACGCGTTCGCGCAGCACCACGGCCGCCGGTTGCGAGGGATCGACCCGGATCACGGCACGCGGATTGTCGAGCGCGATACGCACACCGCTGCCACCTTCGATCGAGAGGCTTTGCAACGAGCGCCGCGCCTTGACGAACAGCCAGCGACCATCGCGCGACCACAGCAGTTCATCCGCTTCGGTGCGCGCCAGCAGTTGGCGCGCGGCGCCGCCGGCCGTCGGCAGAAGCCACACGCTGCGCTGTTCGCCCTGCTGGCGCAGGTAGGCGACATGGCGACCATCGGGCGACAGCCGCACCGATTGCAGCACACGCGATGGCTCGAACGCAGCACGCGGATAGTGCGGCGCCGGTGCGCGTGCGCGCTCGACGCCAATCGCCGCGCGCAAGCCGCCGGCATCGTCGGCATGGCTAGGCATCGCCGCCCACAACGACAGGGTGCAGGCCAGCGCTGCCAGGAGTTTCGGAACCGTCATTTCGATGATCTCCGTTCCGCTCAGGCAGCGACCGGCAGCGCACTCGGCGCAGCCACCCGCAAGGTTTCGCGGCGCCGGTACATCAGCCACAGGCTGGCCAGCGCTGGCAGGCCGACCACGCCGCACAGCAGCACCCATGCCCAGCGACCGCGCGGCGAATGCTGCTGGCGCGCGCTCAGCCAGATCGCGCCCAGAAGCGCCAGCAGGCAGCACACCGCGGCCAGCACCAGGATGCGTTGCGACACCGGCTGCGGCTTTGCCGTCAGCGGGTCGTCCGCGGCGAACAGGCCCTGTGCGCCCAGGCAGATCGCGCGCAGCACCGGCGACAGCCAGGTATTGCGGTCGGTGTAAGCCGCCGGCAGGTCGTTGCGGATCGCCCGGCGCGCGACTTCACGCGCATGGCCCTTGCCGTCCACCCGCAACACCATCTGGTACGGGTGCTGCAGATCGCCGCTCCACACGCCCCAGGTGTAGGTGAACGACACCAGGTAGCCATCCAGCAGTTCGATCACATCCATCCGGCTGAGGTTGCCGACATGGCCCGGCATCGGCACGCGCATCAGCGGCTGCAGCAGGTCGAGTCCACTCATCGCCTCGCGGCCGGGATAGAAATAGGCGGCGCGGCTGCTCAGCACCACGATATTGTCGCCTGCCGGTTCCGGCGGGACGGTCATCACCTCGCCCTGCGGCAGGCGGATGCGCTCGAACATCAGCTTTTGTTCGCTGTCGTATTGGTAGGCCGCGTGCGCGTTGAACAGGTAGACAGGACCGATCGGCATGGTCGGCGCCGGGAACTCGGCCTGCGCCGCACCCACGCCGAGTTCGCCGCGCGCGCGCTGGTCGCGCAGGCCGCGGGTGACGAAACGCGCGCGGTCATGGCTGAACACCATCCACAAGTTGTTCTCGCCATCGCCCAGTTCCAGCGGCGACAGGTTGGTCAGGCTGTTGCGGACCGGCAGGTTGCGCATCGGATACTGCGTGTACACGTCGGACAGGGCGACTTGCTCGCGCCACAGCGCGGCCTCGGGATCGCGGCTGTTTTCGATGCCTAGCAACAGCATGTCCTTGCCTTCGGCGCGGTCGGCTTCGACATGTCCGCCCTTCGGCGGTTCCAGCGAACTGAGCGGATGGGTGCCGCTTACCGTCCAGAACAATTCGATGCCGAAGCCCAGCATCCACATCAGGAAATACGCGCCCACCTGCACCGGCAACGCGACCGCCAGCACCGCCGCGGGATTGCGCGACTGCACGGCCGGATCCGGCTTGAACGCGATCGCCAGCAGTACGGCGAGGAAGGCGATGGCGGCGCATTGCACGGCGAGCATGGCGACGCCGGAGGCCTGCGCATACATGTACAGGTTCGGCAGCAGGAAGGCGGCAAACGAATAGCGACGGTTGCCAACCATCGCGTAGGCGCCGGCCAGGTAGCCCGTCACCGCGATCAGCCATGCGGCGATCGGCAGCATCCAGTGGCGCAGGTCGACCACGCGCGCGGTCATCGTTTCCTGGTACATCGCGACCAGCGCGATCGGCAGGGCCACCGCGACCAGCAAGAGCAGCGCGCACATGCCGGTCAATGCGCCCGCGATACGCAGGGGGTGCAACGGGCGATGCAGCAGGTTCAACCATTGGTTCGGCTTGCGATACGCACCCATCTGGTACAGGCCCAGCGCCGCGCCGGCCACGGCGTACACCGCGGCGAAGACCTGGTAGACCACCAGCGGCTGCTGCGCCAGGTCGACCATGCGGCTCAGGAAACCCAGTACGGCGAGGTTGATGATGCCGGCAGCCAGCGCCCACCAGCGGAAGCGCAGCAACTCGCACTTGAACAGATCGATCATGTTGGTGTCCTCGTTCGCGCGCTCAGGCCGCAGCCGGCGCGGCGTGGTTCTTGGCAAGGAAGGCGTTGACGGCACGGTCCAGGCTGACCGGCATCGACTGCACATTGCGCGCACCGCTGTTGCGCAGGAATTGTTCGAAGCCATCGTCCTGGTCCAGCACCAGGTAGTGATGCAGGCCGTCGAGTCGTTGCACTTCCAGCAGGCCCGGCACGCTGCGCGGCTCGGGACCCTTGAACGGTACGTCGGCGATCCAGTGGGTGACCCGCGCGCAGAACTCCTCCGGCGCCGACATGTTCTTCAGCTGGCCGTGCTCGAGGATGATCAGGTTGTCGGCGACGCGCTCGATCTCCTCCATCTGGTGCGAGCAGTAGATCACCGTGCATTCGTCGGTGGCGTTGCTGTACATCAGCGATTCGAGGAACGCACGCTTGGCGACGACGTCCAGGCCCAGCGTGGGTTCGTCGAGCACCAGCAGTTCCGGCCCCTGGGCCAGCGCCAGCGCCAGGTTGAAACCCGCGCGCTCGCCGCGCGACAACTGGCTGATCTTCTGCTCGGGTAGCACGTTGTAGTGTCCGATCACGCCATCGAAGGCGGACTGGTTCCAGCGCGGATACAGGTTGCGTTGCATCGTGCTGACCTCGGCCACGCGCATCCAGCCGGGCAGGGTGTGTTCCTCGTTGACGAAACCGATGCGACTGCGGTCGTCCGGGGTCAGTCGCTGGCTGTCGCGGCCGAGGATGCGCGCTTCGCCCGCGGTCGGCGGCATGAAGCCGAGCAGGATGCGGAACAGGGTGGACTTGCCCGCGCCGTTGGCGCCGACGATGGCGTGGATGCGTCCGCGCGGCACGGCCAGGTCCAGTTGGTCGAGCGCGAGTTTGCGGCCGTAGCGCTTGCTCAGCGCGCGGGTTTCGATGACGTAGTCGGAGGAGGCGTCCATCTGGGTCTCGCGGAAAGTAGGGTTCAGTCGTCGGGGTCAGGCGCGTTTGCGCGGAACAAGCTGCCGAAACTCATGGGCGACCCGCGCCTGCACCTCGTCAGGCGGGAAACCCAGCGGGATCACGTCGTTGATGAAGCGGCCGACGGCGTCGTCCAGGCGGCGCTCGCGTTCGGCGTCGCTCAGGCGCTGGCGTGGCTCGGCCACGTACAGGCCCATGCCCTGGCGCGATTCCAGCCAGCCCTCGGTGGTCAGTTCGGCGTAGGCCTTGGCGACCGTGTTCGGGTTGATGGTCAGTTGCTGGGCCAGGCCGCGCACACTGGGCAACTGGTCGCCGGGCTTCAGCTCGCTGGTGGCGATCTTCATCCGCACGGCATCGACGATCTGCTTGCCGATCGGGCGCGGATCACCGGTGGCGATCTGAATCATCAGAGCTTGGGGTCGGGCCATGAAGGTGTCCTATCTGTACTGTGTTTACTAGTACAGTACGAACGACCCGCATCCGTCAAGCCCCAACCCGACGAAAAGGCTCCTGCGGCGGCGAAACCCGGATTCCGCCGCCCAATCCGCCGACAGGGCGGACAGCGTCAAGTCCGGGCGGAAGCGCGCGCAGGCCCCCGTATGCTCAAGCGTTGGCGTCTTGTCTTCGAGATGGATTCGCCAATCCAATCAATGGCTTGGTGACGGCCTTCGACCAGTCGGTCGTGCCGGGTACCCTCATGGACAGGGCATCGCTCCATAACCAAATCCTCTTGGATCTGGTCCGGTTTGGCCAGGAATCACCAAAGAAAAAGCCCCGCATGAGCGGGGCCTTTTTCTTTCATCGGGATGCGGGAATCACTCGCCCAGCGCCTTGGCCACGAACGGCGGAGCGACCAGCGCGCCGGTGTGCAGGTGCGCGCTGTAGTACAGGGTGTCGAAGCCCTTGCCCGCGGCGTCCTGCTGGCGGAAGTCGAAACCGCCGGCCTTGCGCGCCATGGTCACGCTCCACCAGCCGGTCGGATAGCACGGCTGCGGGAACGGCAGGGTCTTGAAGGTGGTGAAGCCGGCCTTGCCCATCTCGCCGCGCATTTCCTTGATCAGGTCCAGCAGCGCCAGCGGGGATTCGGACTGCTGCACCAGGATGCCGTCGTCCTTCAGCGCGCGGAAGCAGCTTTCGTAGAAGGCCTTGTTGAACAGGCCCTCGGCCGGGCCGACCGGGTCGGTGGAGTCGACGATCACGATGTCCACGCTGCCGGCCGGGCAGTTGGCCATGTAGGCCACGCCATCGTCGAACAGCAGCTCGGCGCGCGCATCGCCGTTGGATTCGCACAGCTCAGGGAAGTACTTCTCCGACATGCGGGTGACCTGCTCGTCGATGTCGCACTGGGTGGCGCTTTCCACGCCCGGGTGCTTGAGCACCTCGCGCAGGGTGCCGCAGTCGCCGCCGCCGATGATCACCACGCGCTTGGGCGCGGCGTGGGTGAACAGCGCCGGGTGGCTGATCATCTCGTGGTAGAAGAAGTTGTCGCGCGTGGTCAGCATCACCGCGCCGTCGATGATCATCAACTTGCCCCAGTCGGTGGTGTCGTAGATCTCGATCTTCTGGAACGGCGACTGCACCTCGTCCAGCTTGCCGGTGATGCGGTAGCCGATGGCCGAGCCGGTGGGCTGGAAGTGTTCGATGTACCAGTTGTCGTTCGTGGTCATGGTCTGTCCTGGGTGGGGAAGGATCCGGCCGTTATCGGTGGGCGCGACGGCCGTGGCCGCCCGGGTGAGGCGGGGACGGCGAGGGCGCGCATTGTAACGAACCCCCATGACCACTGCCTGTAGAATGCGCGTCCGTTCGTATTCAGCTGGAAACGCCGATGTCCTGGTCCACCGACCAAGCCCGCAAGACCTATTCCATCCCGCACTGGGCGGAAGGGTATTTCGACGTGGATGCCGCCGGCCGCATGATGGTCTCGCCCAAGGGTGACGGCGGACCGGTCATCCCGTTGCCGGAAGTGGTGGATGCCGCGCGAGCCAACGGCGCCAAGCTGCCGCTGCTGGTGCGCTTCCCGGACATCCTGGGTGACCGCCTGGGCAAGCTGCAGGCCGCTTTCGCCCAGGCGCAGGCCGACTGGGATTACCGTGGCGGCTACACCGCCGTATACCCGATCAAGGTCAACCAGCATCGCGGCGTGGCCGGCACTCTGGCCTCGCACGCCGGCGAGGGCTTCGGCCTGGAAGCCGGCAGCAAGCCCGAGCTGATGGCGGTGCTGGCGCTGTCGCGCCCCGGCGGCCTCATCGTCTGCAACGGCTACAAGGACCGCGAGTACATCCGGCTGGCCCTGATCGGCCGCAAGCTGGGCCTGCAGACCTTCATCGTGGTGGAAAAGCCCTCCGAGCTGCCGCTGGTCATCGAGGAGGCGCGCAAGCTGGGCGTCAAGCCGGGTCTGGGCGTGCGCATGCGCCTGGCCACGCTGGGCGCGGGCAAATGGCAGAACAGCGGTGGCGACAAGGCCAAGTTCGGCCTGTCCCCGCGCCAGGTGCTGGATCTGTGGAAGTACCTGCGC
Source organism: Pseudoxanthomonas sp. 22568 (assembly GCF_052044485.1). NCBI lineage: Bacteria > Pseudomonadati > Pseudomonadota > Gammaproteobacteria > Lysobacterales > Lysobacteraceae > Pseudoxanthomonas > Pseudoxanthomonas sp. 22568. The sequence goes on from NZ_JBQENC010000011.1 coordinate 138,066, forward strand.
GACGCCGGCCTGCAGGACTGCCTGGGCCTGCTGCATTTCCACATGGGCTCGCAGATCTCCAATGTCCGCGACATCGCCAACGGCATGCGCGAGGCGACCCGCTACTTCGTCGAGCTGTCCAAGCTGGGCGCGAGCATCACCCACGTCGACGTCGGCGGCGGCCTGGGCATCGACTACGAAGGCACCCGTTCGCGCAGCTACTGCTCGATCAATTACGGCCTGAACCAGTACGCCAGCAACATCGTGCAGCCGCTGGCCGACGCCTGCGAGCAGCACGGGCTGACCCCGCCGCGCATCGTCACCGAGTGCGGCCGCGCGATGACCGCGCACCACGCGGTGCTGGTGGTCAACGTGGCCGAAGTGGAGCAGGCGCCGGAAGGCCGCGTGCCGCCCGCCCACGATGACGAGCCGGCGGTGATCCGCCATCTGCGCGAGATCCACGCCGAACTGGACGAGCGGCCGGCCGTCGAGCTGTTCCACGAAGCACAGCATCATCACAGCGAGGGCCTGTCCCTCTATGCATTGGGCCAGCTGGATCTGGTCCATCGCGCGCGCATCGACGATCTGTTCTACGCCATCGCCCACGCGGTGCGCGGGCGCCTGAGCAGCGACGAGCGCAGCCACCGGGATCTGCTGGATGAACTGAACGAACGGCTGGTGGACAAGTATTTCGTCAACTTCAGCGTGTTCGAATCGATTCCCGATGTGTGGGCGATCGACCAGGTCTTCCCGATCCTGCCGATCGAGCGCCTGGACGAAGCGCCGGATCGCCGCGGCGTGATCGCCGACATGACCTGCGACTCGGACGGCATGGTGGAAACCTATGTCGAGAACGAAGGGCTGGACACCTCGCTGCCGCTGCATTCGCTGAGGTCCGGCGAAAGCTACCGGCTGGGCATCTTCCTGGTCGGCGCGTACCAGGAAATCCTCGGCGACATCCACAACCTGTTCGGCGACACCGACGCGGTGGAAGTCAGCGCCGACACCGGCACCGGCTACCTGCTCACCCAGCAGCGCCGCGGCGACACCACCGACGTGATGCTGGACTACGTGGGTTACAAGCTGGATGACCTGCGCACCGCGTACCGTACCCGTGTCGCCGAAGCCGGATTGCCGCAGGAAGAAGCGGCGGCCCTGTCCGACGCGCTGGAAGCCGGCCTGACCGGCTACACCTACCTGTCGGACGAACCGCTGGCGTAAGCCACGAACCTGCCCTTCCCCCGCTCGCGGGGGAAGGTGCCCGAAGGGCGGATGGGGGCGAAGCGGTCGGGGTCACACCCCCATCACCCCCGATGCACCTGGAACCCGGCGAACGACTGCGTCACCGGCATCAGCTCCAGGCGATTGATGTTCAGATGCGGCGGCAGCGTGGCGACCCAGAACAGTGTTTCGGCGATGTCCTCGGCGGTCATCGGCGCCGCGCCCGCATACAGCTTGTCCGACGCGCCCTGATCGCCATGCGTGCGCACCAGGGTGAATTCGGTTTCGGCCATGCCCGGCTCGATCGAAGTCACCCGCACGCCGGTGCCGTGCAGATCCGAGCGCAGGCCCAGCGAGAACTGGGTGACGAACGCCTTGGTCCCGCCGTAGGCATTGCCGCCCGGATAGGGGTAGGTGCCGGCGATCGAACTGATGTTGATGATCGCGCCCTTGCGCTCGATCAGCGCCGGCAGCAGGCGATGGGTGAGGGTGACCAGGCTGCCGATGTTGGTGGCGATCATGGTCCGCCAGTCTTCCAGGCTGGCCGCTTGCGCCGGCGCGGTACCCAGCGCGAGACCGGCGTTGTTGATCAGCAGATCAATCCCGCGAAAGGCTTCCGGCAATGCCGCCAGCGCGGCATCCATGGCGGCTTCGTCACGGATGTCGAAGGCCGCCGCGTGCACGTGGTCGCCGCCGAGTTCGTCCACCAGCGCCTGCAGCCGATCCGCGCGACGACCGGTGGCGATCACGCGCCAGCCGTCGGCGACGAAACGGCGCACGGCGGCGGCGCCAAAACCGGAGGTTGCTCCGGTGATGAGGGCGGTTCGGGTCATGGGGGCTCCTTGAAAATCAGCCGCACGCCTGGGGATTCAGCGTGTGGGTGGGATACAAACAAAAGCCCGCCACGCGGGCTGCGCGTGGCGGGCGGATATCGAAACGGGATGCGGCATGCGGACTCCTCGGCGCTCGCGGGAGTCCGGCGCGATCACTGGGCCTTGATGGCCATCGCGGGCAGGCCGCCGCTGGCCAGCTTCTGCTTGGCCTCGGCCAGTTCGCTGGCGGTGCCGTAGGGTCCCATGCGCACGCGGTAGACGGTCTTGCCGCCGATCTGCGCGGATTCGACCCGTGCGCTCAGGCCCAGCAGGGCGATCTTGGCCTTGGTGGCCTCGGCGTCGCCGGACGCGCCGAATGCGCCGGCCTGCAGGATGTAGCGCGCGCTGGTGTCCGCGTCGGCGACCGTGCGCGGTTGCGCGGGCTTGCTCGTCGGCGCGGTGGCCGGACTGGAGGTCGTGGCGGCGGCGGTCGCCGGTGCCTCGTCGATCGGGCGCGGCAGCGTCGCCGGCGTGGTGCCGGTGGCGGGAGTGGTGGTGGCGGGCGTTGCCGCCGCTGCGGCAGCCGCGGCCTTTTCCTCGCGTGCCTTGCGCGCGGCTTCCTCGCGCGCGCTGGCGGCCAGCTCGGCGTCGGACATCTGCACTTCCTTGCCCGGCAGCAGGGTGTAGAAGTCGTACTGCGGTTCCTTGGCTGGCGCCTGCGCGTTGGCATCGCCATTCGCCGCCTGCGCCGCGCCGGACGCGGCGCCGCCCGAGTTGCCCGCCGATTCGGGCACCACTGCCTCGACATCGGCCGAAGCCACCGGTGCCGGCTGCGCGTCGGGATTCGGCTGCGGCCGGAAGAAGCCGTCGCCATCCTTCTTCATCAGGCCGGGCGCGATGAAGTAGATCGCCAGACCGATGAGCAGGCCGAGCAGCAGCCACACCCAGGCCGGGGTGGCGTGGCTGGAATTACGGGTGGCCTGACTCTTGCCGCGACGTGCCGCCATTCAAAAAATCTCCGGTTACATTTTTTCGGGCGCGCTCACGCCCAACAGATCCATGCCGTTGGCCAGCGCCTGCCGCACGGCCGAGGCCAGCGCCAGGCGCGCGTCGCGCGCATCGGCGTCCTCGACCAGCACCGGCGTGCCGCCGTACCACGTGTGGAAAGCATAGGCCAACTCGCGCAGGTATTGCGCGATGGCATGCGGCTCCAGCGTCTCGCCGGCGTTTTCCACCACTTCCGGATAGCGCGACAGTTCCACCATCAGCGCGAGCGACAGTTCGTCGTCCAGCCGGGCCAGTTGCGCCATGCCGTTGGCCTGGTCGTAGGCGTAGCCCTTTTCGGCCGCCTGGCGATGCAGGCTGCACACGCGGGCATGCGCGTACTGCACGTAGAACACCGGATTGTCGTTGCTCTGCTGGCGCGCCAGATCGATGTCGAAGGTGAGCTGGGAGTCGGGCTTGCGGGCGATCAGGAACCAGCGCACGGCGTCGGCGCTGGTTTCCTCGATCAGATCGCGCAGGGTGACATAACCGCCTGCGCGTTTGCCCAGCTTCACTTCCTCGCCGCCGCGCATCACCGTGACCATCTGGTGCAGCACGTACTCGGGATAGCCGGCGGGAATGCCCTCATTCAGTGCCTGCAGGCCGGCGCGCACGCGCGCCAGCGAACCATGGTGGTCGGCGCCCAGCTCGGTGATCGCGCGGCTGTAGCCACGCTGCCACTTGCTCAGGTGGTAGGCCACGTCCGGCACGAAGTAGGTGTAGGTGCCATCGGATTTGCGCATCACCCGGTCCTTGTCGTCGCCGAAGTCGGTGGACTTCAGCCACAGGGCGCCGCCTTCCTCGTAGGTATGGCCGGAGGCGACCAGCTTGTCGACGGTCTCCTCGACCTTGCGGTCGGCGTACAGCGAGCTTTCCAGGAAGTACACATCGAACGACACGCCGAACGCGGCCAGGTCCAGGTTCTGCTCGCGGCGCAGGTAGGCCACGGCGAACTGGCGGATGGCCTCCAGGTTGTCGGGATCCTTGCTGCCGATCACCACGTGGTCTTCGAACTCGACGCTGTCGCCCGCCAGATAGGCCTGCGCGACATCACCGATGTAGTCGCCGCGATAACCATCCTCCGGCCAGCCTTCGCTGTCCGGGGTCAGGCCCTTCGCGCGCGCCTGGGTGGACTTGGCCAGGTTGTCGATCTGCACGCCGGCGTCGTTGTAGTAGAACTCGCGGCGGGTGTTCCAGCCGTTGGCGGCCAGCACCCGGGCGATGCAGTCGCCGATGGCGCCGGCGCGGCCGTGGCCGACATGCAGCGGACCAGTCGGGTTGGCCGAGACGTATTCCACGCCCACCACGCGGCCGGCGCCACTCTGGTTGCGGCCGTAGGCGGGACCCTGCTGCAGGGCGGTGGCGACCTCGCGCTGGTAGGCGGCGGTGGTCAGGTGGAAGTTGATGAAGCCGGGGCCGGCAATCTCCACTTTCGCCACGTCGTCGCTGGCCGGCAGGGCGGCCACCAGCGCGGCGGCGATGGCGCGCGGATTGCTGCGCGCGGCCTTGGCCAGCAGCATCGCGGCGTTGGTGGCAAAGTCCCCGTGTTCGCGGGTCTTGGGTCGCTCGACCACGAAATCCGGCGTGGCGGTGTCGGCCGGCAGGGTGCCGGCCTGGCGCAGGGCATCGATGCCCTGGGCGATCAAGGCGCGTAGGGAGGCTTTCACGGAGGGTCTGCGGATGTTGCGGGACCGGGCATTTTACGCGGAACCGGCAGGAGCGTCCGGCGGGGCCTGAACGGCGCGGCGCGGAGGACGCGATCCCGCCGGGGCCGGTCACAGCCAGCCGCGCTCCGCCAGCGAGGTCGGCGGACCGTCCCCGACCACGAAATGGTCAAGCAGGCGGATGTCCATCAGCGACAGCGCGTCCCGCAGCCGCAGGGTGATCAGGCGGTCGGCCTCGGAGGGCGCGCTGTTCCCGGACGGATGGTTGTGGCCGACGATCACGGCCGCGGCATTGTGCGCCAAGGCCCGCCGGACCACCTCGCGCGGATGCACCTCGGCGCTATCGAGGGTGCCGCGGAACAGCTCCTCGAACGCTAGCGCGCGGTGGCGCACATCCAGGAACAGCGCCGCGAACACCTCGTGATCGTGCGCGCGCAGGCGCTGGCTGAAGTAGCGGCCGGCGATGGTCGGGTCGGTCAGCTGCTCGCCGCGCTCCAGATCCGCGGCCAGGTGGCGGCGACCGATTTCCAGCGCGCCGGCCATCCGGCTGGCGCGGGCCGGCCCCAGCCCCGGCAGGGCGACCAGTTCCCTGGGCGGACGGTCGAGCAGCCGTCGCAGTGGCCCGTGGTTCGAGAGCAGGTCGCGGGCGGTGGCGACCGCGTCGCGCCCGCGCAGGCCGGAACCGAGGAACAGCGCCAGCAGTTCGGCGTCGGAGAGCGCGGCGGGGCCGCGGGTGAAGAGCTTTTCACGGGGCCGTTCGTGGATGGGCCAGTCTCGGATGTGCATATGGTCAAGATGCCCGGTCCGCCGCCACGCCGCCATCAGGCGGGAGGGGACCATCGGGTAAGCTAATCCCCTGTTCGTCTGTAGGAAACCCGACGTGACCGGAAGTCTCGAGCCACGGCCGCTGCAGGGCCAGCGCCTGCTGGTGTGTGTGGGCGGCGGCATCGCCGCGTACAAGTCGCTGGAACTGGTGCGACGGCTGCGCGACGCCGGCGCCGATGTGCAGGTCGCCATGACCGAAGGCGCCCAGCAGTTCGTCACTGCGCTGAGCTTCCAGGCCCTGTCCGGCCGTCCGGTCCGGACCAGCCTGTGGGACAGCGCCGCCGAAGCGGCCATGGGCCATATCGAACTCGCGCGCTGGGCCGATCGCATCCTGATCGCCCCGGCCACCGCCGACCTGCTGGCGCGGCTGACCCACGGATTCGCCAACGACTTGGTCACCACCCTGTGCCTGGCGACCACCGCGCCGATCACGGTCGCGCCCGCCATGAACCACCGGATGTGGCAGCACCCGGCCACGGTGGCCAATCTGGCGGTGCTGCGCGCGCGCGGCGTGCAGATCATCGGGCCGGAAGACGGCCCGCTGGCCGAAGGCGAATCCGGCCCCGGCCGGTTGAGCGAGCCGGAGGACATCGTCGCCGCGCTGGCCGCCGGCCACGCGCCGGCCGTGCGGGACCTGGCCGGCGTGCGCGTCGTCGTCAGCGCCGGCCCGACCTACGAGGATCTGGATCCGGTCCGTTACCTGGGAAATCGCAGTAGCGGCAAGATGGGTTTCGCGGTGGCGGCCAGCGCGGCGCGGCGCGGCGCCGAGGTGGTGCTGGTGGCCGGTCCGGTCCATCTGCCGACCCCGGCCGGGGTCACCCGCATCGACGTGCGTTCGGCCGCGCAGATGCGCCAGGCCGTGTTCGGCGCGTTGCCGGCCGACATCTACATCGGCGCGGCGGCGGTCGCCGACTACACCCCGCGGGTGGCGGTGCCGAACAAGATCAAGAAGACCGGCGAAACCCTCAGCCTGGATCTGGTGCGCACGCCCGACATCCTGGCCGAGGTCGCGGCCCAGACCCAGGCGCTGAAGCTGGTGGTCGGGTTCGCCGCCGAGACCGAGAACGTCGAGCACTACGCGCGCGGCAAGCTGCAGGCCAAGCGCCTGGACATGATCGTCGCCAACCGGGTCGGCATCGCCGAAGGCGGTTTCGAAAGCGATCAGAACGCGCTGGTCGCCTACTGGAAGGATGGCGAGCGCGATTTCGGTTCGGCGCCGAAGACCCGGCTGGCCGATGCCCTGATGGATCTGATCGTGGAGCGACTGAACGCATGAGCCCGGCTGGCACGCAATCCGTGGAACTGAAACTGCTGGACCCCCGGTTCGGCGACGAATGGCCGTTGCCTGCGTATGCGACCGAGGCCAGCGCCGGCGTCGACCTGCGCGCGGCGCTCGACGCCACCCTCACCCTGCAGCCCGGCGACGCCGCGCTGGTGCCCAGCGGCCTGTCCGTGCACCTGGCCGATCCGCAGCTGTGCGCGGTGGTGTTGCCGCGCTCCGGGCTGGGCCACCGGCATGGCATCGTGCTGGGCAACGGCACCGGCTTGATCGACGCCGATTACCAGGGGCCGCTGCTGATCAGTGTCTGGAACCGCGGCCACGAGGCCTTCACCATCCAGCCCGGCGACCGCATCGCCCAGTTGGTGGTGCTGCCCATCGTGCGCGTAAGCTTCCAGGTGGTGGACGCATTCGCCGACAGCGCCCGGGGAGCAGGCGGTTTCGGCCATACCGGATTGCGCTGAGAGGGGACGGGCGCGAATGAGCAGATCGAGCGAAGCTGGACGTCGGTTGCCGCTGGGCGACCTTTCGCGGGCACTGCCCGGGTTGGCCGTGCTCGGCCTCCTGCTGGCCGGATGGCTGGGCTGGAGCGGCGTGCGCCAGTGGCGCGACGCCGATCGGGGCGAAGCACTGGAACAGGCCCGCGATGCTGGCGTGGCCGCGCTGGAATCCGCTTACCGGGACCAGATCGCGCAATTGACCCGGCGCATGGCCGACGACGCGGTGAAGGCCGCGCTGGCCGGCAGCGATCCTGCCGCGACCGCGCAGGCCATCCGGCAGGGTTGGGCGGAGGCCGAGCACGTGGAGATCCTGCCGCGCGATCTGGCCCAGGCCTACGCCGATCCGGTCGCATTCGGTTACAGCCGGCTGGCCTTGCTGGAAGCGGCGCAACAAGGGCAGGCGGTGGTCGCGCGGGTGGTTCGGGATCAGGGCAAGGCGGCACTCGGGCTGGCCGTCGATACGGCGCAGGGCGTGGTCTACGCACGCCTGCCGCTGTCCCGGCTGACCGCCGGCTTCGAAGCCGTGGCGATGCCGCCGGGCACCTACCTGGCGCTGCGCCAGGGCAACTTCAACGTCGTCCAGCGCGGCAGCGCGAATCTGGCCGACGAGGCCGAAGTGATGGCGCATGCCGTGGGCAAGACCGGCCTGCGCGTGGCCGCGGCGCAACCGGACAGTGAATCCGGCCCGTTCGGGCTGGGCCCCCTGGGCAGTTCGATTGGCGCCGTGCTGGCGGCCGCGTTGGCGGTACTGGCCTGGCTGGCGGCCCGTGGCGGCCTGAAGATTCCCGCCCTGCGCCGCGGCGAGGCGGTCGTGGCCGATGCCGACGAGCCCACGCTGGGCCAGGCATTGGAGCGCGATCCGCTGCCGCCGGTCGCCAGGCCGACGAATTCCCCCCCACAGACAGGCAGCATGAGCAGAGAACGAATTCCGGTGGACGTCGATCCCGGCATCTTCCGCGCGTACGACATCCGCGGCATCGTCGGCAAAACCCTCAACGTGGAGGTCGCCGAGTGCATCGGCCAGGCCATCGGCAGCGTGATGCAGGAGCAGGACCTGACCGACATCGTGGTCGGGCGCGACGGCCGCCTGTCCGGGCCGGAATTGGTGGGCGGGCTGATTGCCGGCCTGCGCCGCGCCGGGCGCAACGTCATCGACATCGGCATGGTGCCCACGCCGGTGGCCTATTTCGGCGCCTACCAGTTGCGTGCAGGCAGCTGCGTGGCGGTGACCGGCAGCCACAATCCGCCGGACTACAACGGATTCAAGATCGTGGTGGGTGGTGAAACCCTTTCCGGCACCACCATCACCGATCTGTACGAGCGCATCCGCGATGGCCGGCTGCACGAAGCCGCCACCCCGGGCGACTTGCAGGAACGCGACATCGCCGCCGACTACATCCAGCGGATCGCCGACGACGTGCAACTGGAGCGTCCGCTGAAGGTGGTGCTGGACGCCGGTAACGGCGTGGCCGGCGACATCGCGCCGCGCCTGCTGGAATCCATCGGCGCGGATGTCATTCCGCTGTACTGCGAAGTGGATGGCACGTTCCCCAACCACCACCCCGATCCGAGCGAACCCCACAACCTGGAAGACCTGATCCAGATGGTGAAGCGTTTCGACGCCGACCTGGGCCTGGCCTTCGACGGCGACGGTGATCGCCTCGGCGTGGTGACCAGGGAAGGCGCCGTGATCTTCCCCGACCGGTTGCTGATGCTGTTCGCCGCCGACGTGCTGGAACGCAATCCCGGCGCGATGATCATCTACGACGTCAAATGCACCGGAAAGCTGCAGCCCTGGATCCTGCGCAACGGCGGCACGCCGCTGATGTGGAAGACCGGGCATTCGCTGATCAAGGCCAAGATGCGCGAAACCGGCGCCGAACTGGCGGGCGAGATGAGCGGCCACTTCTTCTTCCAGGAACGCTGGTACGGCTTCGATGACGGCCTGTACTCGGCCGCGCGCCTGCTGGAAATCCTGGCGCTGCGCGAGGACACGCCGTCGGAAGTCCTGTCGGCGCTGCCGGACGGCATCGCCACCCCGGAGATCAAGGTGCCGGTGGAAGCGGAAACACCGCATGCGGTGGTCGAGCGTTTCGTCGAGACGGCGCGCTTCGACGGTGCCCGCGTGGCGACCATCGACGGCCTGCGGGCGGACTGGGACGACGGCTGGGGCCTGCTGCGCGCCTCCAACACCACGCCCATCCTGGTGTTGCGTTTCGAAGCTGACAACGAGGCGGCGCTCGCGCGCATCAAGGACGTGTTCCGTGCCCACCTGGCGCTGGTGGCACCGGATCTGACGGCGACCTTCTAGTCCCGATCACGGGGTTCCGCGCGACAACGGCAGGCCGCGCCGGAGCGCGGCGGCGCCCTCAGGCGCCGGGCGGTGCGGCGGCCGGCGAAGACCCGGTCGCTGGCGTCGCCGACGCCGGATTGGGTCCCTTCATTTCGCGGTAGCGCTGCATGATCTCGGCGATTTCCACGTCCAGCTCCGCGCGCTGGCGTTCGAAACTGGCCTGCAGCTGGCGCTGGCGCATCAGATCCGCATGCCGGCTGCGGATGTTGGCGGTGGTCTCGGCCGCTACCGTCTGTCCGGCCAGTTCCCGGTCGCCGGCAACCTGCAGCAGGCTGACCAGGCCTTCGCGCAGGCTGACCACGTTGTAGCGCGCGGTCTTGATGTTGTTGTCGACGATGGCGATGCGCTCGTTGAACACCCGGCGCAGCTCTTCCTCGCTGCGATAGGACAACAGCATCGCCTGCTCGGTACGGCGGCGGGTTTCCTGCGCCGCTTCGTCCAGTTGCGCCTGGATCTTCGCCGCCTCCGCCTGCGCGCGCTCCTCCTCGGTCAGCGCCCGGTCCACTTCGGCGGTGCGCAGGCCGCTCGCGGCGTTGATTTCCTCGCGCGCGCGCGTCACCGCCTCGGCCGGCAGGGCATCGCTGCACACGCGCTGGCCGTTCTCGTTCCAGCAATAGAGTTTCTTGGTGGCCGGCTTGTCCTGCGCGCTGGCCAGCGCCATCGAGACCAGGCCCACCGGCAATGCCAGCCAGAAAATGGAACTCCGCATGTGCAGCCCCCTGCTGCCGTCAGTCCGACGAACCGCTGCCATAGCGCGCCCGGTAGGCGAGCAGGTCTTCGCGGTGATGGACAAGTTCCGCGCTTTCCCCGGCGAAATCAAGCAGATCGTGCAGGTTGGCCACGGCCACCACCGGCACGCCGGTTTCGGCGGCGACCGCCTGGGCGGCCGACAGCCGCGCGCTGCCCTGTCCGTCGCCGGGTTCGGTCAGCACCTCCTGCCGATCCAGCGCCACCACGATCCCGGCCGGGCGGCCGCCGCCGGCGCGGATCAGGCCGAGCGCCTCGCGGATGGCGGTTCCAGCGGTGATGACGTCGTCCACGATGAGCACGTTGCGGCCATCCAGCGGCGCGCCGATCAGCAGGCCGCCTTCACCGTGGTCCTTGGCTTCCTTGCGGTTGAAGGCCAGCGGCACGTCGCGGCCGCGATGCGCATACTCGCAGCCCACCGCGGTCGCCAGCGGAATGCCCTTGTAGGCGGGGCCGAACAGCAGATCGAACTGCAGGCCGGCGGCGTCCACCGCGTCGGCGTAGCAGGCCGCCAGCTCGGCCAGGCGGGCGCCGCTGTCGAAGCGGCCGGCGTTGAAGAAGTAGGGACTGAGCCGGCCGGACTTGAGGGTGAACTCGCCGAAGCGCAGGGCCTGCGCGTGCAGGGCGAGCTGGAGGAAGCGGGCGCGGTGATCGGACATGGCGGTGCATTCGGCGGGCGAGGGGTGGAAGCATAGCGGTTCCGTGCCACCGGCCTCCACGCATGCGGTACGCTCTTGCGACCCCTTTCCCGTTCCGCGGACCGTTTTTCACATGCGCATCATCAGTTTCAACGCCAACGGCCTGCGTTCGGCCGCCAACAAGGGTTTCTTCGAGTGGTTCGGCCAGCAGGACGCCGACGTGCTTTGCGTGCAGGAAACCAAGGCGCAGGAGCACCAGCTCAGCGGCCCGGCCTTCCTGCCGGAGGGCTACAAGGCCTGGTTCCGCGACGCCACCACCAAGAAGGGCTACAGCGGCGTGGCGATCTACAGCCGGCGCGAACCCGACGAAGTGCGCACCGCGCTGGGCTGGGACGAGTTCGACGAGGAAGGCCGCTACCTGGAAGCGCGCTACGGAAACCTCAGCGTGGTGTCCTTCTACATTCCGTCCGGTTCTTCCGGCGAACTGCGGCAGGGCTTCAAGTTCAGGGTGATGGACTGGCTGGCGCCAATCCTGGACGAATGGCGCCGCAGCGGGCGCGACTACGTGCTGTGCGGCGACTGGAACATCGTGCGCACCCGCCTGGACATCAAGAACTGGACCAGCAACCAGAAGAACTCCGGTTGCCTGCCCGCCGAACGTGATTGGCTCAACGGCATGTGCGTGGACGAGGGCGGCTGGGTCGATGCCTATCGCAGCCTGCACCCGGAAGGCCAGGACTACACCTGGTGGAGCAATCGCGGCGGCGCGCGCGCCAACAACGTCGGATGGCGCATCGACTATCAGTTCGTCACTCCGTCGCTGCGTGACCGCCTGCAGCGCTGCGCGATCTATCGCGACAGCTGGTTCTCCGACCACGCGCCGTTCACGGTGGACTACGCCGGATGAGCGTGCCCGCGGCGGCCAAGGCGCCGGTGTCCTACAAGGGCTGGTCCGGCATCCGGCGCGCATTCGCCACGCCGGCCGCCTTCACCATGCTGCTGCTCGGCTTCGGCAGCGGCCTGCCGTTCCTGCTGATCGCGTCGGCGACGCTCAGCACCCGCCTGCGCGACGTGGGACTGGATCTGGGCAGCATCGGCCTGATCAGCCTCGCCAGCTTTTTCTACCTGCTCAAGTTCGTATGGGCGCCGCTGGTGGATCGCTACACCTTTCCGTTGACCGCGTTTCTCGGGCGCCGGCGTTCGTGGCTGCTGGTGGCGCAGTTGGGTGTGGCGGCGGGATTGTTCGCATTGGCGTTCACCCGCCCCGAACTCGGCGTCGGCGCGCTGGTGGGATGGGTGCTGTTCGCGTCGCTTGCCGGCGCGACCCAGGATTCGGTCGTCGACGCCTACCGCATCGAGATCGCGCCGGCCGAGGCGCAGGCCGCGCTCGCCGCCACCTACACGCTGGGCTACCGGGTTGGCCTGATCCTGGCCGGCGCCGGCGCGCTCTACATCGCCGAATTCAGCGGCTGGAAGAACGCCTACCTGGCGATGACCGCGCTGATGCTGCTACCGATCCTGGCCACGCTGTTCAGTCGCGAACCCGACGCGCCCGAAGCGGCCGTGAGCCGGCGCATCGATTTCATCGGCGCGTTCTGGCAGCCCTTCGTCAGCTTCTTCCAGACCAATGGCCTGATGCTGGGCGTGGTGCTGCTGCTGTTCGTGGGCCTGTTCAAGTTTCCCGACCAGGTGATCGGGGTGATGGCCGGGCCGTTCTACCTGGACTCCGGCTACAGCAAGTCCGACATCGCCACGGTCTCCAAGTTGTACGGGGTATGGACCGGCATCGCCGGCGCCTTCCTCGGCGGCGTGTGTGTGGCCGCTTTCGGCTTCCGCCGGATGCTGGCGATCGCGGCCATCGCGGTGGCCTGTTCCAACATCGCCTTCCTGCTGATGGCCCAGCACCCCTCCGAAATCTGGGCGTTCTACGCCGCCATCACCGCCGACAACCTCTCGCAGGGCTTCGCCGGCACCGTGCTGGTGGCGTTCATGTCATCGCTGACCAACCGCAATTTCACCGCCACCCAGTACGCGTTGCTGGTCTCGCTGGCGAACCTGCCGGGCAAGTTCATCGGCGGCGTGTCCGGCTACGTCGTCGAGGCCACGTCCTACAGCGCCTTTTTCCTGATGAGCGCGCTCACGGTCATCCCGACGCTGCTGCTGCTGGCCTGGTTGTGGAAGCATATCCGTGAGAATGAAGGTGGCGGCACGTCATCCTGATCAGCCGCAGGGCTGATCGGGGACGCGCGGGACAGGCAAGGGGGACCGAGATGACCGACATCGTGCTGAAGGACATCGATCCGCTGCTGAGCGAGCGGATCCGTCGGATTGCCCAGGCCCGTGGCTGGAACATGCACGACACCCTGTTCAACCTGATCGAGCAGGGTCTGTTCCACTGCGAGGCGGAAGTCCGCAGCGGTTTCGACGATGGTGAAGTGGACGCGCTGACCGCGGCGATCAACGCCCTGAAGGACGTCCCGGCCGGCAAGGGTTTCTGAGCCGGTTCAGGCCGGAAACACCGTCCCCAGCACCCGCGGTCCCCTGGCGCCGGTGACGGCGGGCAGATTGCCGGGCCGCCCGGCGAGGGTTTCCCGGGCCAACCAGGCGAAACCCATCGCCTCCACGAAATCCGGATCCAGCCCGTGAGCGGCGGTGGATTCGACGCTCACCTCCGGCATCCAGGCCGCCAGCCGCGCCATCAGGCGCGCGTTGTGCACGCCGCCGCCGCAGACCAGCACCCGTCGCGTGCCGGGCTGGTTGGCGCGCAGGGCATCGGCGACGGTGGCCGCGGTCAGTTCCAGCAGGGTGGCCTGCACGTCGGCGGGCGATGCCGGATGATCGCCCAATCGCGCCTCCAGCCAGGCCAGGTGGAACTGTTCGCGCCCGGTGCTCTTGGGCGGCGCCAGGGCGAACCAGGGCTCCTCGAGCAATCGCGCCAGCAGCGCTTCATTGGCCTGGCCACCCGCCGCGAACGCGCCACCCGCGTCGAACGCCGCGCCGGTATGGCGTTCGCACCAGGCGTCCATCAGTGCGTTGGCCGGGCCGGTGTCGAAACCGCGCACGGCGACCCCATCGCCGCTGCGCGGCAGCAGGGTGAAGTTGCCGATGCCGCCGAGGTTCAACACCGCGCGCTCCTCATCCGCGGAACCCAGCAGGGCGGCATGGAAGGCCGGCATCAACGGTGCGCCATGGCCGCCGGCGGCCACGTCGCGGCGGCGGAAGTCGGCCACCGTGTCGATACCGCTGCGTTCGGCGATCACGTTGCCGTCGCCGATCTGCCAGGTGAAGGGCGGATCGGCGTGCGGACGATGGCGGATGGTCTGGCCGTGCGAACCGATTGCGCGCACATCGCGGGCAGAAACGCCCGCTTCGCCGAGCAGGCGCAGGGCCGCGTCGGCAAAATGGATGCCGGTCAACGCATCCAACCGGCCCACCTCGTCCAGCGAAGGCGCATCGTCCCCCTGGCCGAGGGCGATCAACGCGGCGCGCGTGGCATCGTCCCAGCGATAGGTGCGGCCCAGCAGCAGTTCACAGCGCAGCGCGGAGGCAGGCTGATCGAAGCGCACCAGGGCGGCGTCGATGCCATCGGCGCTGGTACCGGAGATCAGGCCCAGGAACAGCGCCGGGGACGCCTCGTCGGCAGGGGACATTGCGGGTTTCCGTGACTATGCGCGCACGCGCCGGTACGCCGAAGACTACGCCATGGGACTCCCGCCTTCGCGGAAGTTCCGGTGCCGCGGCTCAGCCCTTCTTTGACTTGCCGGCCGGCTTCTTGGCGTCGGCGACCTGGGTTTCCTTGGCCGGCTCGGCCGGGGAAACGTCGGCGTAGATGATGTTCTCCACCGTGCGGATGCGCGCGAGCGCATTGGCGGTGTAGGTGCGGAAAGAAGCCAGTTGCGCGCCGGCCAGCGGTTCCGGCGGCGGCATCGTCACCGACAGCGGATTGCGGTGCACGCCATTGATACGGAATTCGTAGTGCAGGTGCGGACCGGTAGCCAAGCCGGTGGAACCGACATAGCCGATCACCGTGCCCTGCGCGACCCGTTGGCCGACCTTGATCTTGCCCAGCCGTGACATGTGGCCGTACAGCGTGGTGTGGCCACGGCCATGATCCAGGATCACCACCCGGCCATAACCGTTCTGCCAGCCGGCGAACTGCACGCGCGCATCACCGGCGGCCATGATCGGCGTGCCGGTCACCGCGGCATAGTCCACGCCCTTGTGCATGCGCATCGTGCCCAGCACCGGATGGCGGCGCGCACCGAACTTGGAACTCAGGCGCGCATACGGAATCGGCATGCGGATGAAGTTCTTCTTCAGCGGACGGCCCGCGGCGGTGAAGTATTCCGGCTTGCCGCCGGGACGGGAGAAACGGAAACCCGAATGCAGCTTGCCGTCCACGGTGAACGTCGCCGCCTGCACCGGCCCGGTGCTGATCAGCTCACCCTCGCGCCAGGTCTGCTCGACCACCACGCTGAAGCGATCCTCCGGACCGAGGTCGGAGTTGAAGTCGATGTCGTACTTGAAGATGTCGTCGGTCAGCGAGTTGACGTTGGCGGCGGTCAGGCCGGCCTTGCGCGCCGAGCGGTTGAGCGAACGGCCGACTTTGCCGCTGAGCACCACCGTGCGGGTGGTGGTCTCGCGTGCGACCACTT
>NZ_JBQENC010000011.1:158782-161372 GCF_052044485.1 Pseudoxanthomonas sp. 22568
GACTTACTGTTCGTGGCAAGCTTAACCGTATAGGGGAGGCGAAGGGAAACCGAGTCTGATAAGGGCGCATAGTCGCGGGCAGTAGACCCGAAACCGGGTGATCTAGTCATGCCCAGGGTGAAGGTGCCGTAACAGGTACTGGAGGCCCGAACCCACTCCCGTTGCAAAGGTAGGGGATGAGGTGTGATTAGGAGTGAAAAGCTAATCGAACCCGGAGATAGCTGGTTCTCCTCGAAAGCTATTTAGGTAGCGCCTCATATGTATCCTCTTGGGGGTAGAGCACTGTTATGGCTAGCGGGACATCGCGTCTTAGCAAACCATGGCAAACTCCGAATACCAAGACGGACTGTATGGGAGACACACGGCGGGTGCTAACGTCCGTCGTGAAAAGGGAAACAACCCAGACCCACAGCTAAGGTCCCAAATTTAGTGCTAAGTGGAAAACGATGTGGAAAGGCACAGACAGCCAGGAGGTTGGCTTAGAAGCAGCCACCCTTTAAAGAAAGCGTAATAGCTCACTGGTCGAGTCGGTCTGCGCGGAAGATTTAACGGGGCTAAGCACTAAACCGAAGCTTGGGGTGCACACTTATGTGTGCGCGGTAGAGGAGCGTTCCGTAAGCCTGCGAAGGTGGCTTGAGAAGGCTGCTGGAGGTATCGGAAGTGCGAATGCTGACATGAGTAACGATAATGCGGGTGAAAAGCCCGCACGCCGAAAGCCCAAGGTTTCCTTGCGCAACGTTAATCGACGCAGGGTTAGTCGGTCCCTAAGGCGAGGGCGAAAGCCGTAGTCGATGGGAAGCAGGTTAATATTCCTGCACCTCGCGTGAGTGCGATGGAGGGACGGAGAAGGTTAGGTGTACCGGGCGTTGGTTGTCCCGGGGAAAGGCGGTAGGTGTGGAACTTTGGCAAATCCGGGTTCCTTTAACACCGAGCACCGAGACGAGCTCTTTAGAGCGAAGTCACTGATACCACGCTTCCAGGAAAAGCTCCTAAGCTTCAGCTCACGAAGACCGTACCGTAAACCGACACAGGTGGGTAGGATGAGAATTCTCAGGCGCTTGAGAGAACTCGGGTGAAGGAACTAGGCAACATGGCACCGTAACTTCGGGAGAAGGTGCGCCCTTTTTGGTGGCTGCATGCGCAGCTGAGCTGAAGAGGGCCTCAGAAACCAGGCCGCTGCGACTGTTTATCAAAAACACAGCACTCTGCAAACACGAAAGTGGACGTATAGGGTGTGACGCCTGCCCGGTGCTGGAAGGTTAATTGATGGGGTCAGCCGCAAGGCGAAGCTCTTGATCGAAGCCCCAGTAAACGGCGGCCGTAACTATAACGGTCCTAAGGTAGCGAAATTCCTTGTCGGGTAAGTTCCGACCTGCACGAATGGCGTAACGACAGCGGCGCTGTCTCCACCCGAGACTCAGTGAAATTGAAATCGCTGTGAAGATGCAGCGTTCCCGTGGCAAGACGGAAAGACCCCGTGAACCTTTACTATAGCTTTACATTGAACGTTGAGTTCGTCTGTGTAGGATAGGTGGGAGGCTATGAAACCATGGCGCTAGCTGTGGTGGAGCCAACCTTGAAATACCACCCTGATGTGCTTGACGTTCTAACCTAGGCCCGTAATCCGGGTCGGGGACCATGTATGGTGGGTAGTTTGACTGGGGCGGTCTCCTCCCAAAGAGTAACGGAGGAGCTCGAAGGTACGCTCAGCGCGGTCGGACATCGCGCACTGTGTGCAAAGGCATAAGCGTGCTTGACTGCAAGAGCGACGGCTCAAGCAGGTACGAAAGTAGGACTTAGTGATCCGGTGGTTCTGTATGGAAGGGCCATCGCTCAACGGATAAAAGGTACTCCGGGGATAACAGGCTGATACCGCCCAAGAGTTCATATCGACGGCGGTGTTTGGCACCTCGATGTCGGCTCATCACATCCTGGGGCTGTAGTCGGTCCCAAGGGTATGGCTGTTCGCCATTTAAAGTGGTACGCGAGCTGGGTTCAGAACGTCGTGAGACAGTTCGGTCCCTATCTGCCATGGGCGTTGGAAGTTTGAGAGGGGCTGCTCCTAGTACGAGAGGACCGGAGTGGACGAACCTCTGGTGTTCCGGTTGTCACGCCAGTGGCATTGCCGGGTAGCTATGTTCGGAAGCGATAACCGCTGAAAGCATCTAAGCGGGAAGCGCGCCTCAAGATGAGACTTCCCGGGGCACAAGCCCCCTGAAGGAACCATGTAGACTACGTGGTTGATAGGTCAGGTGTGTAAGCGCTGCAAGGCGTTGAGCTAACTGATACTAATGATCCGTGCGGCTTGACCATATAACCTCAAGTGGCCTTGGACTCGACGGCAGCGTCGATGAGAATCCAATGCCCGCTACGTCACAAGACCCTATGTGAGACAGGCGCCTCATCCCTTCGGATGGCGACGCTCCAACCGTCTCCCTGGTGAAATTAGCGCTGTGGTCCCACCCGTTCCCATCCCGAACACGGAAGTGAAACGCAGCTGCGCCGATGGTAGTGTGGCTTAAGCCATGCAAGAGTAGGTCATCGCCAGGGGCTTTACCCCAAAACCCCCAGCCAATTGGCTGGGGGTTTT
>NZ_JBQENC010000012.1:0-132083 GCF_052044485.1 Pseudoxanthomonas sp. 22568
CCAGACCTTGCGGTCGAAGGCGTAGGAGGCGCCCAGGTAGTAGCCCTTGGCGTTGGTGCCGCCGAGATGGAAATTGGAGTCGTTGAACCCGTCCGGCAGCGCGTCCGGGTCGATGCGCTTGTAGCCCAGCCAGGCGTTCCAGTCGCCGGCCTGGGCCAGGGCCAGGTCGCCGAAGGTGGCCTGGACCAGGTAGGCGGTGTCGCCGCTGTCCAGGTCGGCCACGGTGGGGGTGGCCCCGGCCGGGGTGGCCAGGTTGGTGACCAGCCCGCCGTGGGCGCGGGTCCACATCCGCTGCGGGTCATAGGCGGTGTTCTTGACCCCGTGGGCCTCCAGGCGCAGGCGGGTGCCGGCCAGGGCCGGGGTCTCCCAACTCAGGTTCACGTCCACCAACCTGAAATTGGCCGCCAGGCCCACGTACTGCGGCAGCGGGGTGTTGGCCGGGTCCAGCGGGTCCAGGGCGATGTTGCGCAGGAGCATGAGGGTGTTGCCCTTCTGCATGAACGCCGGGCGGGTGCCGTCGGTGCTGCAGACCTGGGCGCCGGCGTACAGCGCGCAGGGGGCCGAGTACTCGCCGGAGATGTTGCGGAACTGGTAGTAGGCCAGCGCCGCGCGCAGGGTCTGGTCCTCCCCGAAACGCCAGTTGGCGCCCACCTGCAGGCCGTTGAGCCACTTGTCGCGGCTGGCCTGCTTGTCCTGACTGGTGGCCGGGAAGTTGTCGGCCGAGTATTCCAGCGGGCTCAGGCCCAGGGTGGCGAACAGGTCCAGGCCCTGGCCCACGGCCCGTTCGTACTTGACCGCCAGGCCGTCGAAGTTGAGGTCGTTGGAGAACAGGATGTCGGTGGACCAGTAGGGGTTGGCGAAGCGTCCGCCGGTGAACTCCAGGCCCGGCAGCGGCGACCAGGCCAGCCAGGCCTGGTCCAGCCAGGCGTCCTTCTTGGCCAGGCCGCCGCCCAGGGTCTGGGTGGTGGAGACCGGGCCGTCGTCGTTGCCGGTGGCCAGGCGCACGCCGGCGCGGGTGTGTTCGCCCAGTTGGGCCAGCACGCCCAGGCGGGCGCGGATGCGCCAGGAGTTGTTGCGGTCCTGGCGGGTGTTGCGCAGCGGCGGCAGGTCCAGGTGGGTGTTGGGGTTGATGTCGTAGCCATCGCCGGCGTTGATGCGGGCCCAGTCGGTCTCGATGGTGCTGTTGCGTTCGGAGAACAGGCGCGACTCGTTGCGCACGCGCACATCGCCGGTGACCTGCACGCGCTGGGTCCACTCCGGCACCGCGTCCGGGGCGGCCCAGCGTTCGGCCTTGGCCTGGGCCAGCACTTCGGCCTTGACCTCCTCGCGGATGCCTTCGCGCACGGACTCGGGGATGTAGGGCACGCGCACCTCGCCCGGTTCCAGGGCCGGGCCGGCGGCGCTGGCGGCCGGGCGGGCGGCGGCCTCGCGGCGGGCTTCCTCCAGCAGGGCCTGGCCCACCTGGGGGGTGAGCGCGCCGCTGTCGATGAGGCCGCGGATGAGCTTGACCAGGGTGCTCTCGGCAGCCGGGGCCTCCTGGGCCTGGGCGGCGGTGGACAGGACCAGGGCCAGGCCGATGCCGGCGGCCAGGTGGCGCAGGCGGGAAAGGGGAAGACGGGTCATGGGCAACTCACAAGGCAGGAAAAAGGGGCGGGAAAAGGGGGCAGTGGTCGGGATGGGGGGCGGGTCAGCCGGCGGGCCGGCGGCCCTGCACCAGCACCCGGGCCGGGAAGGTCAGCGAGGCCGGCGGGCGTTCGTCCACCCGGCCCAGGGCGCGCACGGCCTCCAGCACGGCCTGGTCGGCGTCGGGGTTGCCGCTGCCGCGGGCCAGTTCGACCCGGCTCAGTTCCCCGCCGGGGCCGAGCCAGACGTGCAGGGTCAGCTGGAAGGCCAGCGGGCGCAGGCGTTCGTCGCGGGCGATGGCCTGCTGCAGGACGTAGCCCAGGTAGCGGCCGTAGGAGGCGTTGCCGGCGCCGCCGGCGCCGACCCCGCTCATGCCGCCGCCGCGACCGGACTGGATGCCGAAATTGTCGGTGCCGGCCTGGGCGTCGGCGTTCATGGTCACCGGGTCGGCGGTGTCCGGGGTGGGCGCCTCCTCGGCCGGCTTGGGCACGTCCTCCAGCGGCTCGGGCTCGGGCATGACCTCTTCCGGTTCCACTTCCGGTTCGGGTTCGGGCTCGGGTTCGGGCGGCGGCGGGGGCGGCGGCGGCAGGGTCAGCACCGGCACGGCGGCCACCGGCCGGCGGGTGCTGGCCGGGTCCTTGAGCAGCAGGTAGCCGACCAGGCCCACCAGCAGCGCGGCCAGCAGCAGCGCCCCGAGCAGGGCCGGCCAGCCCGCGCGCAGGCCGCGGCCGGGACGGGGGTCGGGCGCAGTCATGGCCTCACCCCTGCGCCTTGCCGGTGACCAGGCCGACCTGGGTCAGCTCGATGCGCCGCAGCAGGTCCAGCACTTCCACCACCCGGGCGTACTGCACCTGGGCATCGCCGCGCACGATGACCGGGAAGTCCGGGGTGATGGCCTGTTCGGTGCGCAGGCGCTGTTCCAGCTCGGCCAGGCTCACCGGGTAGGCGTCCAGGAAAATCTGCCCGGCGTTGTCGACCGTGATGGCCTTGGTCTGCGGCTTCTCCAGGGCCTGGCTGCTGCTGGCCTTGGGCAGGTTGACTTCAATGCCGGGGATGGTGGCGTTGCTGGTCAAAATGAAAATGACCAGCACCACCAGCAGCACGTCCACGAAGGGGGTGACGTTGATGCCCTTCTCGCGTTTTTTGACACCCAATCGCTTGGCGGCCATGGCGCGGTCCTCAGGCCCGCACCGAGTGCAGCACCGACGGCACCGGACCGGCGGCGTCGAACTCCTCGGCCAGGCGGGCGCTGAACTCGTCCACGAACACGGCCATGTCCGCGCCGATGGCCTCGGCGCGGGCGGCCAGCCAGTTGTAGCCAAACAGGGCCGGGATGGCCACGCCCAGGCCGGCGGCCGTGCACAGCAGCGCCGCGGCCATGCCCGGGGCCACCGAGTTGATGTCCACCGCCCCGGCCATGGCCGCCACCGCGAACACCAGCATGATGCCGATGACGGTGCCGAACAGGCCCACGTAGGGGGCGCCTTCAATGGTGGTGGACAGCCAGTTCATGCGCCGGCTCATGCGCTCGCCTTCGCGGATGACCTCGGCGTCCATGGCCGCGCGGATGGCCGCCAGCGCGGCCGCGCTCAGGCCGTGGGCGTGGGCCTGGCGGCCCTTGAGTTCGTCCATGGCGATGGCGTACAGCCGCCACAGGCTGGCGTGCTCGCGGATATCCGCGTCCAGGGTGCCCTGGCGGGCGCGTTCCTGCAGGCTGGCCGCCGGCAGGCCGGCCACCTGCTGGTACTGCACGGCGAAGGCCGCGTTGGCCCGGCTGACCCGCCCGAAATACCGCCCCTTGGCCAGCATGATGGCCCAGGACAGCAGCAGCATCAGCCCCAACACGATGACCACCACCCAGGCGTCCACCGGCATGGACTTCAAAATGAACCCGAAATGGCTCACCCCGGCGTTCTGTTCGTCCTCGCCCAGGCGCACCAGCCGCGCGGCCGGGCCCTGCGAGGCCACCTCGGCCAGCAGCGCGGCCGCCGGCCGGGCCACCTTGGACAGGCGCACCTCGTCCAGCGCGCCGGTGAACGGCGCGGCGGCCACCGCCCCGGCCGGGGCCGGGGTGCCTTCGCCGCCGACCCAGGCCGGACCGGCCAGCGCCGGCAGTGGGGTCTCCACCCGCGCCACTTCCCGCCCGCCCACGTACAGCACCACCGCCCCGGCGTCGGCGGTGAAGGCCAGATGGCTCCACTGCCCGCTCGGCAATGCGGCCACCGGCGCGCTGCGCGCCTGGTCCACCTGCACGAACGGCACCCCGTTGTCCACGCCCAGCCACAGCAGGTGCTCCCCGTCCCGGCGCAGGTACACGCTCTGGCCCGGACCGGCCGCCTCGGGCTTGACCCAGGCCGAGAAGCTCATCGTCCCGCCGGCCGGCACTGCCAGCGAGGCCGAGGCCGGCAGCTGGAAGGGCGCGGTGCCCAGTTGCGCGCCGCGGCCGATGAGGGCCGCCTCCAGCGCGGTCAACGGGCCGCTGGCGTGGTTGCCGTAGGCGGTGGTGTCCTGGACCTGGGCGGTGGTGCCGGCGAAGTGGTAGACGGCGGTGTAGTCCGGGTCGAACACCAGCTGGCCGTTGCCCGCGGCCGGGGCCTGCGGGTTGCCGTAGTACATCCACAGGGTCTGCGCCGCGCCCGGGGTCACCGCCGGCACGTCGACCCAGACCAGGGCCATGGCCGCGGCCGCGTCGTAGCGCTCGACCTGGTGGTTGAGCACGGTGTGCCCGTCGGCGGCGATGAAGCGCAGGTCCTGGCCGCCCTCGCCCACCCCGTCGAAGGCGAAGTTGCCCGCGTGCAGGCGCACCAGCACCGGCAGCCGGCCCGGGCCGGTGGCCAGGCCCGCGCCCTGCGGGCCGGCGTCCACCGTCAGCGGCTTGCGGTACTTCCAGTCGGCCTGCCACCAGGCCGGACCGGGTTCCTGGGCCCGGGCGCTGGCCTGCAGCGACAGGCCCAGCAGCATCAACAACAGGAGAAGGACGCGTTGCATGGAAAAATCTCCAGAAAAAGAAATGAGGGTCAGTAGCTGGCGCCGACGCTGACGTGCAGCCGGTCCGCGCCGCGGGTGGTGGTGGGCCCGTCCAGCAGGCTGTGGCCGTAGTCCAGGCGCACGTCGAAGTGCTCGCCCACCCGGAAGCTGGTGCCGACCCCCAGCGACGCCAGCGAGGCCTCGGCCTCCTGTTCGGGCAGTGGCCGGCGCAGGCCCAGCCAGGCCCCGTCCAGGTAGCCGTGGAAGCGCCACTCGCGCAGGCCCCAGCGGGTCAGCGGCGCGCTGCGCCACTCCAGGGTGAACATCGCCCCGTAGTCGCCGATGGCCTCGGCCGAGCGGTAGCCGCGGGTGGTGTACATGCCGCCGGCGGCGAACTGCTCGCCGGACACCAGCGGCTGGTCGGTCAGCTGCGCCGACACCCGCGCGTACCACTGCGCCCCGCTGGCGAGGCTGTAGGTGTCGCTGACATCGGCCTTGAGCACGAAGAAGCTGGCATCGGCATAGGCGCGCTTCCAGTCGAACGCGTCCGCCCCGCTGCCGTAGCCCAGCACGCTGCGCGCGCCGAACACCGCCTGCAGGCCCAGCGCGAACTGGTGCCGCTCGCCCTGGCGGAACCCGCTGTAGGCCAGGGTCACCGGCGCGTACTTCAGCGGCGCGAAGTCGCTGGCCATCCCGGTCAGGGCCACCGCCTCGTCCATGTCCTTGAAGTCCACCCCCAGCGTCCACTGGTGCCACCAGGCCCCGGCCTGCGGCAGGGTGTGGCTGAGCTTGAGGCCCACCGCGTGGCCCTTGCCGGTGACCTGGGTGGTGCCGCTGGAGACCACGTTGCTGTCGGAGCGGTAGCCGGCCACTTCCAGCTGCCAGTCCGGCCCGCCCAGCGGCAGCCGGTAGGACCCGGACCACACGCTGGCCTCGTCCACGTCCTCCGGGGCGGCGAACCAGGTCAGCGAGGCGCTGTGCTCGCGCTGCCACAAATTGTCGTGGCCCACGCTCAGGATGCTGCGCAGCGGGGTGGTGTCCACGCTGTGGTCGTTGTTGACCGTCAGGCTGGCCCGCCACGGCGCGGTGTCTTCCACCTTCAGGTCCACGTCCATGGTCCCCTCCGTGGCGCCGGGCTTGACCAGCGGCACCACCTGCCGGCGCGCGGTGCGGTTGAGCGCGGCCAGCTGGTCCTGGGCGCGGGTGAAGTCCGGCACCTGCCCGGTGGCCAGCGCCGGCACCGCCGCGCGCAACCGTGCCGGGTCGTGGTGCCGGGCCCCGACCACGTTCACCGTCCCGACCCGGGTCTGGGTCACCTGCAGCACCACCACCCCGCCGCTGACCTGCTGCTCGGGCAGGTCCACGTACACGGACTGGTAGCCGCGCTGCTGGTAGGCCGCCTGCAGCGCATCGCGCGCGGCCTCCACGTCGGCCAGCGTCCGCCCCGGGCCCAGGTACGGCATCACCGCCTGCTCAATCTCCCGCGCCGCCAGCACGCTGTTGCCGCGCACCCGGTACTCCTGGATGCTCACCCGCTGAACCGCTCCGCCCGGCGCGCTCGGCGCCTCCGGTGCCTCGGCTGCGGGCGGGGCGTCCTGCGCCTGCGCGGTGGTGCCCACCATCAGCACGCATACGATCCGCGCGAGCGCGGATGCTGCTCTTGATCCATCCATCGATTTGTTCACCCGAAGCGAAATGGCCTTGGTGGATGCGACGACGCGCATTCCACTCGTCTCTGTTTTCTAGACGCATGCAGCCGTGGGGATCCGCAAACATTTTTATGACAGTGCTGTCATATTCGGCCGCGATCGCGCGAGGGCGTCAGCCGTGCGAAAACCCGCCATGCGCGCTCCCGCGAGAAGCACGCAAAAAAGCCCCGGGCGGCGGATACCGGCCGGGGCCACACGGACATGTTTCATCCCGATGCGCGCGCCGGGATCCCGATTGCCTCCCGTACGCCGCACGAATCCCTGTTTTCCGTATCAGCCTTCGCAGAAGCAGGTGGCGGAGGCAGCGGTCCATCCCTTGGCCGGAGCACCCACCGCCACGGTGCAGCTCGCCTGCTCGGCGACCGACGTCGGCAGCTGGAAGCTCTGCTTCTGCGCCATGCAGGAACGCACCTTGCCCGGATCCTTGCTGATCGCCTCGCAGCTGGCGAGGATCGCTTCGGTACCGTCGCTGGCGGCGGCATAGTTCTCCGTGGCGATCACGCCCTCGGCATGACTGCTGTAGCCGACGCCGAACACTTCGGCCGACTTGGCGTTGGCACCACACTGATAAGTGGTGCTGCAGATGCGGAAGTCGCCCTGGGTGGCGTTGCCCCACGCCTTGCCCACCACGGTGACCGCGCCCGGGTAGTGGGTGATGGTGCCGCAATGTTCCGGATCATCACTCTGCTGCGCGAACACCTGTCCTGCGACCAGGCAGGCGGCCAGCGCCAACAACACCATCGTGGCTCTCCGGATCGCACTCTTTACGCTGTTGGTATGCATGTGTTGGTTCCTCGATGCTGTTCCGCTCATGGAAGCGGCGGGGATATTTCCCCGCCGCCGGTGTGGAAGGACGCCGGCGTACCAGCGTCTTTCGATTGCGTGGATCAGAGGACGCAGGTGGTGATCGTGTTCTGGACCGAGCTGCGGTAGGTGGCGCTGCCATCCAGGTAGGCGAAACCGGCCGGCGGAGCGGGACGGTTGGCCTGGGTCGCCAGGAAGTAGCCCAGCAGATCGCGCAGCGCGGTGGTGCTGGTGCCGTTGGTGTTGCGATAGCCGGCCAGGTAGGTGTACGCCAGGATCGGATAGGTCACGCCGGCCGGGATCGTGCTCGGGCTGATCAGGCGCAGGCAGGCCGGGTTCGCCATGCCGGTCACCGCGACCGGCGCGTTGCTGGCATTGAGCACCTGGCCGGACAGCGGCGCCGAGATGCTGATGGACGCCGGCAGCGCGGCCGGGCTGGCGCTGTTGACGGTCGGGAACTCGGCGCCCTGCGCATCCACTTCCGGATAATCGGCGTAACCGATCGACGCGGCGGTGGAAACGACGGAGGTCACCACGCCCGGGTTGCCGGACACGGCCGCCGAGGCGGCATACAACGGCGCCGCCGAACCAGCCGCCGGAACCGCCGCGGCAAAGCTCTGGTTGGGCTTGAAGTAACCGGCGGGGATGCTGAACTTGCCATTGCAGGCGGTCGCCAGATAGCTGGTGAAGGCGAAGCTGGTGCCGCTGCCGTCCGCGCGGTACACGACGCGGATCGCCGCGGTGGAACCAGAGCCCGGGATGCTCGACCAGTTGGTCACGCGCGCCGAGAAGATCTGGCACACCTGCTCGGTGGTGAGGTTGGTGAAGCCCAGGGCCGAGTGGTTCGGCAGCGCGATGGCGCCGGCCAGCGTCGGGATCTGCCACAGCTCGCGCGCCGCGCGCGGGCCGCCGTTGAAGCTGGTCACGTCAGCCTGGCTGATCGGCGAATCGGTACCGATGTAGTTCGGCGCGGCGGCGGTGCCGCTGAAACCGGCCGGGCTGGTGCCGGACTGGTAGTTGCCGCACTCGCCGTTGGCGTTGATCACCGAACCCACGCCAATCAGCACGGTCTTGCCGGTGCCGCTACCGGTCTGGCAGTAGGAAATCTTGTTGCCGGTACCCGAGGCGAAACGGGCGAACAGGGTGTCCGGCGGCGTCAGGGTGGCGATCGGCGTGGTGGCCACCGTGTTGGTGGTGTTGCGCGACAGGCGCGCGCGAACCGGGACGGTGGTCAGGAAGTTGTCACCCACATAGGACTGCACCGGGAAGGTGGCGCCGCCGCCAAACAGATCGGCAGCACCGGCGGAGCCGGCAACGGTCATCGCGGCGAAGGCGACGACGGCCAGCGGACGCACACGCAGGAACTTGGAACGACGCATAACGAGAACTCCTTTTGAGAAGGATCACCATGGCGAGGAAGGAAACAACCGCGCATCGAATCGTGCGCGGTTGCCTGTCCGCCCGTGACCACGGGCGGCAGGTTCAAGCCTGCGCCCGCATTGTTCCCGCGCGAAGAAACTACGGTGTCGTTCCGGTGAACCCACCGTCACCGTTTCGCAATGTTTCCCGTCTTCTGCATCGCTTCCGGATGCACGCGCGCCAGATGGCGCAGCATCCGCTCGCGGGTGATCTCCGCGTTGGCCGACGTGTACGACTCGATCGCCTCCTTGACGTCCGCTTCGTCGTATCCGCTCATCTCCAGGATCGCGGAGATGAGCTCATTGAATACCTCGACCGTGGCACGGTCGTGCCAGACCTTGGCGGGAATGAAGTAACCAATCGGCATGCCGCCGTGCGATACCACCATGGGCTGCCTGGCGTGGAGCATGTGCTGCTCGAGCCGCTTGCGGAACTCGTAAACGCTCACGAATGCGTCACTCATGATTCCCCCTGTGCGTGCCTGTCCATCTGCATGTGCCTCCTCTGCCATGAAGTCCGATGCACCGCGTCTCGCTGCGATGCGCCCGCGGACACCGGGTGGTGTTGTCCGCATCTTGTCCGCGTTCCGGCGGATTTCCCCTGCACGGTCCGGCGGGCATCGTCCCTGACGCCCATGCAGGACTGATCGCTAGGGCTGATCCAGCCGGCTGCGCTCGGCGGTGTTCAGGCGTGCGCGCTGCGCCTCGCCCAGCGCGCCGTTGCCGAGCACCTGGAACGCATTGCCGGGGTCGTAGCCGGTTTGCGTCACCGCGCCGGGAGAAACCCGGGGCGACGGTGCGCTGCTGCCGGGACTGTCGCCGAAGCCGAGCACCTGCACGCTGATGATCGAGGGACGCGACTGCTGCGCCTGCCGGCGCACGGTGTCCTGCGCGGCCTGCACCGCATTGGTCGCCGCCGCGCTGGCGGTGCTGAGCGCCGCCACGTTCACCGCCGCGGCGGTCTGCAATCCGGTCGCCTTGCCCTGCACCTGGATGTTGTCGGCGTTCACCACCCGCAGCGCGGCCAGGTTGACGTTGCCGGACACGCGGATGCCGGCTTCACCCGCGTCGATGGTACCCAGCGGCGCGATCAGATCGATGTCGCCCGGCGCCACTTCCGGAATCGGATTCAGGGTCGCGATGCCCGCGCCGGAACTGGGCACCTGCGGCGACAGGCTGACGTTGCCGAGGTCGTCGTAAACCACGCGGGGTGGCGTGTACACCACGGTGGTCTTGGCGCCGCGACCGGCGTTGATGTCGCCGCGCGCCGACCACAGGGTGATGCCGCCGCCGAAGGTGGTGAACACGCGTGACAGGCCCAGCAGCACGCTGTCGCGGGTGAACGCCTCGATGTCGCCGTTGCCCTGGGTCAACAGGCCGGTGGTGGGCGGCGGCGCGACGCCGTCCACGCCCAGGGTCAACCCGCCTCCGGGCGCCAGTACCTGGATGCCACCACCGAAATCGGTATGCGCGCCGGCGCCTTCGCTGAAAACGATCGAGCCCTGGTAGCTGCCCGGATCATCCCCTTCGGCCATGCCCGGCAGGAAGCTGGCAATCGCATCACGGCCACGCAGGTAGCTCTGGAAACGACGGCTGTCAGGGTTGTTGTATTCACGTCCGGCCAGGCGCAGTTCCTCGAAGTAGACCTGGCGCAGGAAGATGCCACGCTGCTCCACCGGCAGTGCCTGGAACCAGGCCAGCGCGGCGCCGGTGTCGCCCTCGTAGGCAAAGCGCTCGCGCAGCCACTCGACCAGTTCGCGTTCGTAGGTGCGGACCACCTTGTCAGGCTGGTCCGCCAACGGCCGTGCCGGGTCGGCCAGGTTGGCCGGATCCAGATAGCGCGCGGCGAAGCCTTCGAGGTCCGGACCCTTCGCCCCCATTCCCGCCGACAGCACGATGCCCGCGCCCGGCCGATCGTCACCGGCGACCACCGGGCCCAGGCTGCGGAACACGCCGAGATTCAGATCCGGCAGATTGGAGACGGGATCGTCGACGGACGTCTGATAGATATTGCGTCCAGCCGCGACGTCCAGCAGGCCCGGTCCGGCGATGCGGAAACTGGTGTTGAGGATGTCGCGTCCCGCGCGCACCAGCGACACGTCGTTGGCATCGTTGTTGAGCAGCACATGGCTGCCGGCCAGGATGTCCCGCCCGGCCTGCAGTTGCACGGGCCCGGCCGCAAGGTAGTAGGTGCGGGTTCCATACAGATCCCGGTATATGCGACCAATGTCGGCGTCGATGTCACCGGTCAGCGCGTAGATCCGGAAGGATGGCGCTTGGCTTTCATGCAGATCACTGGCCGTGTCCGGCGCGAATGCAAACAACCGCCCGCCTGTCTGCCAGTTGTAGGCCGCGCTGCCCTCCATCAGCTCCACGTCCGCCACCTCCGCGCCAAGGTTGCTGGAGGTGACCCCCGCCACGCCCGAGCCCAGCTCTTCGAGTGCGCCTCGCACCCACAAGGGCCTTTCCGGCGTCGCAATACTGTCCATGGACGCGCTCGACATCGCCGCCGTGCCGATGACATGTTCATCCGCCAGCAGTTCCAGACGGCCCTCACGCGATGGCGCCAGCAACAGATTTTCCAGCACGATCGAGCCAGCGGCCGCTGTCGCGCCGAAGCGGCCAGCGTCGTATTGAGTCGTGCCGCCGCCCAGCATGCTCGACTGGAACTGGAGCAGATTGCCACCGGCGGTGAACAGATCCAGGCCACTGCGATTGGTCCACAGGCTGAAAGAGCTTATGGCACTGTCGGTTCCCGCTTCCGCGCCCGGAACCCGGGTAGCCCCGCCATTGAGTGCCACGCGGCCGAAATCGACGCCCGTCGCCACTTGCATGCCACCCAGGGTTTTCACCTGCATCAGACCGTCGCCGACGGCAAGGACCAGCGACGAATAGCCGAAGTAGGCCGACGGCATCTGCACATCTACCGCTCGGGGATCGCCAGGCCGGTTGACGCCATAGCCATTCACCAACGACTGTCCGATCGAACCGGCCTGCAGGCGGGTGTCTCCGCGGAGATTCGCCACCAGCCCGGCGGTCCGTCCGAAGCCCCCGACCGTGCTCGGATCGAGCAGCCCGGTGTTGACACGACCACCGGCACTCACACTGAGATTGCCGCCTCCCGATTGCATCTGGTTGCCCTGCGCGTCGAAACGGCCGCTGCCGCCCACCACGATGGCCAGCGCCTCGTTGCTGGTCCATATCTGGGCGGGATTCTGGCTCACGCTTGCCCCCATGTCCCCGCCCGCGCTTACCCGGACGTTGCCGCCACCGAGCGTGCCGATTCCGGAGAATCCGGCGAACTCCAGCATGAACGTTGTCGGGTTGTAGACATACTGGCCGAAGTTGATTCCCCATGCGGTCGACTGGCCCAGTTCCTCCCCACCCTGGCGCCACAGCCAGCTGCCGATACCGGTACCGCTGTTCTGCCCGTACTCGGTAAAACCGCGCACGTCGCCCTGTGCGGACAGCTGCAGATCGCCACCATCGGTGGTGAAGTACATCCGGCGTGCGGCCAGGGTGGCCTCATAGGCTTCGTTGCCGAAGCCCAGCACGGTGCCGTCGGCCTGTCGCGCACGCTCCTGATCCCAGGCTTCCGCACCGGCGACCTGGGTACCGGCGGTGTACACGCCGAACAGGGATTTCTGCACGTAGTCGCCGCCGGCAAGCACCTCCAGATCGCCGGTACCGGTGCGGATGACCGAAAGCGCGGACTGCTGGCGCAACGGGCCGACCTTGCCCGGTCCGTCGAGGATGATGTCGCCACGTCCGCCCAATTGCGAGGCGGCGGCCAGCGTGCGGCTGTCGGCCGCGGCGAGATCGGCGCCACCGACCAGCCACATCGACCAGGACTGCATGCCGGCTTCCAGCATCGGCGCCGCCGCCCAGTTGCGGCGCTCGACCTGTTCCTGCAACGCGATGTCGGCATTGACCGGATCGACCGCGGTCAGGCGGGTACCGGCGCCGAGGGTGATGGTGCCGTAGAGCATGCCGGGAATCTGATCACCCGGCCCGTAATACGCCCCCAATCCGTCGGTGACCCAGCCCGATTCCACGACAGGCAGGTCCGCTCCGGTCATGGCGCCAGGAAACAGGAACCAGAAATCACCGAAGTCGGGATTGAACGGCGCTTCGAAGCTGATCTCGCCCTCCGTCGCCTGCCCGCCGGCCAGCAGCATCCGCAGTCGCGAGAAACCATCGTCGTCCGGGGTGACCGGCGGTGGCGCGAAACCATCGCTGATGCTGCCGTTGACCCGCAGATCGCCGCCGGCACGCAGCACGACCACGCCAGGCTCGCCGCTGCCGCGCAACGCGGGATCCGCATCCGGCCCGTAGCGGTAGCCGGAGAAATCGATATCGCCGGTGACCGTCAGATCACCCTCGGAGGTCCCGCTGCGGATTTCCACGCCGGGACGCAGGTGGAACGCATCTCCATGGCTGGACAGGCCCTGCAGGCGCGCCGCCAGCGCTTCGTTGCCGAGCGCCGCATCGATGAACGCCACGCTGTCGGCATGGATGGCGTCCAGGCGCGCCTGGTCCACCGTGCCGTCCTCGGCGACGTATCCGCGGAACGCATTGACCGCGATGCTCGCCGCGCCACGGATGTCCACGCCGCTCGCGGCATCCACCGCCACGTCGTCGGCGCCCAGCCGCGGCGCGTTGATATCCAGTTGTCCGCGGGCGATGCCGTCCGGCGTGCTCAGGTCAATCCGCGCGCCGTCCTCCAGCGACACCCGGCCCGCCGCGCTGGTGAGTTCGACATGACCCCGGTTGGACGCATCGATCACCGCGCCGCGGCCATCCAGTTGCAACCGCGTGCCATGCGCATCGAGCATCGCCGTCGATGCCAGCACCAGGTCATCGCGCGCGGCCAGGCGGATGTCGCCCGGCTGCGCGCCGCTGGCGTCGATGCGTCCGTTCACGGTCAGGCTGCCGCCATTGGCGGCAATCGATACCTGGCGGGCGCGCACCTCGTCGCCAATCACCAGATCGCCGGTACCGATCGAGAAGCCACGGGCCTCGAAGAACCCGCCCGTGTTGAGGCGCGCGTTCAGGCCGGCGAAATCCGGCAGCACGTGCGCACGCACATCGATCCCGCCGCTCAGGTGGGCATCATCGCTGCCGCCGAGCAGGTGGCCATCCAGCGCCACCCGGCCTTCCGCGCCGGTGGCGGTGATACGGATCGTGCCGGCGTCGTTGCCCTGCGCGGACACGTCGATCCGCGAACCGGCGGCCTGGGTGATCGCGCCGTTCTCCGCCTCCATCACCAGATCGCCGCCCCAGCTGTGCCGCTGCGCGTCGAAGAAGTTCAGCGTGCGGCCCGCCAGATCCAGCATGGAGCGTTCGCCCAGCGCGATGCCGTCCTCCGCTTCCAGCACCAGCCGGCCGCTGGGCAGCGCCACCGCGGTATCGACGTTGACGCGCTGGCCGGACAGGCGCACTTCCGCGCCCAGTTCGTTGAAGTCCGCGCGATCGTAGGCCGGCGCACCGTCCGGCGCGTCCACGGTCAGCGCGCCACCCGCGCGATAGGCCATGAACGAGCCCGCCGCGCCGGTCAACACCGGCGTGGACAGATGCAGGTCGCCGCCGGCGTAGCTGTCGGCATCGGTACCGCTGGCGTACACCGACAGCGTGCCGCGATGGTTGGCGGTGATGCGTTCTGTGGCGCGCAGATCCACGCCGGCGAAACCCAGTGCCAGCCGATCCAGTTCAACCTGGTCCTGGCCGCGCGCATAGGGCGCATAGCCGAATTCGATGCGCTCGGCCTCGATGCTCAGCCGGCCCGCACCGGTACCCGCACCGCCGGCCAGCACCGCACCGGGCGCCGCACTGGCGTAAGGGCTCGCCGGCGTGCCCAGGCCCGAGGCCAGGCCATTCCAGACCACGGTGCCGGCGGCGATCCGCGCGGTTTCGTCCGCCTCGCCCCAGCCATACAGCGCCGGTGTTTCCAGCCACAATTGGGTATCCGCGTCGCCACTGGCGCGGCCGAGATCGAAATCGACCTCGCCGAACAGATTGATCGAATTGCCCGCGCTCAACGACACCCGTTCCACCGCCTGTTGGCCAGCCGACGGATGTATCAGGCGCTCCAGCAGCGTCTGCGAAAGCCGCACGCCATCTCCGATCGCGCCGGCTTCCTCCGCCCGCGCGAAGGCGGCATCGGTGCCGATGTGCAGGCTCGGCGCGGTGAGCGCGAAGTAGCGCGCGTTGTATTCCGCATCGCCCAGCGCCAGTTCGCCGTTGGTGGAGAACGCCAGCGTGCCCGGCGACCGCAGCACCGCGCCGTCGCCGATGCGGATGGCGTTGGGGTTGATGCCCGCGTCCGCGCTGGCGCCCGTCGGCGGGGTGAAGCGCACGTCGCCGGCGGACACCGCCAGCACCGCGCCGCCGATGGCCTGTTCGCCATTGGCGCTGTCGGAAAACACGTAGCCACGGCTGGAATCCAGCAACAGGCCGTCGGTGGCGCGCGCTTCCAGCGTCGCGCCGCCTTCCACCAGCACCTGCTCGCCACTGGTGAGGAAAACCTGATCCGCGCGCAGTTGCGCGCCATCGCGTACCGCCACCGTGCCCTTGCCGCTCTCGAACACCACGCGGGGACCGAGCGCGAAACTGCCCTGGCTGGGAGCTGCCGTGGCTTCGACCAGCGAGAACGTGCCGCCCACGGTCAGGATGCCGGCCTGGATGCCGGCCAGATCCTCGCTGTCGACAGAAGAAAAACCCTCGGTCGCGGCCTGGCTGGCTTGCTTGATTTCCAGCGCGCCGAGCGAGGTAAGGAACAGGTTGCCGTCCGCGCCATCATCTTCGCCGGCCATCAGCACCTGGCCCTTGAAATCCATCGCCTCGCCGACGGCGCGGGCGAAGTCCAGGTGCAGGCTCTGCGCGTCGCGCTCCAGGCGCGGGCGGCGCGTGCCGAAACGCGCGGCCTCGGCGATGGCGAAATCGGCGTAGCTGGTTTCGTTGTACTGCGAGAACCGGCGCACCGTTTCGCCGGACATCAGCGTCACCGTGGTCGGCAGGACATCGCGGATGTCCGTGTTGGCGATGCCCAGGTAGGCGCTGGCGCGGAAGGTTCCGCCCGGCATCGTCACCGCGGCGGCTTCGCGGCTCGCGCCTCCGGCCAGTTCCACCCGGAACGCGCCCGGCAACAGCGCATAGGTCGAGGGCATCAACGTGTAGGTGCCGGCCGGCAGTCCGCCGACCGCTTCGGTCAAAGTGATCTGCTGGCCGACCCGCGGCGCACCCGCGCCGGCGTCGGGCGAGACCGGCGCATACTGGCCCGGCACCGATGGCACGATGGCGTACACCTCGGCATCGGGATCGCTGAAGCCGTTCGCCGGATTGGCATTGGCCAGCGGCGTGCGCAGGATGTCGACCGATCCGCCGCGACCGGTGAAGAAGCCGGCGCCGGTCAGTTCGCCACCTCCGGACACATCGATGACCGAACCGGCCTCCGCGGTGAGCGTCACCTGCCCCATCAGCACGCCGCGCTCGATCGCATCGACCGTCCCGCGGCTGGCGCTGTCACTGCCGTCCCCATCCAGGGCGGCGAGGTCATCGAACTCCACCACCTGGCCGTTGTAGAGGTAGCGCAGTCCATCCGCCGTGCCGCCGTAGGGCATGCGCAGGCCGGCCGCGCTGGTGGAGGTCAGGCTGCCCTCGCGCAGCAGGACATGGAACTGCTGGTCGACCAGGAAGGTATCGGGATCCGGTGTCCCGCCGAACACGATGCGGCCCAGCGGTGCGCGCACCACGCCCCCCTGATCGATGTTGGCCGCACGCAGGGCGAGCGATCCGAATACCGAAAAGGGCGCTTCGGGCGTATCGCCCAGGCCACGGATGGTCAGCGTGCGCTCGGGATCGAAGTGCTTGCCGGTGTTGTCGAAACTGACGCCGGCCGCCACCTCCGCATTGGCATGGGTCGTCGGATAGATCTGCCGCGCGGTCAGGTTCAGATCGCCGCCCGTATACAGCAGGCCATCGCCGAAACGCAGATCGCCCTGGCTGACCAGGTTGACCTGATCGAAACCGAAGCGATCCACGGCCTCCGGCGTCCAGCTGTTCGGTGCGGTTTCCAGGAAGACCTGGCCGGCGCCGCCGAACTGCACCGCATCCCGCACATCGATCAGGTTCGCCTGGATGGTCAGCGCCGCGTCATTGCGCGATCCCGGAGAATAGTCGCGATACGCACTGCCGATCGTGTTGACCAGCCCCGGCTTGGGAACATCCGGTGCCGTCACCGGGATGTCGACCTTGCCCACCAGCAGCACATGCGGCGCCGACAGCGTCACCCGTGCCTCGGGCGTGTCTTCGGCCACCGACAACAACCCGCGGCGCAGCGCCAGGCGCTGGCTGAGCGCCAGGTCGACATCGCCCTCGAAGGAGATCACGTCGCGGCTCCACAGATCCAGCGTGCCGAACCCGCCGGCTTCGATCTGTTCGGCGCTGATGCGCGCCCCCAGGTAATCCCCGGGTGCGAACGCATCGCCCGCCACCGCGTCGTCGGCCAGCCCGCTGCGCACCCGCGTCTGGCTCACGGTCAGCGTTCGTACCCCTTCGTGCCCGTTGCCTTCGCGGTTTTCCAGAATGAGGTTCAGTTGACCGCCGGCCGCGCCCGCGCCGCCGGCGGACGCGCGCAACTCGCCATCGTTCAGGATGCCGGCCTGCGATCCCAACTGGATCAGGCCGCCATCGCCGGCCAGCGTGATCGGACGTGCGAGGACCGGCAGTCCTTCCGCCAGATCCACCGTGGCGGCCGCGCCGGAAGCATCGAGCCGCGCGCCCTCGCGGATCACCACCATCGCGCGCGAGGTGTCGGGGACGTCCTTCACGTCGATGCCGTATTCCTCCAGACCGATGCGGATGGCGCCGCCATCCTGGGCCAGGCCGTAGCGACGGCCCGCCGCGTCACGCGCGGTCCAGGCACGGCCCGCGGCATCGAGCAGGGCGTTCTCGCCGACCCACAGCGACACGCCGGTTCCGCCCGCCGCCAACTTGTCGACCACGCCGATGGGCGCGCTCAGCAGTGAGATCTCCCCGCCGGGCGCTGTAATGGCGCCGTCCATCACCAATTGACGCGCGGCCGCCAGGCGCACGCGATGGCCGGGATCGACGCGGATATGCGCGCCTTCGCCGACCTCCAGCGAAGCGCCGTGCAGCGACAGATCCGCGCCGGCACGCAGGCGCAGCCTGCCCGCGGCCGGGTCTTCCGCCACCACCGGCGGCGTCCATGCCTCCAGCACCGCGGACAACGCGCTGCCCGAGGAACGAAGGAATGCGTCGGTCGTCGGGCGCAGCAGCGGCATCTCCGTGGCCAGTTCCGTGCCTTCCGACACCACCAGCCCCGCGCGGCTGCCGATGCGATAGTCGGCAAAACCGCTGCGCAGCAATCCGGCGTCGAGCTTCAGCGCGGGGTCGAAAGTGATCGCCTGGTCGAACCAGGTACCGCGCGGCAGCAGTTGCCCCGCCGGCACGGTCACCGCGACCGGCGCGATCTCGCCGGCCTGCATGGTCAGCACATAGGGAAACACCGCGAATCCCTGCGGGAACACCGACGAAGGAAACACCGTGCCCGCCGGAATCGTCGTGTTGGCGAGGAACTGCATACGCGTGCCGGCCGGCAGCACGGTGCCGCCGGTCAGCCAGTTGCCGTCCACGTTCACCCATACGTTCTCGGGTACTGTCCACTCGCCGGCCAGCACCACTTCCGGTTGCGTGCCGGTATCCACCGTCACCGCCGGCAACGGCCGATCCGGAATCACCGTGGTCACCGATGTGGAGGCATCGACCGGCAGGCGTCCGCCGATCCCGATCGTCACCGCTTCACCCAGCACCACATCGGCCGGCAGGCGCGTGCCCGGTTCCAGCACGCCGCTTCCCAGCACCGCATCCGTACCGAACACCACCGGCGTGGGCGCCTGCAGGGTCAGGGTGCCGCCGCCAGACACGCCGGCCGCCAGGATCTCGCCATCCAGCCGCAGTTCGCGCCCCGGCCGATCCAGCGCGCCGTTGGGAATGGTCGCGACGCGATCGTCATTGGCGATCAGGCTCAGATCGCCGCCACGACCGCCGCTCAGTTTGCCGTCGCCATGCAGGGCCGCGCCCGAACGCAGATCGACCCGGCTGTCCTGTTCCAGACGCACGGATCCTTCCACCATGCGCACCGACAGGTCGCCGCCGTCGATATGCGCCAGCGAGACCGCGCCGGCGCCGTCGAGCAGGCCGTTGTGCCAGGTGCCCGACAGATCCAGGGTCGCGCCGGCACCGAGGGTGAAGTCCGCGCTGCCGTCCTCGCGCAGGAGGAAGGTGGATGCTGGCTCGGCAAGCGTGGCCACCTCCACCACGTTGTCGGCCTTCACGCTGCCGCTGCGGGCGGTGACATCGGCGTTGATGGCGATTTCGGCCGCCGACAGATCCAGCACGCCGCCGTCGGCCAGCGACAGATCGGCATCGATATGGATGGCATCGGCGCTGGTGAGGGTCAGCCCACCCAGGCCGCTGCGGTTCAACCGGTCCGCGTCCAGCAGCACGGTGCCGATGCGGTCCTCCGGCAACGCGGCGTCCGGTTCGCCCGTCGCGACATCGTCGAAGTCGCCGATCACCACCCGGCTGGCATGCGGCGCATCGAACCCACGCGCATTGACCCGCCCGATGATCAGTTCGCCGGAACGCGCCACCGCGCTCTGCGCCTGCCGGTAGCCGTCCACGGCGTCGCGCGCGCGCGTCTGCCGCTCGCCCTCGAACACCTTGGCCTCGATGTCGCCCTCGAGCACGACGGTGGGCGCGTCCACGATCAGGCGGCCGGCGTCGCGGCCGACGGTGTAGCCGTTCTCCAGCCGCTGGCGCGGCGCGATGATCGGATTGAGGTAGGCATCCTGCACGCCCCAGCGCTCGTGATCCACCTCGTAGCCCTGGTAGACGCCGGCGTAGATCAACTCCGTCGGCGCATCCTGCAGCGTGTGCAGGCGGCCGTCGCCGTCGCGAAGCCAGGTCTGCTGGACGTAGCCGGTCTGCACGTCCAGCGCGCCGCCGGACAGGTTGATCTGCGATCCGGCGCGGGTGACCACCTCCTTGCCGCCCAGGGTGATCGTGCCGCCCTGCGCGGCCCACTCGCCGATGCCGTGGCCCTGGTTGTTGAGCCAGCCGCTGACCTCCAGCAGGCCGCCGGCGGCGTACCAGCGATCCGAGGCATAGCCGCCGGTGCCGGCCGGTACCAGCACCAGATCGCGGCGATCGACCCAGATCGTGCTGTTCTGCAGCTTGCCGCCATCGCGGTTGTGCGGCGAGTCGCGCAGTTCGTTGCCCTGCACGTTGACCTGCACGGTGTTGCTTTCCATCGCCACCTTCACGCCAACCGCGCCGGACACGTCCAGTCGCGCGCCCGCATCGGCCTGGGCACGATTGCCGGCGGTGACCGCGATCTGGCCGCCGGTGGCGAGCGTCAGCGAATCGCCCTCGAAGTTCACGTCGCCGCCGGAGACGATCTCCACCCGCGACTGATCGCGACGATCCGAAAGCCGCGAATAGTTGTCGAACGCGCCGGGGTCGGTCTGCATCCGCAGCGCGTCCAGCTTTTCCGATTCGGCGATCAGCGCATCGCGCTGGCTGTCCAGCGCCGTGGTCTTGCCATCGTCCTCCAGCAGCACCGCGGTCAGCGCGCCTTCGCCCAGCGTCACCGAGCCTTCCGCGTCGCCCGCCGAATTGAGCAGGTGCACGGTGCCGCGCGCGTTGACGGTGGTGGTCGCGACCGCGACGCCCTCCTGGCGCACCTCGTGGCCGGCCAGGGTGACATCGCCTTCGCGCGCCTGGATGAGGCCGGTATTGACGACCCGGCCCGTTTGGGTGGAGGCCGCGTCGCGCAGGGCGGCGACTTCGTTGCCGCGCGTGGTCGATGCCTGGTTGCCTTCGGTGCCGGCGCCCTTGCGGATGACGAAACTGTCACCGGCGGCGAGTTGTGTCTGCCCCTTGCGGGTGAGGATCTGCCCGGCGTTGTCGACCTCGCCCCCCAGCAGCAGCACGTAGCCACCGCCCTGGGTGACCGATTGCGGTTCGCGGGTGCGAATCAGCGCACCGGCCTCGACCTTCACCGCGCCGCCGGCATCGGTGAAACTCGGCGCGCCGTTGGCGCCATACAGCCCGTTGCCGAGGAACTGCGTATCGCTCATGTGCGCGGCCGCCGCGACCAGGTTGCGCACGTTGACCTGCGAACTGCCGTCGAACACCACGCCATTGCGATTGAGCACCAGCACCGTGCCGGCGCCTTCGATCTGTCCCTGGATCTGCGAAGGCCGCGCCAGCGGATCGTTCACCCGGTTGAGCACCGCCCAGTCGGCCTGCTGGTCGTACTTCACCGTGGTGTTGCGGCCGACGTTGAAGGTTTCCCAGTTGAGGATCGCCTTGCTGCCGGTCTGTTCGATGGTGACGGTGGTCTTTCCGTCGGCCACCTGCTGGGTGGGATCCTTGGCGTTGTGCCAGCCGCGGGTCAGCGCGTCCTCGTCGATCTTCAGGCCGCCCTCGCCCAGGCCATCGGGCACGTCGGATGGGCGCGCCAGCGCGGCCTGCCGCGCCTGCTGCTGCAAGGCCTGGCGCAGCGCGATGGCCTGCGCGGCGACGCCCAGGTTGTTGATCGACTGCTGCAGGCGGTCACGCGCGGCCTGGGATTGCTGCTGCGGTCCGGTCGGACGCAGCGGCGCGGGCGCGCCGTTGGGCAAGCGGCCGGTGGAACCCACCGCGCCCTGCACCGCGGCCTTGTTGGCGAACCAGGCGGAACTGAACGCCTGTTGCGCCAGGGCGGCATCCATGCCACCGCCGGCAAGCAGGAACAGGCCGATCGCGCGCGAAAGCGGATGCGTACGGAACGCGGGACGTGAAGGGGCAATCGCTTGCTTGGGCACTGCGGGACGCTCCGTGGAGAGGGGGACGATGGCGTGTGCCATCGATGGCTTTCCTTCTTCACGACGCTCGTTGTCGGACGAACCCGCAAAGCTCCGATGCGTCCGACGTGCACGCGAGGATGAACGTCAAGGTTCCTGAATGCGCCTGCCGGCGCGTCAGCGCGAACGGAGCGGCGTGGCGCTCGGCGCAGCCCGACTCAACCGAGCAGGACGATATCGCCGGGCAGCGTGGTCACGCGGGCCGAGAAGGCCTGCTGGATCTGCGTGATCGCCAGATCCATCCGGGTGATCGGGAAGCGCCCGCTGACCGACCGTCCTTCCAGCGCCTTGTCCATCAGCATCACCCGGCCGCGACGGTAGCGGTTGATCTCGCTGATCGCGTCCGGCAACGGCGTGTTGCGGAATACGATGACGCCGTCCCGCCAGGCCGATACCTGTTCCGGCTCGATCGCGCGCACCGCCTGCAGTCCGTCTTCGCCATAGTCCACCTGGTAGCGCGCGGCCAGCGTGCGCTGCTGGTCGCCCAGTTGCACCGCCACCCTGCCGCGCAGGCAGGTGACACAGGTGCGCTCGCCGACGCGGCGCACTTCCAGCCTGGCCGGCAGCTCCGCGGTGATCCTTCCGGCACCGGACGAAATCCGGAACAGTCCGCCGGTCGCGGTCATCGCATCGATCGCCGCCTCGCCCGCCAGCAGCGTCATCCCGTCGATCCTGCCGTCCTGGCGCTGCACCTCGATGCTGGTCTGCGTGTTCATCGCCAGCACCACGTCCTCGCGCAGGCGCACCGTGCGCTGTTCACCGGTAGCGGTGCGGTAATCCGCGCCCCACTCCGATATCGGCGTCCAGCCGCCGAGCAGCGGGTGTTCCGCCAGCAACGCCACGCCGGCCACCGACGCCGCCGCGGCCATGCCGCCGAGGAAGGCGCGCCGGTTCATGCGTGGTCCCGTCGGCCGCGCGGCGTTGGCCGCCGCCTGCGCGATCAGGCGCTCGCCGGCCGGCCCGAAATCGCGCCACAACCGCTTGGCATCCTCGAACGCGGCCCGGTGCATCGGTCCTTGCGCACGCCAGCGTTGCAATGCGCGCGCGTCCTCGTCGGTTGCCCGGCCCGACGCCAGCAATCGCACCCAGGCATCCGCCTCATGCCGCAGCCGCTTTTTCGATTTGTCGTCGTTCGTGAATGTCATGCCGCGCTTTGCCCGCACCCGGCGGACCGCCCTGGCCGGGATGGCCAACGGTGCCTGTCAGACAATAGACCGATTTGGATGGCCAATCCCGCATGGCGGGCCTTCCCGGCGTGATCCGGGGCGCTTCCCGCTGCGCGCGTCAACGGCCCAGCCGGGCCGCGCAGTAGGCCTGGGCTTTCTGCAGTTCCAGTTCGACCAGGCGCAGGGAAATGCCCATCCGGCGCGCCACTTCCGGCTGGGTCAGCTGCTGCACGCGCACCGCCAGCAGAATGTTGCGGCGTCGTTCCGGGAGTTCCCGCATCACCCGGACCAGGGCTTCCAGTTCGGCCTGCGAGGCCGCCGCCTCGGCCGGACCGGGCGTCGGGTCGGCCAGTTCCAGCAAGTCGTCCACCTCGCGCGCACTGAGCTGCCGGTTGGCGGAGCGATGCAGGTCGATCGATGCGTTCACCGCCATCCGGAAAACGTAGTGCCAGGGATCGGACACGGTGTCGGCCACCCGCCGCGTGGACAGGCGCACCCAGGTTTCCTGCAGCGCGTCGCTGGCCACTTCGTCCGATCCCAGACGTTGCACCAGCCGCCGCTTGAGTTCGTGATAACGCAGCACCAGGAACTGCTGCAGGCCCGCCGCCGCCTCCACCGCGCTCATGGCCGTGTCCCGGGCGCCGGACAGGCCCACCCGTAGCCGGCCGCGCGCGGCAGCACCAGCAGGGTGAACGGCTGCGCCACCTGCGCCGGCACCGGTGCTCCCAGCGCCAGACCGTCCATCGCCTCGCGCACCGCCGCATCGACCGCCGTGTCGCCGGTGGATTCCAGCAGGCGGGAACGCGCGACGGTGCCGTCGGCGGCGAACCACAGTTGCAGGGCAAGACGATGCCGCCCTTCGGCCAGTTCGCTTCGACGGCAGAACGCTTCGCCCAGGCGATGCTGGATTTCGCCGTAGTACCAGGCCGGATCGCGCGCGGGCATCGCCGGGGCTTCCGGATCGCGCGTCAGCACCAGCGCGCCCTGTCCCACCTGGCGCGTCCGCAGGCCGCTGCCCTGCAGGATCCGCGCAAGCGCGTCGGCCGCGCCCAAACGCCCGCGCACGCCGGCGGAAACCACGCCGGCGGTCAGGCTGCTGTCGTAAATGACCGATTGGCCGGTCGCATCGCCGAAGGCCTCGATGGCGCGATCCAATGGCTGTGGACCGATGTCGAAATCGAAGTCGCCGCCCGCGCAGGACGACGCTGACCGTTCGGGAACCGGTTCTTCCTTCACGTCGCAGGGCGCAACGCGTCCTTGCGCCAACGAAGCCGTAGCCGCAGCCATCGCCAGTACTCCCGAAAGGATCAGGGCAGGCGCAAGGGTCACCTTTCCGGTGCGTTTGACCTTCTCTGGACCCAAGG
The DNA here is from genome assembly GCF_052044485.1 of Pseudoxanthomonas sp. 22568. Lineage (NCBI taxonomy): Bacteria > Pseudomonadati > Pseudomonadota > Gammaproteobacteria > Lysobacterales > Lysobacteraceae > Pseudoxanthomonas > Pseudoxanthomonas sp. 22568. The sequence continues at coordinate 23,981 of NZ_JBQENC010000012.1, forward strand.
TTCGATACCTGCCTCGGGCCATCCTAGGTAACCAATATGACGCTTTGGTGTCCGCTCCCCGGAGCGGTGCGGAAGCGTCAAATTCCCCCGCGCCGGGCGGCCGAAGGTCGCGCATGCGCCGCATTAACGCGGGAGGAGCTAACCTGAACCCGCACTCGGTCCCCCCTGCCGTGTCCCCGGAGCCTCCGTGCAGCTTCCGTTACAGGAACTGCCCGTGGCCCACCGCTCTCTTCGCGCGACCCGTTTTTTCGTCCTCAGCCTGTTCGCCCTGATCTCGCTGCTTGCCTTGGTGCTGGGCGCCTGGTGGTGCATGCAGTGATCCAGAACGCGCGCCCGAGATGAATGACGACGATTTCCATTTTCCCCCCGTCCGCGGGGACCAGCTGGGCCAAGCCCTGGCGATCTTCCAGTCCGCCCTGCATGCGCCGCTGGACGGCGCCGGCGTGGGTGTACACGTGGAAGAAGCCAGCGACCGTCTCGCCGATGAAGTGGAAAGCTGGGATCTCGACTTCGATCAACGCAATTCGCTGATCCTGCGCGTACTGGCGTTCAACGAACTGCTCGGCCGCGCCGCGCGGGATGATCGTTTCGGCGCGCATGTGGAAACCGTGGGCGGCGCCTACAACGTCAGCGACGATTTCATGCGCGCCGCGGCCCGGGCCGAACTTGCACCGTCCGGCCCGGATCAGGAAGGCCTCGCCTTCAACCTGGAAAGCGTGCTGCGCGGCCTGCGCCATTGACAGCCCGCTTGCCCGGCTTGCTTCCAGGCAGGCCTCAATGCGGCGTCGCCACACCGCGCCCCATCGTCTGCGCGGCCGAACGCTTGGAATGCATCATGTTGGCCAGCGACACGATGCCGACCAGCCGCTTGTGGTCGTCCACCACCGGCAACCGGCGCATCTCCAGGTCGGCCATGTTGGTGGCGACCGATTCGACCTGATCGCCGGCGCGGCAATACATCACCTCCTCGGACATCACATCGCGCACGGTCTTGCCGGCGACGTCGTTGTCGGTGAGGCCGCGCACCACGATGTCGCGATCGGTGATCATGCCAATCAGGCGATCGTTCTCGTGCACCGGCAGGCTGCCGACATCGCGGCTGCGCATGAGCTCGGCGGCATCCAGCAGGGATTGCTCCGGACGGATGGTGGCCACGTCGCGGGTCATGATCTCTTCGATGATCATCGGATCTCTCCTATCGTTGCGGACCTGACCACCGTAGGCAGCACACGGTTACAAGAACATGAGGCATGGGGCGCCCTCAGGTCACGGGATTTTCATGGCGCCCGGCGCAGCGTTGCTGTGCGCGGCAGCGCGCCGCGTATCACGGAGCCTTCCATGAAAACGAACCCACTGTCCCGCCCGCTGGCCGGGCGCGAAGATCCCGCACCGCAACCCGATCCCCGCCGCGACCGCGAGCCGGCGGAGGAAGAAGAGGAATAATCTGTGGCCGAACGCCCGCTTGCGCCCGGTTCATGACCGGGCGGCAAGCGCCCTTGCCCGGGCGGTGGCGTCCTCGCGTATCCGCGTCAGGTTATCCGGATCCGTCAACGTGGGCGCCAGCGCCGCTTCGCCGGCCACTTCGATGCCGAGAAAGCGCAGCCACTGGCGCATGTAGGGCTTCTGGAAGTCCTGGTACTGGGGCGTGGCGCCTTCCGAGAAATCACCGGCGCTGGAGTACATCAGGAAGGCGCGCTTGCCGGACAGCAGCGGCTGGTAGCCTTCGTCGCGCGACCAGCGCCAGTTCTGCCCCGGCAGGGTCACGATGTCGATGTAGTGCTTGAGCCGGTAGGGCAGGCCGTAATTCCACATCGGCAGGCTGAACACGTACACGTCGGCGCGATTGAACTGCTGCGAGACGCGCACCGCGCGGTCCCACTGTGCCTCTTGCTCGGCCGTGGCGTCCTGCGCGCGCAGCACCGCGAACTTGGCGGCGATCATCGACGCGTCGAACTCGGGGAGTTCGAGGTTCCAGACATCCGCCGTCTCGTGCGTGTCCGCGGGATGCGCCTGCCGCCAGGCATCGAGGAAGGCGTCGGCAAGGGCGAGCGAACGGGAATCCTCGCCGCCGGGCGAGGCACTGACGTGGAGCACGTGGGCCATGGGAGCATCCTTTTGCGGCTCGCCGCACCGAGTGGGGAGCGGCATTCTTGGGAGCCCGCTTGCCACCGCACAAGTACGCACTTCGAGGTGCCTACCCACTTCTGCGGGGGGATGAAGAGCATGCGGCATCCAGGACCACGCGGCTTTTTCCTCCCCCTTTTTTAAAAAGGGGGATTGAGGGGGATTTGCTCTTGGCGTAAAAAGCAAATCCCCCGTCACCCGCTTCGCGGCTGCCCGCCCCCTTCTCCGAAGGGGGCTGAAGAGCCAGTGCCCTCCACAACGATGCAGTTTTTTTACCTCCCCCTTTGAAAAAGGGGGACCGAGGGGGATTCGCTCTTGGCGCAAAAAGCAAATCCCCCGTCACCCGCTTCGCGGCTGCCCGCCCCCTTCTCCGAAGGGGGCTGAAGAGCATGCGATCTCCACGACCACGCAGTTTTTTACCTCCCCCTTTTTTAAAGGGGGATTGAGGGGGATTTGCCTTTGACGCAGGCCCCCAACCCAAACTTCACCCACCCCGCAACAACGGCGCAATCTCGCGCATCCGCAACTGCGTGGCCGGCCCCACCAGCGCGAACGCGGTGTCGCCTTCGGCCCAGTACTGCGCCAGCAGGCGGCCGTCGCGGCGCTCGCCGGTGACGTTGCGCGGTGTGCGTGGACGCAGGTACAGGCCGATGCGCGCACCGTCCCCATCTTCGTAGACCAGCATCGCCGCGGCGCCTTCCGACGTGGACAGCAACCGGCCTGCACGCAGGCGGAAGCCCTGCGTACGCAAATCCGGCACTTCGCCGGCCGGGCCAAAATGCGTGCTCAGCCATCCCTGCAATGCATCCGGTGCGATCTCGCCCGTCATCGCATCGCCATCGCCGGCAAACAGGCGATACGCCGCCACCGCATCGGCCATCGGCAACTGTTCGCTGGCCAGCCGCGCATCGCGCCACTGCCAGCCCGCCATGCCACCCACGCCCAACGCCAGCAGGCAACTGGCGGCCATGCCCAGCCGCGCGCGTCGCTGGCGGCGCAGACCGGCACGCAACCGATGCGGCTGGAGCGCCGGTGGAACCGATGCCTCCAGATCGCGCGCCCAGCCTGCGCGCAGCGTCTCGGCATCGCGCTTCCACGCATCGATTCTGGCCTCCTGCCCGGGATGCTCGCGCAGCCATTGCCGCACCGCCTCGCGCCGTTCCGGCGCCAGCCGCCCATCGATATAGGCGTGCAGTTCCTCTTCGCTGGGAGACCATCGATTCATTTGAGTACCCTCAGGGTGCGCGCCGCCGGCGCGTCTTCATCAGTCAGCGTGCGCAGCCTTTCGCGCGCACGTGACAGCCGCGACATCACCGTGCCCACCGGCAGGCCGAGCATGTCCGCCGCCTCGCGATAGCTGAAACCTTCCACGCTGACCAGCAGCAACAATGCACGGTGATCCGGTGGCAGGCGCGCGAACGCGGCCAGCACCGACCGTCCCTCGTGGATGCGTTCGGGCGAAGGCGCCATCTCGACCGGCTCGGCGCCAAACAGCTCCAGCGCCCGCTGCCAGCGCCGCGCGCGCCGATGCTCGGTGACGAACTGGCGGTAGACGATCGCGAACAGCCATGCCTGCAACGCCTCCTCGTCCCGGCGCGAATCCCAGCGCCGCAACGCCCTTTCCAGCGCCGCCTGCACGATGTCGTCCGCGCCATCGCCGGCCAGCGAGCGCGCGAAGCGCCGCAGCCGGGGCAGGAGCGCACTCAGGCGCGGGTCGTCGGAAGCATCCATCGTCATCGTTTCGGAACGGGTCGTGGGGTAAGACGCACCCGAGGCCCGGATTATTCCATCCGTCTCCGGAAAAAGATTCGGGAATAAATCCGCCGCCAGCGGCGTCTGATCCCCAGTCCCGCCACCAGGAGCCCGCCGTGCAAAGTCCTTCCCCGCCGCCTCCCCGGGCCAATGCCCGTCGTTGGTGGCCGCTGCTGGCCATCGGCGCGATCGCCGCGGCGTTGGCCGCCGCGTTCGCCTGGACCGCCGGCTGGCTGGGCGGCGCCTCCCGCCTGACCGCGTCCGCGATGACCAACGCCATCGAAGCCGGCGGCCCGTCGCATCCCGGCTTCCGCCGCGCCCACGCCAAAGGTGTGTGCGTGACCGGTGTGTTCCGCAGTTCCGGCCAGGCCGCCGCGCTGTCGTCGGCGCGGGTGTTCCGCCAGGCGGAGACGCCGGTGCTGGGCCGCATGTCGATCGGCGGCGGCGATCCGCACGGCGCCGACGCGCAGGCGCGCGTGCGCAGCATGGCGCTGCTGCTGCGCACCGACGACGGCCAGCAATGGCGCACCGCGATGAACAGCTTCCCGTTCTTCGTGGTCGCCACACCGGAAGGCTTTCACGCGCAGACGCTTGCCTCGCGGCCGGACCCGGCCACCGGCAAACCGGATCCCGCGCGCATGGCCGCCTTCGCCGAACGCTATCCGGAAGCGCGCAAGTTCCAGGCCTGGGCCAAGTCGGCGCCGTGGTCGAACAGCTGGGGCAACACCCAGTACAACGGCGTCAATGCTTTCCGCTTCATCGCCGAAGACGGCAGTGAACACGCGGTGCGCTGGTCGATGCGCCCGCATCTTCCGTTCGCGCCATTGAGTCCGGAACAGCGCAAGCAGGCCGATGCCGATTTCCTCGCCGAGGACCTCTCCCGACGACTCGCGCAAGGACCGCTGCAATGGGATCTCGTGCTGACGCTCGCCGGACCGGGCGACCCGGTGAACGATCCCTCGCAGCCCTGGCCCGAAAACCGGCGTCAGGTCGTCGCCGGCACCCTCTCGTTGACCGGCGCGGAACCGCAGGCCACCGGCGCCTGCCGCGACATCAACTACGACCCGCTGATCCTGCCGACCGGCATCCGCGGCTCGGACGATCCGATCCTGGCGGCGCGCTCGGCGGTGTATTCGCAATCGTTCAATCGCCGCGAACGCGAAATCGGCCGTGGTCATGCGCCCGAAGCCGCCGGCAAGGGAGGTACCCGATGAACCGTCCCGCTTCCTTCGACCGCGTCGCGCGCCTCCTGCACTGGACCATGGCGCTGATGATCCTGGCGATGCTGTTCATCGGCGTGGCGATGGTCGCCTCGGTTTCGCAGCGGCCCTGGCTGATCGCGCTGCACCGTCCGCTCGGCGCGGCGATCCTGCTCCTGGCGATCTGGCGATTGATCCACCGCCTGCGTCACCGCCCGCCGCCGCTGCCGGCGGATCTGCCGCGCTGGCAGGCCATGGCCGCACTCGCCTCGCACTGGCTGCTGTACGCACTGATGCTGGCGATGCCTCTGGTCGGTTGGGCCATGCTGTCGGCGGGCAATTATCCGATCGTGCTGTTCGGCGGCGTGCAGTTGCCGCCGTTGCTGGCGCCGGATCCCGCCGTCTATGCCTGGCTGCGCGATGCGCACGGCTGGGGCGCCCGCCTGCTGTTCGCCACCGTCCTGCTGCACCTGTCGGCCGCGCTGTATCACGCCTGGGTGCGGCGCGACGGCGTGTTCGCGAGCATGGCGGGAACGCGCGAACAAGCTCCGGCCGAACCGGACGGCGACAGGTGATGCAACCTCATGGAGGCGGCGAAACGCCGCCTCCCCTCAGGGCCGGACCTTCTTCCATTCCTCGAATTCGACCCGCTTTCCGTCCTTCCACCGCTCCAATCGCCAGACGTCGCCTTCCACGCGATAGCGGAACGAGTACACGCCACTGTCCTCCGCAGGAAAGGAGCGCTGCATCAGCGTTTCGGTGTACTGGCCCTCTTCAGCCGCGTACCGGCCGGCCCCACCCGCCCAGAACTTGTCACCGGACTGCATGGTGAAGGAAAACCGGCCATCGGCCAGCACCTTCTGCCCGTTGAACTTCATCTTCGCATAGCTCTTCGTCTGCCCGTCCGCGGTGACGTACTCGCCGCCCTGGAGTTCCCAGGCGCCTTCGAGGGACTTGTCGGCGGCGTGCGCGGGGGTGATGGCGAGCAGGATGGTCAAGGCGAGGAAGAGTTTCAGCCGCATGTTCCTTCCAAGGATTGGTTCGAAGAGAGCGCAAGCTTACGGCGTATTCGTGTCCCGAGACTTCAGGGACCTTCCGCGACGCCGTCGCCCCGGCGGCACAGAGTCACGCCCCTACTCCGCCGCCTCCGGAAACGCCGGCAATTTCCCAACATCCGCTTCCTCGTGCTGGATGATCAGCGTCGCCTTGAGGTTCCTAGCAAGACTGGTGAAGCGATCCATCGAAGCCAGCGACTGCGCGCGATCGGTATTGAACGAGGGCACGCCACGGGTATCGAGGTTCTCGTGCAAATGCACCACATCGCCGGACAGCAGCACCGGGCCACGCCTGGGCAGGTTCACCAGCAGGCCGTGGTGGCCCGGCGTGTGTCCGGGCAGATCCAGCATCACCACGCTGCCGTCGCCGAACACATCCAGATCCCCGCGCACCTTCTCCACCTTCGCGTCCTTGCCCAGCCACGGCGCGAACCGCCTGGTCCGCTCCTCATGGCCCGGCGTGCCCAATACCGCGTAGTCGCCCGCGCCGATCAGCAGCGTGGCCTGCGGAAACTCCGCCGCCTGGCCGATGTGATCGAAGTGGTAGTGGCTGATGCCCACCTTCGAGATCTGCGCCGGCTTCACGTCGATCTGCGCCAGCTGGTCCACCACGGTTCTTGCCAGCGCGGTGGAATCCTCCTTGCCCTGCGTCAACGGCTTGCCCAGATACTCGCGCGACAAGCCGGTATCCCACAGCAGGTAGTCGTTGCCGTGGCGGATCAGGTAGCAGCTGCCGACGAACAGCTTGCTCTGTCCCACGTAGGCGCGGGTATCGGACATCTCGTCCAGGTTGTAGGTCCACAGCTGCCCGCAATCCAGCCGCCACAGGCGCAGCTCGACCGGAGTCGAAGGTTCGGCGGCAGACAGAGGCAACGACAACGCGAACAGCGCGAAAGCGAACCGGCGGAGACGTGCGTTCACGAGGCCTCTCGGGCAGGGAGTGCGATGGCGCGCAGTATGCCTTGGCATGGGGGATTTCCGTCGCAGCCCCGGGTCAGGTGCCGGTGGAAGATGTACTGTAGCGACGCCGCTGCCGTACCGGCTCTTTCGGTGGGCAGAACGCCTCTCCGCGACCCGACCTCCCTCCACACTCCCGTCCGGTCCCTGGGCGCAGAATGCCGCTGGCTTCCTGGCACCCGTGCCGCGGGAACCTCGCCGCCCCTGCCGCATCCGATGGGTAAGAGAGGAGATCGCATGAACCCCGTTCATATGCCGCTGGCCGAGGACTATGCCGTCATGGACGATGCCGCCCTGGTCGCCCTGGTCCAGCGTGGCGACCGCGACGCGTTCCGCCAGGTCATGCAACGCTGCAACCAGCGCCTGTTCCGGGTCGCGCGCGGCGTGGTCAACGACGACGACGAAGCCGAGGACGTGGTCCAGGAGGCCTACGTGCACGCCTACGAGAAGATTGAGGGTTTCCGTGGCGAGGCTTCGCTGCTCACTTGGCTGACCCGCATCGTGCTCAACGCCGCCTATGGACGCCTACGCCAGCGCCGCGCGACGGTGGGCGTGGAACAGATCGAGGCCGCGCAGCACGACGAGCGGGTGGTGGCATTCCCTTCCCGCTTTGGCCACGAGGATCCCGCCGCGGCCGCCACCCGCGCGCAGATCCGCGTCCTGGTCGAGCGCGCCATCGACGGGCTGCCCGAACCATTCCGCATCGTGTTCGTCCTGCGCGAAATCGAGGAGTGCACGGTGGAGGAAACCGCCGCCGCGCTCGACCTGCGCGAGGAAACCGTGAAGACCCGGCTGCATCGCGCCCGCCGGCAACTGCGGGCGGCCCTGCGCGACACCCTGGCGACAACCCTCACCGATGCCTTTCCCTTCCTCGGTTCCCGCTGCGAACGCATGACCGACGAAGTGCTGAGGCGGCTGGATCCATCGCCAATCGAACTTTCCCGCTCCCACCTGCCCGATAGCCCGCCCGCCATCTGAAGGGAGGACACCATGTTGACCACCGCCTTGATCGTCTTCGCCATCGCCGCCATGGGCGGCCTGTTCCTGGCCAGCCGCGTGCTGCGCGGGCATCTCGCCCCATGGGCGATCTCCATCCTGCACGCCCTGCTCGGCGCCAGCGGATTGATCCTGCTGATTCTCACCGTGGTCCAGGGCGACGCCTCCGCACGGGTCACCGCCGCCCTGGCCATCCTCATCCTCGCCGCGCTCGGCGGCTTTTTCCTGGCCTCGCTCCACCTGCGCGGCCGGGTTGCACCCAAGGCGGTGGTGTTCGTGCACGCCGGCGTCGCCGTCGCTGGTTTCCTCACCCTGTTGAGTGCCGTGCTGGCGGTATGAAACATCCGCTGCATCCCGCGCTGGTGCACTTCCCCATCGCCTGTTGGACATTGGCCACGCTCGCCGATGTCGGCGGCCGGTGGTGGGGCGAGCCGGCCTGGCAGTTCGCCGGCGGCCTGCTGCTGGTCGGCGCGATCAGCGCGCTCGCCACGATGGCGGCCGGATTCGTCGAACTGATGAAGATTCCCAACGACAGCCCCGCCCTGCGCGTGGCCAACCGCCATCTGCTGATGGCGCTGATCGCCTGGAGCAGCTACACCGCCAGTCTGATGCTGCGTTTGCACGGCAAGACCCTGCACCCGCCCGACACGCTCGCACTGGCCCTGAGCATGATCGGTTTCCTGGCCCTGTGCGTGACCGGATGGCTGGGCGGCAGCCTGGTCTACACGCATGGCGTGGGCGTGCAACGCGAGGGAAGCGATGAATCGCATGCGCGCGGACTCCCGCCATCGCACCACAAGCCCGGCTAGCCGCCGGCCTTGATGCAGGTCAAGACCCGCCACCTCGTCTCCGGGCGACAATGCGTCTCGCCCGGAGCCGACCATGACCACCCTGCCCCTGTCTTTCCAGCCCATCCGCAACAACACGACCATCGAAGTGGACGCCACGGCGGTGGCGCGCGAACTGGGCCTGGACGTGGCGGTGTTCCGCCAATTGATGGACGCCGAAAAGATCACCGTGCTGTGCGAGCGCGGCACCGGCGAGGACGAGGGCACCTGGCGGGTCAGCTTCTATCACGCAGGCCATCGCGCCCGCTTCGTGGTGGATGCGCAGGGCCGGATTCTCGACACGCCCGCGGCGTCCTGAGAAGCACGGCCGTCCGAAGACGGCCATGCCCTGATCTTCGCCTGATCAGAAGTCGTACTGCACCATGAAGCGCACCGAGCGCGGAGTCTGGAACGAGAGCGGCAACAGATAGGTGTCCACCGGGATGCCGGTGGATCCGTCCTCGGCGCTCTCGCTGACCGAGGTGACCTTCTGCTCGTTGAACACGTTGAAAACGTCCACCTTGAACTGCAATCCCTTCGCCCATGCCGGCGCGTAGCGCAGATTGAGGTCCAGCTGGCGCGTCCACGGCAGGCGTCCCTTGGTGCCGCGCGGAAACGCCTGCACCGGATTGGCCGGGTTGCCGTCCGGTCCCAGCGCCTGGCCGGCCTCGGTGGTGCCGCAACGCATGAACGACGAACCGTAGGGATGGAAGCCGGTCCTGCTCGGCCACGGCGCGTACACGCCGAAGCAGTTGAGCGGCCGTCCGGATTGCACCACCAGATTGGCGCCGATCGACCATTCCTCGTTGAACTCGTAGTTGCCGAACAGTTTCAGGCTGTGGCGGCGGTCGTTGGGCAGGTAACCGTAGGTATCCGTGGTCAGCTCGATGTAGTCGAAGTCCTGGGTGGTGTTGGTGTTCGCCTGGCCGATGTCGGACTTCACCCCGCCTTCGGTGTTGCCGCGGCTGCGGCCATACGTGTACGAACCCTGGAAGAAGAAGTTGTCCCAGCTTCCATCCATGAACAGCTCGATGGCGCTGTACGACCGCTTCGCCTCCGGTGATAGACGCGAGCCTTCCACCCGCACGGGGGTGAGGTTGCCGTCGCCGTACAGATCGGTCAGGAACACCGCGTCCTTGCCCGGATTGAAGATGCGGCAATACGGGAATCCTGCGCCCGGCAGCGCCGCGGCGCGACCCTGCGCGTCGAGCCAGCCATCTTCTTCGTCCAGATGGAAACCGGCCGATTCCAGGATGGCGGTGTAGTCGCAGTTGTCGTCGATGGCCGCCTTCAGCTTGCGGTAGATGCCACGCACGCCAAGATTCAGGTGCTCGGTCAGTGCCGCCTGGAAGCCGAGGATGAACTCGTCCTGGTACATCGGGTCCAGGTCCTTGGCCGCGATGGTCCGCGGATTCTTCGGTTCGCCGAACTCGCCGTTGATGTAGGTCAGGTCGCCTTCCGGCGTCAATCCGACGGGCGCGCCGGTGATCGGATCGACATCGGTGAAGCGGAACTCCTGGCGGGTGAACACCGAGGCCGAGGCGCCGCGCGTGGCGACGTCGGCGGTCAGCGGCAGCGCATAGCGGCCGGCGTTGCCGAAGATCTTCAGGGTGGAATCGCCGTTGACGTCCCAGGAGAAGCCCAGGCGCGGTCCCAGCTGGTTGCTTACCTTCACGAAGCTGTTGCCAAAACCGTCGCGGTTGTCGAAGGTGTCCCAGCGCAGGCCCAGGTAGGCGATGAAGGTGTCCGTGACGTTCCAACTATCCTGGAGGTAGAAAGCGCGCTGCTTGATTTCATTGGACGAGCCCTGGTTGACGATCTGCTCGCGCACGACGTCGTATTCGTCGCCCGTCTCCGGCTGCCCATCCGTGCCGTTGTTGGTCGCATATCGCCAGGTCCGGCCGCCTTCGATCGACGTGCCGGCCACGGACTCGTAGTTGTCGATGTCGATGCCGAACTGCAGGCGGTGGGTCGCCAGCTGCCATTCCGCATCCACCCGGAACTGGTGGCGGGTGTCCTCGTTGTTGGCGCCCTGGATCGCGCCGCCGGTGATGTTGCAGGTGCTGACGTAGGGCAGGCCGCCGTTGGTCAGATCGCGGCGGTACTGCGGGCGCGCGTCCACGATCAACGGGCAGCCGCTGGCAGGCTGGTCGAGGTTGCCGCCGTAGCGCACATCCCGTCCGTCGGCGGTGCGCAGATGCTGGGCGCGCGAGGACTTGCCCAGGCCGGCCAGCGCCGACAGGGTGAAGTTGTCGGTCAGGTAGCCGGTGTACTTGAGGATGTAGTTGTCGCCGCCGGCCTCCTGGAAGTTGGTGCCGATCAGCGCCTGCCGATCCAGCCGGCCCACGGTATTTCCGAACACTGCGGTCTCGACTTCCCGCTTGTCCGAAATGCCGGTGAATTCCAGCAGGTGGCTGTCGGTGATCTGCCAGTCCAGCTTGACCACCCAGTTCGGCGTCTTGGTGACCGCGCTGGTATTGGTGCTGGCCACCACACTGTTCCAGGTATCGGCTTCCTCGCGCTCGTACTGGATCAGGCCGTAGGCGAACAGGCGATCCTGGATCAGCGCGCCGCTGGCCCAGACCGAGGCGGTGGCCTGCCATTCCTTGTCGCGCGAATTGTCTTCCTGCACCCGTCCCAGGCTGCCAGGCACCAGCGGATTGGAATAGTGGACGTTCTCGGTTTCCTCGCGCAGCGACTTGGGTTCGTAAAAGATGTTGGCGCCGGCATGGAACTCGTTGCTGCCGCGCTTGGTGATCTGGTTGAGCACGCCGCCGAGCGAACGACCGAACTCAGCGCCGTAGCCGCCGGTCTTGACCTGCTGTTCGGCAATCGCCTCGAACGGCACCTGGGTGAAGTTCAGTCCGCGAAAGGTGTTGGTGATGTTGAAGCCGTTGACGTAGTACTGGTTCTCGGCCACCGACGAACCGCCGAACGAGGCCAGGTTGCCGAACGCCGCATCGCCTCGCACCGTGCCCGGTGCCAGCAGCGCCACGCTGGTGGCATCGCGCGCCACCGGGATCCGCGCGATCTGTTCGGCGGTCAGGATAGTGGTGGACTCCACCGAGGACACGTCGATCGGATTGACCGCGCTGGACCCGACCACGGTGACCGCATCCAGCGTGGTCGCGCTTCCGCCGCCGCTGGCGACGAGATCGGCGGTGGTCGCCGTGCCCACGCTGACGCTGACCGTGCGGCTGGCGCCGCCGGCGGTGGTCACCGTGTACTGGCCGGTCGGCAAGGCCGAGAAGCGGTAGCTGCCGTCGCCGCCCACGGTCACGCTGCGACTGAAGCCGGTTGCCGGATTGGTGATGGTGACGGTTTCACCGGCGGTGGCGCGTCCGGTGATGGCGCCGGACGTATTCGATTGCGCATGCACGCCGCCGACGAAGCACACGCCCAGCGCGGTGCTCAGGGCAGTGCGTTTCAGTCCCCGGTAAAAGCGGTGCATGTTTCGGTTGATGCTCATGGTTCGCACTCTCTGGTTCTCCTGCAGATCAAGGATCACGACCACGCGCCGGGCGCGTGATGCGGCGAATCAGGTGCCGGTCTCCCCCACGCCTGACGCGAGGAGGCTAACGATTCGTTTACTTTCGGGATGTGCGGAAATTGAGTTTTGTGCCGCGTCCGTGGCCGGATGAGTCCGGTTCGGATCCGTTCGCTTTCGCGCACGTGCGCAACCGGCGCATACGATTTGCGCGACGACGGCACAACGCGCGTCGATGCAGGGCCGCAGTATTCAGGCCGCCGGAACCCCGCTCTCTCTGCTCCGGCCTGAAGGCCACGACCGCGATTCGTGGCCTTCTTTTTTCCCGCGCTTCGCGAGAAAGGGATTGGCCTCCTCGCCGGACGCGCGATTGGCTCTCGGTGAAGCACGCGCCAGCTCCTAGGGTGTGGCCGTTGCCGGCGGGCATCCCCGCATGCGCCGGCACGGAGAGAGAATCGCCATGTTCGAACTCGTCCCGCACCGGCTGCGCCAGTTCGGCCAGCTGGATCTGCATCGCGAAACCGCGCACGGATTGCACGTCGTGCTGGCCCAGGGACGGGGCAGCGGACTCATCGTGCCCGCGCAATGGATGAGCCTGTGCTGGGCCATGCGCGGCGATCTCCGCCTGCAATCCGGTGAACTGGAATGGCACCTCGGCGCGGGCCACGGCCAGGCCTGGGGCGATGGCGTGCTTCGCTGTCGCAGCGCCCGGCCGCAGGCGTGGCTGGTCGTTGCCGGCGCGCGCCAGGCGTGGCCGGGGATGCCGCAACGACATGCCGAGGCCGGGCCGCTGCTGCCTTGGCAGGCGTGCATGCCGCGCGGCCTGGCCCACGGATTGATCGCGCTGGCCGCCCCGGCCCGCGACCGTCCACGTGAACCGGCGCAGGATGCCGCCTCCGTCGTGATGGAGAACATCGCGCACTGGCAATCGGATCTGCACGGCCTGCTTGCGCGCTGCGCGGGACGCACGCAGCCGCTGCGCCACCAGACCATGACCCGGCTGTTGCGTGTCCGCCATGCCATCCATTGCGACCCCGGCCAGCGCCTGGATCTGGACGCGCTTGCCCGGCTGGCCAACTACTCGCCCTGCCACCTGCTGCGCATGCATCGCCGGGTATTCGGCGAAACGCCCTTCGAATACGCGTCGCGCCTGCGGGACCGGCGCGCGCTGGAACTCATCCGCGGCACCGATCTGTCCATCCTCGACATCTCGCTGCGGCTGGGCTATGAAAACCAGAGCGCGTTCTGTCGTGCGTTCAAGACCACGTTTGGCGTCACGCCCACGGGCATCCGCCGGCACGCTCTGTCGCGGGCTTCGCGGGCCGCCTGAAAGAAGCGACCCGTTCATACCATCCATCACAAGGGGAATTGCGATGCACCGCGAAGATTCACGCGTCTCGGGCTGGCCGCGCGTCGGCCTCGGCGCCCTGGTGGCGGGCATGGTCGATCTGGTTTTCGCGATGGGGTTCTGGTGGATCAGCCATGGCGTGCCGCCAATGCGCATCCTGCAATCCATCGCCGCCGGCTGGTATGGCGAAGCCAGTTTCACCGGCGGGGTGCAGACCGCCGGTGTCGGCGCGGTGTCCCACTTCGCGATCATGTTCCTGTTTGTCGCCGCCTACCGGCAAATGGCCACGCGCGTGACGCTGCTGCGGCAGCGTCCATTCGCGATGGGCGCGGTCTACGGACTCTTCCTGTATCTGTTGATGAACTTCGTCGTGCTGCCGCTGTCGGCCGCCGGCATGGCGAGCTTCAAGGACGCCGGCTGGGTCGCCGCCAGCGTCGCGATACACGCGCTGATCGGCGTGCTGTGCGCACGCTATGCGCTCGCGCCAGGCGCGCCCGGCGATGCCGGACTGGCGCACGGCCGGGCCTGAACCCGGGCGCGCCGCGCACCGCCGTCAGCGCGCCTGGATGCGCGCCAGCAGCGCGGCGGGAATGCCGACCAACAACACGTACGCCGCCACGCAGACCGCATGCCACTGCCACGCGTGGGTGGCGGGCGTGGCCGCGCTGAAGTGCGGCACGAACACCAGGAAGATCAACCCGTACATCGACGCGCCATACACCGCGCCCGCGCCGAACGGATGGCGTAACAGCACCGGCAAGCGCCGCGCCAGCAACCGGTAGGCGCCCATCACGCCCGACAGCACGCCCGCGTACAGCACCGCGCCGAGCGCGACCGTGCCCTCGCCGCCGGTGAAGGCCGCCGGCCCCAGCAGCCACGCGGCAATCGACTGGAAGATGCGGTCCGGCGCGACTCCGCGCGCGCCCCAGTAGGCCGCCGCCACCGCCAGATCCAGCATCGCCGCGGCGGTGCCACCCATGACCGACCAGAACACCGCCGGCGGGACCGGCGGCAGCGGGTGGAACGCCTCGCTTCGACTGGCCATCACGGCCTCCCGATTGCCAATTTGGCCCTATCTGAAACAATGCGAATGGCTCCATCAAGGGCCAATCCACCCGGATCTAATAGGGCCATTGGGAGGAACCGGATGCTCACGCAACTGCAACTCGATGGAAATGGCCCCCTGCACGCGCAGCTGACCCGCGCGCTCAAGCAGGCGCTGGCGACCGGCCAGTTGCGCCAGGGCAGCCGGCTGCCACCGACCCGCTTCATGTCCCAGCAGATGGGTGTATCGCGCAACACCGTGCTGGCGGCCTACGAGCAATTGCGCATCGAAGGCTACATCGATGGCCGGGTGGGTTCGGGCAGCTACGTGACCCTGCCCGCGCGGCCCGCGCCCGCGCCGGTGGAAACACCGCCGCTGCCGCCGCAGACCCGCTTCACCGCGCGCGCGCGCCAGGCCCACGATCAGGACAACCTGCCCGGCAAGCGCGTGCCCGGCGTGCGCTTCTCGTTCCAGTACGGCGCGCCCTACACGCACCCGGCCGTGACCACCGCCTGGGCACGCGAACTCGGCCATGCCGCCCTGTACACCTCGCCCGGCTATCCGTGGGCGCAGGGCCTGCCGGAACTGCGCCAGGCCATCTGCGAATACGTGCTGCGGCGCGGCGTGGAAGCGCGCCCCGAGGACGTGGTGATCGTCGCCGGCACCCAGCAGGCGGTGTCGCTGTGCGCGCGCGTGCTGTTCGACCCCGGCGATCCGGTCGCCATCGAGGAGCCGCAGTACTACGCCGCCCGGGTGATCCTGCAGGCCTACGGCGCGCAGCTGCAGCCGGTGCCGGTGGACGACCAGGGCCTGATCGTCGAGGCCCTGCCCAAGACCGCGCCGCGCGTCATCTACACCACGCCCTCCCACCAGTTTCCGCAGGGCGGCACCCTGCCGCCGGAACGGCGCGCCGCGCTGCTGGAGTACGCCGCGCGCAATGAGTGCTGGATCATCGAGGACGACTACGATGGCGAAATCCGCTACGACGCCCGCTCCCTGCCTTCGCTCAAGTCGCAGGACGAGCACGGCCGGGTGATCTATGTCGGCACGTTTTCCAAGACCCTGTTCCCGTCGCTGCGGCTGGGCTACCTGGTGGTGCCGCGCGGCTTGAGGCGGGACTTCATTTCCGCCAAATGGATGGAGGACTTCGGCGCCTCCGCCATCGATCAGGCCGCGCTAGCCGGCTTCATGACCTCCGGCGCCTGCGACCGCCACCTGCGCCGCTCGCTCATCGCGCTGCGCGAACGCCGCGACGCCTTGTTGAACGGCCTGCACCGGATGAACGAAGGCCGGTTGAGCTTCGTGGACTCGCAGGCCGGCATGCACATCCCGGTCTGGCTCAACCAGCGTGATCGCGAACAGGGCCGCCAGTTCGTCGACCGCGCCCGCCGCATGGGCCTGGGCCTGTACTCCATCGCCCCCTACTACCTCGACCCACCGGATCGCGCTGGCCTGATCCTCGGCTACGCCGGCCTGCCGGTCGGCGACATCGAACAGGCGCTGGAAGTGCTGCGGCAGTGCCTGGACGCGGAGTATGGGCCGCGCAGGCACTGAAAGGGGTCGCGTCGGCGGTTTGCGTCAGTACCCCATCCCGAACCCCAGCAACGCCACCAGATCCATCAACCCGTGAGCGATGATCACCGGCCAGAGGCGGCCCTTGCGGGCGAACCACCAACCCAGGATCAGGCCGACCACCGCCACGCCCAGCGCGCCGATGGCGCCCTGGTACAGATGGTAGGACACGCGGATGGCGACGCTGGCGTTCACCGCGAACGCGACGCTGCGGGTGCGCTGCAAGGCGCGTATCACGTAGCCGCAGACAAAAACTTCCTCGAAGATCGGATTGACGATCGACACCGCCACGATGGCCGCCATCGACAACGGTGCGCCTTCCATCCGCTCCCACAGCGTCCCCATGCCACCCGCTATCAGGGCCAGGCCCGTCATCAACAACGACGCGGCGATGATGCATGCGAGAAACAGCGCGCACCCCACGCCCACATCCTGCCAGGTGAATCCCAGCCCCAGCGCTTCCGGCCGCCAGCCACGCCACCACAGCAGCGGCGCCAGCAGTGAAAACAGCACGAGTTCGGTCAGGATCAACCCGATCATGCTGGCATCGCTGAACGCCAGATCGTCCGAGGGGTGCGCGAACCAGGCCGCCCACACGCTGCCGGCAATGAAGTAACCGAAGGCCACGATCACTACCACCCAGAATTCGATCCGTCGAGACAATGCCGTCATGTGTCCTTTTTTCCTTTCTGGCGATGCGGCTCCCCTCCGGGCGCGGCGGCGCGTACTCCCCAATCCGCCGGCGGACGCGGCTCGATGATACCCGAGGAACCGGATACGGCTGACAGTTGCGGGCGATTCAGTCACAAGGCAAGGGTGGACGGATCGAGGAGAAACGCGAACTGAATTCGCGCGAAAGTCAATCAGAAAGACGGACGAAATCGATGTGCTGTCAAACCCACAAATGTGGGAAGTGAAACTTTGAAACTTGAATCGTAAAAGTTAGTTGCCCTAATTTTCGTGGGCGTGACAGGCTTTGGCACTCTGAACCTCGGAATGCAGGCTCATGGAATAGAACCGCGCCACGTGCTGTTGCTCGGTTTCATCATCATCGGTTGACCGTCTCGCATGCCCACTCGCTCGATGCGGATGCCGATATCCGGAACCTTTCCGATTCGACGGGATCCGGTTTTTCCTTCATCGCCGTCCGCGAAGAGGGCAGTGAGTACACGCCGCCCACACGGCCCGATTCGTCAGAAAAGTGATTGAACATGCCTTCCATGAAGACGACTGCACGATCCCCCGGCAAGCACGCCACAACTTCGACCCCTGCCTCGCGCATGGCGACGTCCTTCCCGCGGAAAGCCGCCGCGTGCCTGTCGCTGCTTCTGATCGGAAGCGCGTGGACCGGCGCGGCGCATGCCCTTTGCGGCCGGCCCCACAACGGGATGACCTATCCCGACTCGACGCCCATCGCCCCTTTGCCAACCACCATCAAGCTGGACCACGTCGGCATTGGCCAGCCCATGACGAAGGACCCCATCACCGTCCCCCTGGCCCTCACCATTAGCATCGTCCCCAACTGGTCATGGTGCGGAAACGACGGTCAGTACGGCCTGACGACGCCTAAAACCACCTTGCAACCCTCGAACATACCTGGCGTGTACGAGACGGGCATTCCCGGCGTGGGCGTAAGAATCAAGCTCGCCAGCGATAGCAACAATGGCTTTTGGTCCTCCGCCGCTCCTTTCGAACGGTCAACTCCCAACACGGGCGGGACGTTGTTCGCTCCCACAAAGGCCGTGTTCGAATTCGTCCGTACCGCCATGGGCGTAGGCAAGGGTTCCTTCTCCTTCGACTACGAGACCCAGTTCTTCATCGATACCAACTACACCACGCCCAAGCGCCCACATTATCGGATCGTGGGTACGTCCTTGCGGACGTCACTGGAACAGGACACCTACTTCACCAGTTGCCACACCCCCCGCACCGTCACCGACGTCAACATGGGGCGGGCAGTAGTTGCCGAAATCAAACTGGGCCAGGCCAAGGAACATGCGTTTTCCCTTGACGTCCAATGCGAAGGCATGAACCCTGCGACCAAGCCCCCCGTCAAAGTCTATTTCGAGGGAAACGCCGTTCGGGACGGCCTGCTGAATCTGGATGGCGGTGGCGCAGCCAATGCCGCCAAAGGCGTCGGCATCGCGGTGACCAATGACAAAGGGAAGGATGTGCCTTTCACGAAGGGAGGCGCGTTGCCGCTGACGTGGCAATCGAGCGAACCCAACCTTGAACGGTACCGCTTCTCGGGAAAGGCGCGCTACGTGGCCACCACCGGCGAGATGACCGCCGGAAAAGCCGACGCCACCCTCACGTACGTACTGCAATACGAGTGACCATCGGGGTGGCGCGGCGCCCGAAAGCGGTAGTCCTGCACGCCCCGGTGCGCGCGTGCATGCCCGAGAGGGACCGCCTCGCTCTCAACCGTCCTGCCGATGCACGGGAACCGATCACCGCCGGTTTCCGCGAAACCGTTGAAGGTATATAGTCACGCCCGGCCCCGCTTTGCGCGGCTCTGACGTTCCCCGCCACGCGGTTCCGCGTGCCGCCATCCTCCCGCTCCGACCTTCGTGCCAACGTGGCTCCATTGCCTGCGTTGTGGCCACGATGTTGTCCGCGTCGCCGCGTTCTCTTCTTTCTCCCTGAATCGTCTCACCTGTCACACGACGGGCGCGGCGGCGACGCCGTGCGTCTTCATTCCCCTTACTGCAAGGAGGGCTTCATGCCTTCACGATTCCTGTTGCCCACACTGGCGCTGGCGGTGTTTTTTGTCGGCGCGTCCGAGTTCATGTTGTCCGCGATGCTGGCGCCGCTGGCGCGTGTGTTCGCGGTTTCGCCCGCGCGGGCGGCGTGGCTGGTGTCCAGCTACGCGCTGGCCTATGCGCTGGCCGCGCCCGTATTCGGGTATCTGTCCGACCGGATGGATCGGCGGCGATGGTTGCTGCTGTCGCTGCTGTTGCTGGCGGCGGATCATCTGGCGTTGACGCTTGCGCCAAATTTCGAAGTCGCGCTGGGCTTGCGGATGCTGGGCGGACTGGCATCGGCGGCGCTCATTCCCACCGCCTTCGCGCTGGTGGCCGATACCGTGCCCGCGTCACGACAATCGGCCGCAATGGGCGCGGTGATGGCCGGGATGACCTTCGGCCTTGTCGCCGGTCCCGCGCTGGCCGGCGTGCTCTCGGAAACATGGGGCTGGCGCATGCCTTTCTGGACGATGGCGGCCGGATGCGTATTGACCTTCGGTGTGGCGTGCGGCGCGGTGACGTCCACGCCACCCGCGCGCGCCTTCGCCGGGTCGGGCGCCGTCCGCTGGCTTGCCCAAGGCAGGCTGGTACACCTGCTGCTGGCCAAGGGGCTCTGGAACGGCGCCGCCGTCGCCGGCTTCCTGCTGGCGGGTGAAGTGCTCCGCCACCGGCATGGCCTGGGAACCGCCACCGTCGGCCTGTCGGTCTCCGTCTTCGGCGGTGGCCTGTTTCTCGGCAATCTGGGTATTGGCGCGGTACGCCGCCTGCTTTCAGGGGACGAGGCGGTATTGATGGCCGCGTTGTGGCTGCTCCCGCTGGCGATGGGCGCCTTCATGGCCGCACCACTGACGCTCCCGGCCGCACTCGCCTGTCTGAGTTTGTGGGGATTCGCCCTCGGCCTGGCCGCCCCCGCCAGCACCGCCCTGCTCGCCCACCGCAGCGGCCCCGACAAGGGTCAGGTACTGGCCGTCTCGGAAAGCCTCAACAATGGGGTGCTGCTGATTGTCTTGCCGATTGCAGCTGCGCAGTTGGAGGCTTCGGGCGCAGTGCGGGCGATGCTGGTTCTCGGCGCTCCCTTGCTCGCTGCGCTTGGTTTGTTGTTGGCGAAGAGAAGAAGCGTGTCTCGGCGACGCATTGATGGCCACATGTGAGCGTTCGGCAAGAGGGCACAGCGACGCGATCGCAGCAAGATTCATAGTGTGAGAACGCGAACTTTGAACGTAAAACCTCCAAAGTTAGTCGACTTGGATGCGGTAACCGGATAACTGTTTCGCAACGACGTCCCCGGTGGTCCGCACCATGTCGCAGGATCTTTTTCGCAAGGAAGTGCTGGAGGCAAGACGCACGGGTTGGCTGGGCAGCATCTCCCTCACCCAACCCCTACGCCTGTGGGTGCTGACCGCGTTTGCCAGCACCGCGGCGCTGGCGATTGTCTTGTTTCTTGTTTTCGGCACGTATACCCGCCGCTCACGGGTGGTGGGACAGTTGGTGCCGGTGCAGGGCATGGCGACCGTCCTTGCGCCGGCCACCGGCATCGTCTCGCGTGTCGACATTCCCGAAGGCGGTCACGCCCGGGCGGGCGAGACGATCGCCGTGGTGACCATGCCACGCGCCACAGTCGCCGACGGTGACACCCTGGCCGCTCTGGAAGCGCGGCTGCAACGACGAACGAAGGGTCTGCATACAACCCGTTCGGCCCAGCAGGAGCAATTGGATGCTCAGGCCTCGGGCCTTTCCGGACAACGGGCCGACGCCCGGCGGGAGCTGAAACAGATTCAGATCGAGATCGCCACCCGGCAGGCACAGATCCGAATCGCACGGGAAACCCTGGATCGCCTGCGGGGATTGGAAGAGGATCGTTACGTCAGCCTGTTGCAGATCAAGCAACAGGAAACCACGGTACTGGCCCTCACGGGGGAAATGCAGGCGCTCCAGCGCCAACTCATCACGGCGCGCCGCCTAATCACCCAGCTCGACCAGGCCATACGCGAACTCCCCGGACAACGCCTGGGCAGCGAAGCGGCCTTCCAGCGGGACCTCGCCCTGCTGGAACAGGAAGGTCTCGAAACGCAGGCTCGCAGCGAACTGGCTGTCACTGCTCCCGTCGCCGGGGTGGTCGCCGCCCAATTGTTCAAGCCAGGTCAGGCCGTACAGGCCAACCAGCCACTGATGAACGTGCTGCCGGGCGACGGCCGGCTGGAAGCGGAGCTATGGGTGCCCAGTCGCGCCATCGGCTTCATCGAACCCGGCGATGTCGTATTGCTGCGTTACCAGGCCTATCCCTACCAGAAGTTCGGCCAGCATCGGGGCAGCGTCAGTCGTATCAGCCGGAGTGCGGTCAACGGCGAGGCAGGCGGAACAAGTGATTCCACCAACGAACCGCTCTACCGAATCAGCGTTGCGCTCGACAGGCAGTCGGTTACCGCCTACGGGAAAGCAGAGCCTCTCAAGCCGGGAATGCTGCTGGATGCCGATGTTCTGGGAGAGAAGCGCAGCCTGATCGAATGGGTGCTTGAGCCGATTTATTCGATTCGGGGGACGGTGCTGGCCCATTGACAGCCCTGCTTTGGGGCAAGCATCCGCCCACGTTTCTTGAAATTGCCGGGTGTGTTCCCGGATTCACGCGGAAGGTAAAGGAGTCTATTCATGAGAACACTGACAGCGAAAGAACTGACGGTTGTATCGGGCGGACGGAACGGCGGTGACATTCCGCCGCACGTGCAGCGAGAACTGGAATATGCGTACAGGGATGCCAGGAGTAATGGCTTAAGCCACGACCAGGCAATGAACGCCTGCCAACGTCTTGGCGAAGGCTTGAGCGTCGTCACCGGAAAAACAGGCGAATCATTGGCGGAAGCAACCAGCCAGTTCTGCAAGATTGCGGCGAAAACATGGATCTCAGCGCTGGACAGGTCTCCCGCCGCTATTTGCGAGCAACTGACGGAAGGGAGGTGGGACTCCCGGGGACGAACCTGCATCCAGTGAAGTAAAACTCCGTTGCCCATGTATTCATGGGCAACGGAGCTCAAAAAGCATCGAAACAACAATAGCCTCGCATGAAAATACTCGCCCGCATCTTCCTGGCCTTCTTCGGATTAACGCCCCTGCTTGTCTATGCGAAAGACGCTCCGTTCATGTCTCCCGGGAAGGACGAAATCTCCTTCCTGGAAAAATGCAAGGAACTGACGTCTTCCTGCTTTTACTCTCGAATACTGCTTAAGGAAGACAACGCAACGATCCGGGTCAGCCTCAATATAATCTCGCCAGATGACATACGGCTCGTAGATGGAACCGATCGCAACTCCTTTAGCCTTCCTTATTTGTGCGATCGAACACGTGTACTTAGCATTTCAGCCGACATCTATTCTCCAACTGACAGGCAGAGTCGCCAGGCTTCCGTATCAGCAGGCGAGCCAGATACTTCTATCTGTTACCACGAAATAGACAAATCCATCACCACCTCAGCATCGCAAAAAAGAGAACTACTGGTCGTACGCCAAGTAACAGAAACATCGCCCATCTTTGATGGCGTTCTTGGAACGTTCCACATGGAAGGCGGCGCAATAAACCGACACATCATCACCGCCGCAGAGGGCTCCCCCATCTATCTAGACTCGCCAAAAATGATGGATGGCAGCATCCACCGAGGCAGAATCAATGGCTCCACCATCCTGGATGATGATCGCCGCTGGACCGAAGAAAGCAGTTACACGTTTTACTCGACCATAGAAAGCTGGTCTCAGTTCGCAAGGCACTACGAAATACACCAGAGTGCGCTACTTACCAATAGAAATCCCGTTAGAAGCAATATCACTCTTGACGAAATAGATGAAATTGCGAGAGGACTGAGAAGCCAATTCCCATACCTGGTCACTGCTGACAACTTGGGAATCCACCCCAGGAACTCTCCCGGCCAGATAACAACGCTTGGCGTCGCCGATTGCAAAGATTATGTGACGTTACTGAGAGACATGCTCGACGCACGAGGAATCCCTTCAACCACCATCATCACGAGCCTCAAGTCAACGCCACCGAGAAGCTTGGTGGTGCCTGATCCAATCTGGGCGAACCACGTCATTGTTTATATCCCCGAGTTTGATGCCTATTTCGACTTGGCGGCGGAAGAAGACTCCCTGGTCGATCAGACCTTCGCTGTCTACGGAAAGCTAGGCTTTCGGACCGACACGGGAGCCCCGGTGATCATCCGTTAGGACATGGCAATCAGTCTTTCGCTATCCGGATTCGCTCTTGTCCTGGGCACATGAAACCCATCATTCAATCCGAAGCCGCCGAGTGCGGGCTGGCCTGTCTGGCCATGATCCTGGCGCACCACGGCCGCCATATCGACCTGGCTACCCTTCGTGGCCAGAACGGCATGTCGCTGAAGGGAGCGACGCTCCAGCAACTGATTGACGTGGCGGGACGGCAAGGCCTCCTGGCGCGCCCGCTAAGGCTGGAGCTGGCAGAAATTGACCAGCTCCAATTGCCGTGCGTCCTGCACTGGGATCTCAATCATTTCGTCGTACTGACCGAGGTCAGTGGCAAGTCGCTTACGGTCATGGATCCTGCGTCAGGCCTGCGCAAGCTGGCTGTGAGCGAGGTGTCGAACCGATTCACCGGCGTCGCCCTGGAGTTGCGACCCGGGATGGACTTCAAGGAGGAAAAGCCGAAGCCGTCCGTCTCATTCCGCCAGTTGGCCGGTTCCATCGGAGGGCTCAAGCGCTCGTTGCTGCATATCCTCCTGCTCTCACTGGCGCTCCAGGTTTTTACCCTGATATCCCCGCTGCTCACCCAGGGGGTCATCGACCACGTCCTGGTCAGCGCCGATACCGACCTTCTCACCGTCCTGATCGTCGCCTTCTCATTGCTCCTTGTCTTGCAGACCGCCATTGGCCTGATGCGTACCTGGGCCGGAATCCATCTGTCGATGCACCTGGGCCTGCAATGGAACGGCAACGTGCTGGCGCACCTTCTCCGCCTTCCGGTCGAGTTCTTCGAGAAGCGCCACCTAGGTGACATCACGTCCAGGATGGGGTCAGTGGGCACCATCCAGAACATGATCACCTCCAGCGCGGTGGGAGTGGTCCTGGATGGCATCATGACGGTCACTACACTGGTGGTGATGCTGATGTACAGCCCTCGCCTGATGCTGGTCAGCGCGATTGCACTCCTGCTCTACTTTGGCGTTCGCCTGGCCACCTATCGATGGTTCCGGCAGGCCAACGAAGAGAAGCTCGTGCTTTCCGCAAGGCTTGAGACCCATCTCCTGGAGACCCTGCGAGGTGTCAGCACCATAAAACTCATGGGGCATGAGCGCCAACGCCACGCCGCCTGGATGAACCATGCGGTGGACACGCAGAACCAGGCAGTCCGTATCGCCAAGATGGACATGATCTACGAGACCACGAGCGGCCTTATCTTCGGGGTCGAGAACATCATCGTACTGGCCATCGGTGCGCACCTGGTACTTGGCAATACCTTCTCGATAGGCATGCTGGTGGCATACCTGTCCTACAAAGGACAGTTCAGCAGCCGCATCATCAGCCTCATCGACACATTCATCGGGTTCAAGCTGCTTCGGCTGCATGGCGAGCGGTTGGCGGATATCGTCCTTACCCCGCCCGAGGATATCCACAGGCAGGAAAGCCCTCCTCCCACGGACTCCTGCGTCGTGGTGGATGGCCTGTCTTTCCGCTACGCCGAAGGCGAGCCCTGGGTCATCGACAACTGCAGCTTCGTTGTCGAGCCGGGTGAATCGGTCGCCATCATCGGACCCTCCGGCTGCGGCAAGACGACCTTGGTGAAACTGATGCTAGGCCTGTTGAAACCACACTCGGGCAGCATCCGCATCGGGGGTCTGGATCTGCATCAGGTTGGTCCGCACAGTGTGCGTCCGATGATCGGCACGGTGATGCAGGATGACCAACTGTTCGCCGGGAGCGTCGCCGAAAACATCAGCTTCTTCGACCCGGAC
Source organism: Pseudoxanthomonas sp. 22568 (assembly GCF_052044485.1). Taxonomy (NCBI): domain Bacteria; kingdom Pseudomonadati; phylum Pseudomonadota; class Gammaproteobacteria; order Lysobacterales; family Lysobacteraceae; genus Pseudoxanthomonas; species Pseudoxanthomonas sp. 22568. Next base: position 49,061 of record NZ_JBQENC010000012.1, read on the forward strand.
CACGATCCGGCGCGGATAGAAGCCGCGGCCCGGCTGGCGGCGGTGCACGAGGAAATTGTCGCCATGCCCATGGGTTATCACAGCCTTATCGGCGACATGGGCAGCTCGCTATCCGGTGGCCAGAAGCAACGCCTCATCCTCGCCAGGGCGCTGTACCGGAGGCCCAGGCTCCTGTTTCTCGACGAGGCTACCAGCCATCTGGACGTGACAAGAGAGCAACTGGTCAATGCAGCCATCCAGCAACTGGATCTGACCAGAATCATCGTGGCGCACAGACCCGAGACCATCAACAGCGCCGATCGGGTACTTACAATGGCGAACGGACGGATTGTTAGCGGGCACACACGATCTTGAGCGAAGTTGAAAGCGCGAACAGTTCATGCCCGCGCTCTGCTGTATTTTCTTGGACCGTCCGCTCTAGGACTCCGGGTCGCTGTTATTGGGCGTCACCCACCCATGACACTTTTGATGCCCTCGACGAACCCCAGAATAGCGACTTTGCACCTCGCATATACCCAATCCAACAGAACAAGGGCAACGAATATCCTGAACATGTTGTCCTCAAAGAGACGATTGATCCAATGCCTGAATCCACTCGTCGCATCCGGCAAGGCCATATAAGCTCTCCCACAGAATGAGGCAGCGAGCTCTTTGAACTCGCTGCCAATTGGCTACATCTCAGACTTGACACCTTCGACAAATCCCTTCGCGAAATCGGTCACGGCGTCATAGACAGCGATCCCGATCAGGATTTGGGCAATAACCCCACCTGATACCTGCTCGCACTCAAAGGCTGTTAGTTCTTTCATTGGAAACTCCTTCATCAGGCTCCCTGGGACATCGCACCCAGCATTGGGTTATCCAGAGAGTCGATATGCTGTTGCACTTTCGCCCCCATCGCAGCCAGTTTTCCCAGCACGTATCCCACATCTCCCCAGAACGCACCACCACAAACCTGTTCCAACTCCTGATGGCTCAGCTCGCGCATGATTCAATCTCCTTTGCTCGGTTACGCCTCATTTGACGAGGCATTTTGGCGGGAGCGCTACGGCCATGCCCCCGCGAAGGTAACCATGCATCCTACTCGGCGCACAGTTCAATCGGATGCAGAGTAGGAATTAGTCGAATACAAACGTGATGCGACTAGGGTTCGACATGGATAGAAGTGCTATCCGCCAACTTTCGTGACCTTTCACTGAGCTACCTTTCCAGGTACTTCTCCCCACCTTATCGCCCCACGATGCTTCCGTGAGACCGCGAACTTTGAGCGAATAGCACTCAAAGTTAGTCGACGCTTGGTCGACCGCATGACAGGCTCGGGACTCCCGGTCGAACGACCATTGAAAGGAGGAAACCGAGCATGCGTGAGCTTTCATCCAGCGAAATCGAAGCGGTAAGCGGAGGCGTACGAGCTATCCTCATCGGAGCCGTTTTGAGGGAAGCCGCCAGATTGCTCGCCAAAGCAGTCCTCTCGGAAAAGCATTCCGGTGGGGATGCTTGCGACTACTACAACAACATGCCGGCAGGCATGCAGTAATCCCTGCCCGGCGACGAAATGTCGCCGGGCTATCTTCTTGTCATCGGTGAACTCGATGCTCCTTCGCTGCCTTCTGTTGGCATGCGTGAGCTTTGCCGGCGCTTACCTGGTGGGGTCGGGATTGGATCGCGTGCTGGAGGGCCCGTATCCGCCACTCGACATGGGCCCGGATGCGTTCGCCATGGTCCTCACAATCGCGGGGATTGTCGTGTTTTCGCCGGTGGCGGAAGCGGTTCTGCTGGCATGGCTGTTCAAGAAGATATCCAGGCGCCTTGCGCCGCGCTGGTCGGCCGTGTGTGCGGGGACATTGCTGGCGGCCGCGCACAGCCTGTTCTACTGGCCCTGGGGGCTGGTGGTGTGGTTCCCCTCGCTGGTCTTTGCCATCCCGCTCTTGCGCTCATCCCGGCTATCCAGAGCAAACACGGTGGCTTCGGCGCTCATCCACATGTTTCACAACGCCATGGCTGTCGCCTGGATACTGATGGCGTGAATGAGGAACACGCAGTGAAATATGTCATCCCTTTGCTCGCCGCGCTTGCCGTATGCGCCGTCACGGCCGTCGTTGGTGCGCTGCTCGTTCAAAGCCCCCTGCTCCGTGCGCTGGTGACAGGCGTGGGTGCTCTGGTTGCGGTCTTCGTCTATCGGGTTACTTCACCCAGGTCTGGGAGGTGAAGAACCGGCGCTTACCTCGGGCGCTTTCACGACTATTGGTGGCTCACAATGAACCTCATAGATGAACAAGAACGCCGATAGATGTTAGTCCCTGGCAATCCTCCCTGGCCCAGGGCACTGTCGGAAGCGCGGTCTATCTTTGATTTTTCCGCTCTGGACTTCGGCCATGGCGGAATGGTTGTACGGGATAGCGTACGCATCGCCCTCTGGAAGCAGCACTATCTGAAGTGTCGGGCGCGGTTCGCTTCCGTAGTAAGTGTCCGTGTCTACCCCGTAGGAAGAGATATCCAGAACAAAGCATCGACGACCCCTTCCGGATTTTATCTTCAGCAGGCTATGACCCGCCTTATCCAGCTCGAACACATGCTCGTAGGTCCGGATGGTGACCGCTTCCGAGCTTCGAACGCTTATGGCTCCGTCCGTGGACTGGACCTGAATGTCCTCGCCCAGGAAATTGGTCACGACGTACCGCTCTTCCGGCGGACAACCCGTTAGCAGAAGCACGACGAAAGCCAGAAGCACTCGTGGCAGAAAGCGACGAACCTGAAAAAGGCCCGACCGTTGGGCACACAGCATCAACCGCCCGCTGGAGGCGTCGGTGTTCGGAATCGTCCTCGTGGCTTCCAGTTCCATCACCGCCCATCCCTTCGCGAGCATCCCGCCCCATATTAGCGCCCTGCGCCGTTTCCGTGAGAGCACGAACTTTTGGTACGGGCTCACGCACACTAAAAATCCGAAGCGGCACCCGGTCGCGACAACACCTTGCGCAGCGCCTCGGCGCGGCCACCTTCCGGCCAGCCCACGACCTGATCGACAAGACGTCCGTCCTTGAACACATGGAAGATCGGCGTGGCCCAGTTGTCCACCATCGGCCAGTTCCGCTTGCCGTAGGCGATGCCGAACCGGAACTCCGGATAGTCGGCGGTCAGTTGCCTGAGTACCGCGCCGTGGATGGCGCTGTCGGCCGGCATGACCCAAAGCGCGTGCCGCCCCAACAGCGCGGCAAGTACCTTGTCCCGATGTATCTCCCGGAGTGCCCGATGCGAGGGATTGCAGTAGGCGCCGGTGGTCACGATGACCTGGAACTCCGGGTCGATCGTCGGGTTGTCCAGCAGCAGGCCCTCACCATTCGCCTCCGGGCGAAACCATGCCGGTCTGTCCATATCCAGCGTCGATGCGTGCGTGATGGGCGGAATGGGGCTGACGTCGCGCAAGCCGGCGCGCGTCGCCAGGGCGCGCGCGTCATCCAGTCGTCGAGTCCTGACGTAGGCTTCATACATCTGCGCGTGTAACCCGGGCGAAGCGAGATGGCGCCGCTCCAGTTCGGTCAGCGCGCGCTCCATCAGGTCAAGATAAGCGGCGTTACCGGTATAAAACACCGCAACCTGGGATGCACGGAACAGCAGCCGCAAACCGTCTTCGGTCTCATCCACCAGTGTCTGCCACCGATCTGACTCGGTTTTCAACAGCGTCTCGTACGCTGTGGCGACCTGGCTGGAAAACAGGACGGTCCCGCTGCTGGTCTCGCCGGTTTCCATCTCATGGATATACGCATTGAAGCGCTCTACGCCCAGGGATTCTCGCGACGATTGCGCCTGCGAGTCTTCCAGGCCCGACCACGCGAGGCACATCGCCAACACCATGTTCTTCATCACGATCCCGACTCCATGCTAGCCGTGGCAAGGGCACCCGCAGGCGGACGCCCCACAACGAAGTCAACAGTTCGATATGCAAATCGTACTTGAGTTTTCCGCACATGTGCCCGGCTCCACGCAGAGATAGCAGCATCAAAGATCTCTTCGTGAGAGCATGATCTTTGAACGTAAAACGCTCAAAGTTAGTCGACACCGCACGGCACGCTCGGCAGACTCTGGCCTCAGGAGTCCAGAAAAACTCCGTACAGCGGTACCACCTCCGTCATTCCGGTGGTTTTTCTTTTGCATCATCACTGGATGACAACCGGCGACTTCGCGTCTTCGCCGGGAGGGGGCGAATACAACACCCGAAAGGGAAATCAGCCCGACCGACTGTACGCGGTTTTCTGCCTCCCGGCTCCCGGCCGTAATCCCGCGTGCCGGGTTTCCATCAAGGAAAGGAGATCCAATGAGTAATCCCCGTATGGTCTATCTGTTGGAAGAAGAGACACAGCTGAACATGATCCAGCTGCGTGACCACCTCAAGATGCTGTCCACCCTGGCCAATCCGCGCTTCCGCTCGGATGAAACCCTCTGCCTGCCGATTTCCCTGCAGGCCCTGAGCGACTGCTTCGCCTACATGGCCCAGGACGTCAGCGACATGCTGTCCGCCCTGCGCTACCACTACGGCGAACCCGAGGAAGCGGCGGAAGAAGCCGTCAGCATCGCGTAACAAAAACGCGGGCAGCCGGCGCCCGCGTTCTGTGCCTCCACGCACTAGCCCCCAAGCAAGCGCTCATGCACCGATGGACGATCTATCATCCATCGGACGTCCGGCTTTCGTCCGGAAGCTGGAGCAGCCCATGTCCATTCGCGGTATCAACCACGTGACTCTTGTCGTGCGCGACATGGACCGGACCGTTCGCCTGTTGGTCCAGGCCCTGGGCGCCCGCGAGGAATACCGGAGCCGGGAACGGGAGTATTCGAAGTATCCGGAGACGTTCCTCCGCATAGGTGATCTATGGCTGGTCGTCATGGAGGACGCGGACACCCGGCGCGCCCGGTCCTACGACCACATTGCCCTCAGTATCGACCTGGAGGCCATTCCCGAAGTCACCCGCCACCTGATTGATGCGGGAGCGGAGGTGGTGCCCTCACGCCCCCGGATAGACGCGGAAAGCGCTTCCGTCTACTTCTACGACTTCGACAATCATCTGTTTGAACTCCACGCCGGCGACATTGCGCAGAGGCTGCGCCACTACGCCGCCGCAAAGCAGGGTGCCTAGCCGCAAGCGAACGGCCGGCGCGGCCTGCTTTCATCGCGGCCCCCTCCGGTTCGGGCGTTGCCCGCCGCCGGAGGGGCGAAGAGAGAGCCTATCGCCCCTGACCCGCCTGCTACGTCCACTGCTGCCGGCCTGCGGCTCAGTTGCGCCGTTCCAGCAAGGCGCGGGCATTCTGGTAGCGCACCTTGGCCAGCTCCTGCTCGTCCAGGCCCAAACGGTTGAGCGCGTCGGCGTTCTGCTCAAGCGAGAACTGCGGATAGTCGGACCCCAGCAGGATATGGTCGATGCCGACATTGCGCATGGTCCACACGAACTCCTGCTCCACCGGTGAATCCGCCACCAGCGCCACGATGGCCGAGACGTCGAAATAGATGTTGTCGCCCAGCAGGCCCTCGGCGGTGCGCGCCGCCTTGAGCGTGTTCCAGAAGCGGAAGTTCATCCCGCCCATGTGCGCGAAGATGATCTTCGTGCCCGGCGCGTGCAGCGCCAGATTGAACATCTTCTCGCTGTCACCCGGCAGGATGTTGGCGTTGTCGATCAGCACGATGACGCCGAGTTCGCCGGCACGCTGGACCAGGGCCAGCACTCGCGGGTCATCGGCCTCGAACTTCTGGGTGTGCGGATGAATCTTGAGGATGCGGGCGCCCCGCTTGGCCACCCGCGCCAGCTCGTCCAGCGCCGCCTGGCCATCGTAGGGATGCACGGTCACCACCGCCGTCATCCGGGGATGCCTGGCCGCCAGGGCCAGGATGCCGTCGTTACCGGCGCGGATGGCCGCCGTGTCCCCGGCCAGCGCCTGGTTGGGGCCGCCAAACCACATCCCGGCGAAATCAGCCGGCCCCAGCTTCTGCGCTTTCAACTGCGCCTCGTAGGCCTGGAGCGACTTCTCGCCGTCCCAGAGGTGGACGTGCGAATCGAACAGCGTGGATTGCGCGGCGGCGGCCGGCGCGAGGGCGGCCAGGACCAACGCCAGGACGGCGCGCATGCGGTATGCCCGTGCGGCGACGGAGGTCTGAGCAGAATGACGTCGGGTGCCTCTGAACCTCATTGCGCTTCTCCAGAGTGTTTGACGCGGCAAGCACTTCATGTGGGCGACGCCACGACCGCGGATCGCCGATGGTATGGCTGCACGCGGTCGGGCTGAATAGGTCATAGGTTGGGAGCCAATCCGTCCATGGCCGGGATGACTACCGTGGGCCGGTTGGCACTGATTGACGGCCTTGCGGTGCCTGCCCAGAATCGCGACATCCCAGTCGTGTATCGCCAACACCCACGTCGATGACCCTTCATATCGAGCATGCCGTTTCGGACGAACAGATTGCCGCGACGTTCGACGTCATGCGCCAACTGCGGCCCCAGATCGAAAGAGTCAACTACGTCTCCCTCATCCGGGATCTGATGGCCAGCGACAATCTCAAGCTGCTGGCGCTTACGGACGACAATGTGGTGCGGGCCGTGGCCAGCTACCGCATCATGAACATGATCTATTGCGGTCGCCTGCTCTATATCGACGACCTCGTAACGGATGAGCGCGTCCGCTCCAAAGGCTACGGATCAAGAATCCTCGCCAAACTACGCGCCGAGGCCGAAGCCCTGGACTGCACCGAGATTCAACTGATCTCCCGAACCATCCGCGAACAGGCCCATCGCTTCTATTTCCGCGAAGGGTTTGGAATTGAGTGTTTTCAGTTCAGGATGCGGTTGAAGGAATAGGTGGATTGAGGTTCGGTCGGGGGCTGAGCGAGCCGCCTTGGCTAGTCCGCGCTTCCGCTCGGACGAAACCCCTTATCTGCCGGTTTTCATACAGGGACTGACGGCTGCTTCGCCTATATGCCCTAGGACATCAGCGAAATGACGTCCGCCCTGCGCCGTCACTACGGCGAACCCGAAGCAGACGCCGCGAACGACATGTAAAAAGAACGCGGGTAGCCAGCGCGCGCGTTCTTTTCAAAGTATTTTTTCCATCGTGCACCAATGGGACTAGCTTAGCCAACGGTCTCTAGTCCCTAGCTCTGAGATCCAAAAGGTGACAATTGCGGCGGCCCCCGCCGTCGCGCGCCCCCTCTTACTACGCAAGCTTTTAGGCGGATAACCAGTGTGGGTGTGGCAAGCGGAAGATAAGAAAAAGGGGGCGATGGTGGCCTTTTCCACCATTTCCGCAAATAGTAGTGGCGGAGTACCCCACTGCAATGGTAAACAGTGCGCCAAGGAGCAACTGTTACCGCAGGGAAAGGCGGAGTTGCGCTCCTCGTGTAGCTGCTAACTGGAGGGTGCTAACCTTGACCGCCATAAAAGAAGTACCGATCGACCAACTCTTGTTGGACCCTGACAATCCCCGACTGCCGGAGGACCTGCATGGCTCTCCCCAGAAGCAATTGATCCAGCATATTGCACGTCATGAGGCGGTCGAAGATCTCATGGAAGCCATTGGCCGAAATGGGTTCTTCCCCGGGGAGCCGCTGGTTGTCTATCGCTCTTCGAGCGATCCCAAGGGAAAACTTCGGGTCATTGAAGGTAATCGGCGCCTTACTTCCGTCAAACTCTTGCGCAACCCTGGGCTCTATCCCCAGCGGCCCTCGTTGCGCGAAATCGCGGATCGTTCGCCCTCGCAGAACATCCCTGACAAGTTACCTGTTATCGAGGTAGCTTCGCGTGATAGTGCCCTGCCTTATTTGGGTTCGCGCCATATCGTCGGCGTCAAGGCTTGGGAGCCTTTGCCAAAAGCAAGATATATGTACCAGCTTTTCATCGCCACCAGTAATAAAAAATCGCCAGCGGATAGATATCTAGAAGTTGCATCAAGAATTGGCAGCGGTAGGAGAAGCGATTATGTCCGCAAGAATCTGGATGCTTTAGCGGTTTTCAATTTAATTAAGAAGAATGGTTTCTATGGCGACAAAACAATGGACGAGCTGAGTTTCAGCTTCGGCGTTTTGTATACCGCTATTGGAGATCGCAAACCCATCGCGGGTCATACGGGCGTTATTCAATATGATGCCGATAGCGACACCATTGAGGAATATAACGACCCGATTGTTTATCCTGGCCGTCTGAGCAAATCAGGTGTTGCTGACCTTTACGATTGGTGCTTTCGTTCTGATGCCAATGGTCGGACCGTTCTTGGCGAATCCCGAAATTTACCCGAACTGGCTGCAGTCCTCAGATCCAAGACAGCAACAAAGGTGCTCAGGAATACAAGAGATCTTTCCATCGCGTACGAGCGCTCGGGGGCAATCGCGGACAACGTATTGCAATCACTTTCACGTGCATATCAAGAGCTTCGAATGGTTAGCTCCATGATTCCAACTGCAAAACCGGATAAGACCATTCGCGATATCGTGGGAGATATCGACAAGCAGCTCAGTGCAATCAAGAAGGTGCTCGGAATTTAGGCCAGGGGAGGCGCCGATATGAGTCTAGTAGAGCGACCGCAACGTGTTGCTGATGAAATTGAATGGGTCCTTCTCAAGGAACTATCAACAGAAATATCTCGTGGAGATATTGCAGTAGATTTTAGCTTCGATGGCGTTCCTGAAAGGCGGTCCGCTGATATTGAACTCGAACCGGATACCATGCTTGAACGCGCTATCGATGATTGCTTCGATCATTTGGTCTATAGAGCTGCTACATTTGCCGGAAGTTATGTATTCGACGTCAGTCGTGATGTCATCCGCAAGCCGAATGTCGCTGAAACAGATCAATCCTTAGTATATAGATTTTTACTTTCTTGCAGTCGAACAGAATTGAGCCAGGCTCTTTCTGCTTCGTTCTCTGATCTTTGTAAGTTGGCTCTACAACGTTTTCTCGGATCAAGAGCTAAAGTATGGAATGTTGATGCGGGGTCAAGTGATCGCAAGGCAATCGGCACTTCCACAGAACAAGTAGCCAGATTCTTGGAGCCGCATCTGGCAGCCAAAGTCAATGAAGACTATATTTCGCATTTACCTGACATTGGCGGAGATGGTGGCGTTGATCTAATTGCTACATTCGGATTTGAAGATGCGGCGCATGGCGCAGTTGCTCTACTTGGCCAATGTGCCTCTTCATCCGATACAAAATATTGGCGAGATAAGATTTATCAGCCGCTTAGATTCAAATCACTGTTTACGTGGACTTCCAAACCAGTGTTGGCGTCTTTTATTCCATATGTCTATCGCAGTGCCAACGGTGCGTGGCTAAATCCCATCAACGTGGGGACGTTGCTCTTCGATAGATACCGTCTTATTCGGGCGTTGAATCTTGAGCAAGAACCATTGCCCACGCCTTTCAAGGCCATGATTCTTGATGCCATGTCGGCGGCGGAGAAAAAGGCGAAAGTAAAGAAGAAGCGCAGTCAAAAAACGGTTCTGAAGAAAGGCAAGTCTGCTAAGAAAGCACCAAAGAACATCAATAAAACCGCAACCAAGGAGACTGCCCTGAAAAACGGTAGATCACTTGGCTCTCGAAATGCGAAAAAAGCACCCGCCAGAACGAAAAGCCGTTGATCTCGATCGGATTCCAAATCTTCAAACGTCCGACCACCTAGAACCAGACGCTGACGCTCACCACATATCAGGTAGCGCGGAAGCTACCGCACGAAACAATGGAGGTGGAACGGCATTGCCAACAACTCGGTACTTCAGGGACAAACCGTAAGTATCGGGGAACTTCATGTCCCGAGGAAACCCTTGGATGCAAGCGCCTTCACGAAATGAAAGACGCCTAGCAGGTGCATCAGAAGAGAACACCCACTCATCTGTACCTAATCTTGTTAGCTCTGGGCTAATCGGATGCAGCGGTACGTGCCGGCTGTGTGCGACGATAGTCTTACTGACTTCGTGCCAACCGCGACGACGATTTCGAGAAAGGTAGTACCAATGGAAAGGCTGTTGGTCGAACTCACCATCTGGCCACTCCGGGAGATGCCCAATGACATCACGCAATAACGGCGTCGCAGGCAAGGTTGGTGAAACACCATGCGGATCATGGGTAGGCGCGGGGAATTCGTACGTCAAATTTATATCTGAGCGAATTCCAACGAAAAACAGGCGTGCGCGTTCCTGACAAACGCCATACTCGGTAGCATCTAGTATCTTCGCCGTCACTTTGTAGCCAGCCAATCGGAAGCGACGAAGCTGATTCTCAAATAGATGCAGAGAATCTGCTCGACGCATACCAGCAACGTTCTCCACGATGAATGCCTTAGGCTTCATCTGCCGTAGTGCTCGGTCAAACTCTCGATATAAGAAATTGATGCTACGCCCAGGATCGCGAGCGCCGGCTTGACTGAAGCCTTGGCACGGATAGCAACCGACAAGCAAATCGGCCTTTGGAAAGGTTCGAATATCGACTACGCTTTTGAGCTGAAAGTCTGTCTCGGGATGGTTCGCCAAGTACACATCGCGTGCATAGCTCAGGATGTCGTTAGCCATGAGAACTTCAAAGCCGGCATCGATCAAGCCGGCGTCCGAGCCACCGCAACCGCTAAATAGTGAGACGACTGTGGGCATACTTGCCTCCTAGCAATAACGGCAATTATGAATCGCGTCAAAGGGGGCAGTCTACTGCGCCATCGCCAACATCTAGCACGAAAGTGATAGGAAGGTCTTGCGGATTCTTAGACCGCTCTGCTCTACTCACCCGCACTTCGAATACCCACAGTTCAAGCACGTCGCGCAGCCGTCCATGATGACGAGCGCCTTGGTGCTGCACTTGTGGCAGAGGGTGGCGGAGGGCGGGAAGCTGGCGCCGTCGCCGGTAACGGCGATGTCTTCGGAGGCGCCTGGGGTGTTGGTGGTGGTGTTTGAAGGGCCTGCGCCAGGAGCGCCCCCTTCTGCCCTGCGGGCATCTTCCCCCGCGGGAGCGGGGGAAGGGATGGGCGGGGGGGTTATTTCAGAGTTTTTTTTTGCGCGGTCTTCGTATTGCTTGCGCTTTTCGGCCAGGATGGCGCGCTGGTGGTCGCTCATTTCCGGGTCGTGGATGAGGCCGATCGACTTCATGTGTTCTTCGACGATGGCGCCCAGTTCGGCGACCAGGGACGGCATGTAGACGCCGCCGGCCTTGAAGTAGCCGCCGCGCGGGTCGAACACGGCCTTCATTTCATCGACCAGGAAGGTGACGTCGCCGCCCTTGCGGAACACGGCGGACATGATGCGGGTGAGCGCGACGATCCACTGGAAGTGCTCCATCGACTTGCTGTTGATGAAGATTTCGAAGGGGCGGCGCAGTTCGTGCTCGGTGCCGGCGTTGAGCACGATGTCGTTGATGGTCACGTACATGGCGTGTTCCACCAGCGGCGACTTGATCTTGTAGGTGCTGCCGACCAGCACTTCCGGGCGCTCGATGCGCTCGTGCATGTGGATGATGTCGGCCTTGGGCAGTTCGGCTTCGGCCTTGGCGCGGGTGATCGACTCGGCCTGCACCGGGGGCGCCGCTTCGCGCGCCTTGTCTTCCGGGGTGAGGACGCTGTAACCCTTGATTTTCTTGTCGATCTTGACGGCCATGGCGGGAAATCCTGTTGTGTCGTTGTGCGAGGTGATGAGGGGACCGCCTTCCGGGCGGTGGTGCCCTTAAAGCCTGTCCCCTCTCCCGGTCAGGGAGAGGGGAAGGCGGTGTTGCGGGTTACTTCCTGGCCGCCTTTTTGGCGGCTTTCTTCACGGTCTTTCTCGGGGCTGCTTTGCGGACGGCTTTCTTGGCCGCCTTCTTGGGTGCTGCTTTCTTCGGTGCTGCCTTCTTGGCCGTGGCTTTCTTCACGGCTTTCTTCACCGCCTTGCGGGCGGTCGTCGCCTTCTTGGCGACCTTGCGCTTGGCCGTGGCCACGTCACGCTTCACCGTGCCCTTGGCCTTGGCGACATCCTTCTTGGCGGTGCGGCGCGCGGCCGATACCTTCTTGGCCGCCTTCTTCTTGGCGCCCGTGGCCTTGCGCTTGAGCGCGGCGGCTTCCTTCTTGGCGTTGGCGCTGGCGGCGGCCAGTTTCTTCTTGGCCTTGTCGACGGTCTTCTTCACCGCCTTGCTGGCCTTGCTGGTGCGCTTGGCGACGGCCTTCTTGGCCTTGGCGAGGTCGGCCTTGACGGTCTTTTCCGCCTTCTTGGCGGCCTTCTTCGCCTTGGCGACGGTGGCGCTGGCGGAGGAGGCGACCGCGCCGCCGATTTCCATCGCCTTTTCCTTCACAGTCTCGGCGGCGTCGGAGAGCGTCGCCGTGACACCATTACCGTTGCTCATGTGCCCTCCTGTGGGCGTTCTGTCGGATTACGTCGCCGATGCTATACCCAGCTTCGCGGTTTTGCAGCGGGGCTGGGGGTTGTGGGTTTTTGCCTTGTTGGCGGATGGTTGAAAAGCAAGAGCAACTCGCTGCGCTCGCCCCCCTCACCTGCCCTTCGGGCATCCTCTCCCGCAAGCGGGAGAGGGAACTTTCGGGTTGTTTCCTGGGCAAGAGCAACTCGCTGCGCTCGCCCCCCTCACCTGCCCTTCGGGCATCCTCTCCCGCGGGCGGGAGAGGGGACTTTCGGGTTGTTTCCTGGGCAAGAGCAACTCGCTGCTCGCCCTCACCTGCCCTTTGGGCATCCTCTCCCGCAAGCGGGAGAGGGAACTTTCGGGTTGTTTCCTGGGGAAGAGCAGCTCGCTGCGCTCGCCCCCCTCACCTGCCCTTCGGGCATCCTCTCCCGCAAGCGGGAGAGGGGACTTCGTTCGGTTGCCACTTGGACGGTGGTTCTTTCGGGTTGGCGCGGCTGCGGGGCAGCGCGCGTCGGCCGTCAGAACTTGCCGTAGTAGCCTTCCTTGAGCGCGTCGAACAGGTTGGCGGCGGTGTGCATTTCGCCGTCGTATTCGATCTGCTCGTTGCCCTTGACCTCCACCACGCTGCCGTCGTCCAGTTCGAAGCGGTAGGTGGTGTTTTCCAGGTCCGCTTCCTTGACCAGCACGCCCTGGAAGGCGGCGGGGTTGAAGCGGAACGTGGTGCAGCCCTTCAGGCCCTGCTGGTGGGCGTAGCGGTAGATGTCCTTGAACTCCTCGTAGGGGTAGTCCGTGGGGACGTTGGCGGTCTTGGAGATGGAGCTGTCCACCCACTTCTGCGCGGCGGCCTGCACGTCCACGTGTTCCTTGGGCGAGATGTCGTCGGCGGCGATGAAGTATTCCGGCAGCTTGGCGTCGGCTTCGTCGCTAAACGGCATGGCCTTGGGGTTGACCAGTTCGCGGTAGGCCAGCAGCTCGTAGGAGTAGACGTCCACCTTTTCCTTGGACTTCTTGCCTTCGCGGATCACGTTGCGGCTGTAGTGGTGCGCGAACGAGGGCTCGATGCCGTTGGAGGCGTTGTTGGCCAGCGACAGGCTGATGGTGCCGGTGGGGGCGATGGAGCTGTGGTGGGTGAAGCGGCTGCCCACCTCGGCCATTTCATCGACCAGATCCGGCGCGACCGAAGCCACGCGCTGCATGTAGCGGCTGTACTTGGCGTGCAGGACCTTGCCGGGGATTTCCTGGCCGACCTTCCAGCCGTCCTTCGCCATTTCCGGACGCTTGCGCAGCATCTCGGCGGTGACGGTGAACAGCTCTTCCATGATCGGGGCGGCGCCCTTTTCCTTCGCCAGCGCCAGGCCCATTTCCCAGCCGGCCACGGCCATTTCGCGGGCGATGGACTCGGTGAACTCGCACGATTCCGGGCTGCCGTACTTGTGCTTGAGCATGGTCAGGGTGGAGCCCAGGCCCAGGAAGCCCATGCCGTGGCGGCGCTTGCGCAGGATCTCGGCGCGCTGCTGTTCCAGCGGCAGGCCGTTCACTTCCACCACGTTGTCGAGCATGCGGGTGAACACGCGCACGACTTCCTTGTATTCCTCCCAGTCGAAACGGGCCTGGTCGGTGAAGGGATCGCGCACGAACTTGGTCAGGTTGACCGAGCCCAGCAGGCAGGCGCCGTAGGGCGGCAGCGGCTGTTCGCCGCACGGGTTGGTGGCGCGGATGGTCTCGCACCACCAGTTGTTGTTCATCTCGTTGACGCGGTCGATCAGGATGAAGCCCGGCTCGGCGTAGTCGTACGTCGAGACCATGATCATGTCCCACAGGTGGCGGGCGCGGATGTGGCCGTAGATCTTGCAGGCGACCAGGCCGTCGTCGCGGACCACGTAGTTCTTGTGGGTCGGCCAGTCGCGCCAGACCACCTGGTTGGCGTCTTCCAGGTCCAGGTCGCCTTTTTCCTTGATGTTGACCGGGAACACCAGCGGCCAGTCGCCGTCGTTGTTGACCGCGTCCATGAAGCCGTCGGTGATCAGCAGCGACAGGTTGAACTGGCGCAGGCGGCCGTCTTCGCGCTTGGCGCGGATGAAGTCCTTCACGTCCGGGTGGGAGACGTCGAAGGTGCCCATCTGGGCGCCGCGACGGCCGCCGGCCGAGGACACGGTGAAGCACATCTTGTCGTAGATATCCATGAAGGACATCGGACCGGAGGTGTAGGCGCCGGCGCCGGCCACGAACGCGCCGCGCGGGCGCAGGGTGGAGAACTCGTAGCCGATGCCGCAGCCGGCCTTCAGGGTCAGGCCGGCTTCGTGGACCTTGTCCAGGATGCCGTCCATCGAGTCCTCGATGGTGCCGGAGACGGTGCAGTTGATGGTGCTGGTGGCCGGCTTGTGCTGCTGGGCGCCGGCGTTGGAGGTGATGCGGCCGGCGGGAATGGCCCCGCGGCGCAGCGCCCACACGAAACGCTCGTACCAGTAGGCGCGCTTCTCGTTGGTGGTTTCGGCATCGGCCAGGGCACGGGCCACGCGCTGGTAGGTACCGTCGATGTCGGCGTCCAGGGCTTCGCCCTGCTTGGTCTTCAGCCGGTACTTCTTGTCCCAGATGTCCTGGGACGCCGGCTGCATGGGGATCTCGGTCCCGGTTGCCGCTGTCTTGACCGCCTCGAGGCGCACCGTGCTCATGTTGTGTCGTTCTCCTTGGTTCCTGAACCGGGTTCTTTTCTAATTGTGTGTTACCGCAGCGTGCCCGGACGACGGGGACGACCGGCCCGCGCGCAGCGCTCCATCATGCGCGGCGCAGGTTGCCGGAGTGTGTTGGCGGGATTGCGGGAAACGTGCTCACGTAGGCTCACGCTAGTTTTCTCACACCCTTCCATCGCTTTGGCGCCCCTCCCCGGGGAGCCTTCCTTTGTCAAGCAAAAACACCAGTGCTTGGGCCGCTTTCGCACCGGACCGCTATATGTAGTGGCGGCACGAGGTAGCCAAGCTACCCCCGGCCGGGGGGTCTGTCAATCGGCTTATGGTGCTTTTTTTCATGACAATCCGGGGTGATCCGGTGAAACCGCGGACAGTCCTGGCGTGGAACTTCATTGCGGGTTTAGTGGTCGATGCGCACACTCGTTCAGGAACGGCGGACGCCCCTTGCAAGCCTCGCCGGGCGCCGCCATCCGAAGTCCCAGACCCTCACGACCTGCCGCGATACGACCGATGCGACCGATCCGACCGCTCCCCACCCTGCTGGCCCTGACCGCCGCCGCCGCCTTCGGCGGATTTGCCGCCACGGCCATCCACGAAACCTTCCAGCAGCCCGCGCAGGCGATGCCCGCGGCCGCCATTCCCGTCGCCGCCACGCTGCCGGCCGCCGTCGGCGGCCAGCCGGTGCCGTCGCTGGCGCCGATGCTCAAGCAGGTCACCCCGGCGGTGGTCAGCGTGTACAGCCGCCAGACCGTGCGGGTGGCCAGCCCGCTGGGGCCGTTCGCCGACGACCCGTTCTTCCGCCGCATCTTCGGCATCCCGGACATGCCGCGCGAGCGCGTGGAGCGCGCGCTGGGCTCGGGCGTGATCATCGATGCCCAGCAGGGCCTGATCCTGACCAACCACCACGTCATCGAGAATTCCGACGGCGTGTCGGTGACCCTCAGCGACGGCCGCACCATGGAAGCCGAGTTCCTGGGTTCGGACCCGGACACCGACGTGGCGGTCATCCGCATCCCGGCCACCAACCTGACCGCCATCCCGATGGCCAACAGCGACCAGTTGCAGGTCGGCGACTTCGTGGTGGCGATGGGCAATCCCTACGGCCTGGGCCAGACGGTGACCTCGGGCATCGTCTCGGCGGTGGGCCGCAGCGGCATCCCGATGGCGGGCTTCCAGAACTTCATCCAGACCGACGCCTCCATCAACCCGGGCAACTCGGGCGGTCCGCTGGTCAACCTGCAGGGCCAGCTGGTGGGCATCAACACCGCCAGCTTCAACCCGCGCGGCAGCATGGCCGGCAACATCGGCCTGGGCTTCGCGATTCCGATCAACCTGGCCCGCAACATCAAGGACCAGCTGATCGCCAACAACGGCGTGGTCAAGCGCGGCACGCTGGGGGTGGAAACCCAGAACGTGGACGAGCGCCTGGCCAAGGGCCTGGGCCTGGAGAACCCGCGCGGCGCGCTGGTGACCCGGGTGTATCCGGGCTCGGCCGCCGCCGCCGCCGGCCTGCAGTCCGGCGACGTGGTGCTGGCCGCCAACGGCCAGCGCATCGACAACGCGCCGTCGCTGCACAACTTCGAGGGTCTGCAGGACGTCGGCAGCCGGATCAGCCTGGACGTGCGCCGCGACGGCAAGCCGTTGCAGCTGACGGCGACGTTGAAGGAAGGCCTGCGTTCGCTGGATGGTTCGACGGTGGATCCACGCCTGACCGGCGCGACCTTCAAGGATCTGGACGAAGGCTCGCGCCAGCAACTGCGCAGCATGGGCGCGGTCGGAGGGTTGCAAGTGGCCAATGTCGCTCGCGGCAGCCGAGCCTGGAACAGCGGCCTGCGTCCGGGCGATCTGGTGGTGGGTGGCAGCAGTGGCGATTTCGCCGATCTGGCCAGCTTCCGCGCCAGCTTCGATCGCAAGCCGCAGCAACTGGTGTTGCAGATTCTGCGTGGGCGCAGCTCCGGCAATCTGCTGATGCAGTAGGCGAAGCAGGAGCAAGAGCAAATCCCCCCTGCCCCCCTTTTTCAAAGGGGGGATCCTTCAGTGTTTTTCACTTGAACCCCGATGCTGCTTCTGCCTCCCCCTTTGGAAAAGGGGGATTGAGGGGGATTTGCTTCTGATCCTGGGATTTGCGCAAAGCCCCCACCCGGCCACATAACAGCCCATTCATGCCCACCTGCTATAGAGTGGAGCGGCAATCCCTCACTGCTGGAGACGACGATGAGCAATCCCACCGCTACCGATGCGATGAAGAGCAATCTGGGCGAGGCTGGTTCGCACCTGAAGTCGGCCGCATCCGCCGCCGGCGAGGCGATCAAGGGCGCCGCCGGCGCTGCCGGCGACGAGCTGAAGCTGGGCAAGGCCAACGTGAAGTCCGAGCTGGCCGACAGCGCGCTGGCCGGCATCGCCGCCGCCGAAGTGGGTGGCGCCGCCGCCCGCGAACAGGTGGATGCGTTGATGGACAAGGGCCGCGATCTGATCGACAGCGCCGCCGACCTGATCCGCGAGCGTCCGCTGGCCTCGTTCGGCGTGGCCTTCGCCGCCGGCTGGATCATCGCCAAGCTGGCACGCAGCGGCGACAAGTAAGCCCCACGCGTGAGCGTTCCGCCGGAATCTTCCGACACCGAAGCACCCCGAGCCGCCGAGCCCGGGCTGGACGACAGCCTGCGCGAGGTCGGCGCGGCCGGCAAGGCGGCGCTGGCGTCGGCCGGTGACACCGGTCGCGCGCTGCGCCGGCTGGTGTCGGCGGATCTGGCGCTGGCGCGCAGCGCGTTCGGCCGGGCGCTGGCCTGGGCCGGCGTGGCGATCATCTTCGGCGCCTCGGCCTGGCTGCTGTGCGCCGGTGCGTTGATCGCGTTGCTGCAGCGGCTGGGCTGGACCTGGCTGCAATCGCTGTCGGTGACCGCGCTGGTCAGCATCGGCGTGACCGTGCTGGCGGCGTGGAAGGTGGGGCAATATTTCGATCACACCGGGCTGCACGCCACCCGCCGCCAGTTGCAGCGGCTGGGCCTGTTCGACGAGCACGACGACGCCGACGAGGATGGCGACACCGACCCGGGAGCGGCGCGATGAATTTCGAACGCCTGCAACGCCGCGTGGATCGCGCCGAGCAATTGGTCGAGGGCCGCGCGCTGCAGACCCGGACGCACTGGCAAACCCTGAGCCAGGTCTGGCGCGACAGCTGGACGCCCGGACGCATCATGATTGCCGGACTGGTCAGTGGTTTCCTGGCTGGCCGCGCCGAACCGCTGCGCTCGATGAACGGCGCGCGCTGGTTGCAGATGGTGGGTTCGCTGAGCAGCCTGTTCGCCACCGTGCAAGCGGCCACCGCCGCCGACCAGGCCAGCGAGGCCGCCGACACCGCGCAGGCGGTGCAGGAAGAACAGGCGGGCTCGCAGGCCTACCCGCCGGAAGAACCGCTGGTGGATGAAGCCTTCGACGAGGAAGAGATGCCCCTCCGCCAGCCCATGCCAGCGGAAGCGGCGACCGAGATGTCCGAGCGCTAGGCTCGCGAAATCCGTCCAGTCGTTGCGCCCCACGCCCTGATGTTGCTCTTGCCTCCCCCTTCGAAGAAGGGGGACCGAGGGGGATTGGCTCTTCCGCGTAAAGCAAATCCCCCGGTCGCCTGCGGCGCCCACCCCCTTCTTCGAAGGGGGTAGCTCGCAATCACTTCTCGCAACGCGCGGGACTCTTCTTGTGGCTCTGCTTTGCCTCCCCCTTTGAAAAAGGGGGAACGAGGGGGATTGGCTCTTCCGCGTAAAAGCAGGCGCTCCACAACCGCCGCATGGCGGGTCAATCCACCGGTCGCCTGCGGCGCCCACCCCCTTCTTCGAAGGGGGTATGGCTTGTGTCGCCCGATGCCCGTCGATTCGGCGTGAACGAAACCCGCTTCCCCTTCACGCCATGACGATGACGCCTGCCGGAACCCGTCCGGCCACCGCGCCGGCCGTGCGGAACCGGCCTGGAGCGGCATAATCGGACTCCATTTCCGGAGTGCCCCGATGGCCCTTTCGCCCGCTGGCGACACCCCCGCTGCCGCCGCCGAATCCACGCCGCTGCCGCCGCGCCCGCGCGCGCCGATAGCGCTGGTGGTGCTGGCGACGCTGGCGGTCGGGTTCACCCTGTGGGCGGCGCAGGACGTGGTGCTGCCGGTGCTGCTGGCCGCGTTCTTCGCGCTGGTCGGCAATCCGATCATCCGCACGCTGCGGCGCCTGCGCCTGCCGCGCTTCCTGGCCGCGCTGATCGTGCTGCTGGGCGGACTGGCCGCCGCCGGGGCGCTGGGCACGCAGTTGTGGCAGCCGGCTTCGGTGTGGTTCCGCGAGGCGCCGAGCGAACTGCGCCAGCTGGCGCCGAAGCTGCGCGAGTGGACCAAGCCTGTGCAGGAGGCCAACCGCGCGGCGGAGAACTTCGCCCGCGCCGCCGGCGGCGAGACCGGCAAGCGCCCGCAGATCGTGCGCACCGCGCAGGACGATCCCTACCGCATGCTGACCACCACGCCCCGCTTGCTGGCCTCGATCCTGGCGGTGGTGTTGTTGACGTTCTTCTTCATGGTCTACGGCGAGAACCTGCAGCGGCAGGCCATCGCGCTGCTGTCCAGTCGGCAGCAAAAGAAGTTCACCGTGGACATCCTGCACTCCATCGAGCGCGAGGTCTCGCGCTACGTGCTGACCATCAGCGTGATCAACACGGTGGTGGGCCTGATCTTCGCCACCGCGCTGTACCTGCTGAAGATGCCACTGAGCGAGGCGATGCTGTGGGGCACGCTGGTGGCGCTGCTCAACTTCGCGCCGTATGTCGGCCCGCTGATCGGGGTGATCATGATGCTGCTGGTCGGCTTCATCACCTTCGACGATCCGCTGCACACGCTGCTGCCGGCCGGCATCTACCTGGTGCTGCATACGCTGGAAGGCCAGATCATCACGCCGATCATCCTGGGCCGGCGGATGGCACTGTCGCCGCTGGTGCTGATCCTGGCGTTGATGCTGTTCGGCTGGGCGTGGGGCATCATCGGCCTGCTGCTGGCGGTGCCGCTGCTCGTCTGCGTGAAACTGGTGCTGGCGCGGGTGGAAGGCATGGAAGGCTGGGCCCGCCTGCTGGAGTAACCGCCCCGCCCCCTCCAACCTGTGGGAGCGACGTGAGTCGCGAGCTTTTGGCACGGAACCGGCCATACCCCGTCTGTGGCTTTCCTGGCGATGGTCGGGTATCGCGACTCACGTCGCTCCCACAAGAAGGGAGTAGGTAAGCGTTTTCGGCGGCTGGAAGCGCGGCGGGGTAAAATCGCCCCGTGAGCTTCCCCGTCCGCGCCATCACCCTCGACCTCGACGACACCCTCTGGCCGTTCGCGCCCATCGGCGCGCGGATTGAACGGGTGCTGCACGAGTGGCTGATCGAACACAGTCCGCGTACCGCCGAACTGTTTCCGGTCGAACGCATGCGCGCGCTGCGCGAGCAGGTGTTCACCGCCCATCCGGAACTGATCCACGACCTCAGCGCGTTGCGCCGCCTGACCCTGCAGCGCGCGCTGCACGAGAGCGGAGCGGATCCGGCGTTGCTGGAACCGGCCTACGAAGTGTTCTACGCGGCCCGCAACCAGGTCGAATGCTACCCCGACGCCATCGACGCGCTGCTGCGCATCGCCGCGCGGGTGCCGGTGGCGGCGGTCACCAACGGCAACGCCGATCTGGAGCGAATCGGGCTGGCCCGGCATTTCGTGTTCCAGTTGGGCGCACGCGAGCACGGTTCGGCCAAGCCGGAACCGGGTATCTTCCTGGCCGCCTGCGATCGCCTGGGCGTGCCGCCCGCGCAGGTGCTGCACGTGGGCGACCACATCGATCTGGACGTGGTCGGGGCGGCGCGCGCCGGCCTGCGCACCTGCTGGCTCAACCGGATCGACCACGTCGATCACCTGGCCGGCTGGCCGCATCCGGACCCCTTGCCGGACCTGGAATTCGCCACCCTCACCGCACTGGCCGACTGGCTGGATGCCCATCCCGATTTCGCCACGGAGCATGCCCGCGCATGAACCTTTCCCCCGGCTACACCCAGGATTCCCCCCAGGCCCGCCCCCTGCACGTCGTCGCGCGCGGCGGCTGGGAAAGCTGGCGCGATGCGCAGCCCGCCGCCGTGCGCGCGTGGCTGGAGGCGCAGAACTACAGCGCCGCGCCGGGCACGTTGGCGTTGCTGCCGGATGCCGAGGGACTGGCCGGCGCGGTGATTGGCGTGGGCGACCCGCTGGATCCCTACAGCTACGCACACGCGCCGTTCGCGCTGCCCGCGGGCGACTGGCGGATCGCGCATGACCTGGATGCCGATGCGCACGCGGCGCTGCAACTGGGCTGGGGTCTGGGCAGCTACCGCTTCAGCCGCTACAAGACACCCTCTCGGTTGCCGGCGCGGCTGGTGCTGGGCGAACCCGACGCCGAAGCGCAGGATCTGCTGACCGCCAGCCTGCGCGTGCGCGACTGGGTCAACACGCCGACCGAGGACATGGGTCCGGACGAGCTGGAAGCGGCCGCGCGCGCGATCGCCGAGGCGCATGGCGCGGACATCGACGTCATCGCCGGCGATCAGCTGCTGGCGCAGAACTTCCCCGCCATCCACGCGGTCGGCCGCGCCTCGCATCGCGCGCCGCGCCTGATCGCGCTGCAATGGGGCGACCCGGCGCATCCGCATGTGGCGCTGGTCGGCAAGGGCGTGTGCTTCGACACCGGCGGGCTGGACATCAAGCCGGCCGACGGCATGCGCAACATGAAGAAGGACATGGGCGGCGCGGCGCACGCGCTGGCGCTGGCCGGGCTGGTGATGGAGCGGGGGCTGCCGGTGCGCCTGACGCTGCTGCTGCCTGCGGTGGAGAACAGCATCGGTCCGAACGCGTTCCGCCCCGGCGAGATCATCGCCACCCGCAAGGGCATCAGCGTGGAAATCGACAACACCGACGCCGAAGGGCGGGTGATCCTGTGCGACGCGCTGACCTACGCCGGCGAGCAGTCGCCGGAGATCGTGCTGGATTTCGCCACCCTCACCGGCGCGGCGCGGATCGCGCTGGGTCCGGATCTGCCGGCGCTGTTCGCCAATGACGACGCGCTGGCCAACGACTGGATCGCCGCCGGCGATCGCATGCGCGATCCGGTCTGGCGGATGCCGCTCTGGCGTCCCTACCTGCGCTACCTGACCAGCAACGTGGCGGATCTGGCCAACGCCGGTTCGCGCATGGCCGGCGCGGTCACGGCCGCGCTGTACCTGGAACGCTTCCTGCCGGCCACCCAGAAGTGGGCGCACCTGGACGTGTACGCGTGGAACGACAGCGATCGTCCCGGCCGCCCCGCCGGCGGCGAGGCGCTGGCCCTGCGCAGCGCCTACGCGCTGCTGAAGGCGCGCTACGCCTGATGGACCACGTGGCCGCCTGACTCGGCAGCCGCTTCCACCCGGTCCCGGCCATCGCGCTTGGCGCGGTAAAGCGCTTCGTCGGCGTGGCGGATCAGGCTTTCGCCCTGGCGCCCGTGCAGCGGGAAGCTGGCCACGCCGATCGACACGGTGACCGCCGGCAGTTCCTGGCCCATGTGGCGGATGCGCATCGCGCCCACCGCCGCGCGGATGCTCTCGGCGCGCTCGCGCGCGGTGTCCAGATCGGTTTCCGGCAGGATCAGGGTGAACTCCTCGCCACCGTAGCGGCAGGCAATGTCCTCGCTGCGCGCCAGCTTCTGCAGCAACTGGCCGAACCCGGACAGCAGGGTGTCGCCGCCGACATGGCCGTGCAGGTCGTTGAAGGCCTTGAAGTGATCCAGATCCATCATCATCACGCTCAGCGGCAGGCCTCGCCGTTCGCAGCGCGCCAGTTCGCGCGCCAGCGATTCCTCCAGGTAGCGGCGGTTGAACAGGCCGGTCAGCGGTTCGCGGATGGATTGCAGGCGCAGGCGTTCCTGCAGGTCCAGGTTGGACAGCGCCATCGACAACTGCTCGGCGGCGGTCTCGATCAGATCCTGGCGGGCCAGGAACCCGTCGTCGTGGCTGGACAAGTACAGCAGGCCCAGCTGGGTGCCCTGGGCGATCAGCGGAATGCAGGCGGTGGTCGGCGAGGCGTGCAGCGCCGGCGACATGACGTGGGTGCAGCCCAGCATCTCGGCATGCGCGCGATGCACGTGCGGCTGGCCGCGGCGCAGCGCCCAGCAGGCTTCCAGCGGGAACATGGCGTCGCTGTGCAGCGCGTGCTCGCCCCAGTGCGCGGCTTCCTCGGCGTAGTCCTGCGAGGCGCGAATCCGGTACAGCGTCCCGCCGACGTGCGGCAGAAGGCGGGCGAAATGCTGGGTGGCCAGCCGGATCGCCTCCTCGGTACGCACGCAGCTCTGCAGCATGCCGCTGTAGCGACTGAGTTCATTGAGGTCGGCGCTGTGGGTCTCCAGCTTGTCGATGGTCACCATCAGTTGCCGGCGGGCATCGCTGCTGGCTTCCTCCGCGCGGGCCCGGCGGCGGATCTCGCCCACCAGCAGCCAATAGACCAGTCCGGTCACCGCCAGTCCCAGCGGAATGCCGAGCAGCGCCAGGCCACGCAACAGGTTGGCACTGTCCTGGCTGGATCTGGCGCGCTGGGCCAGCAGTTCGCGCTCGGCAGCGATCAGCGTTTCGGCCTGATCGCGGATGCTGACGCTCGCCTGCCGCACTTCATGGTTGATGGAACGTTGTGCCGCCGCCAGGCCGCCGAGCCGGAAGTTGCCCACGGTGGCTTCCATCTGCGAGAGCCGGCGCAGGATTTCGATCCGCCACGCGACCACCCGCCGGGTCTGTTCGGGGTTGTCGCGGACCAGCAGTTGCAGGCGCTCGATCGCATCGGGCAACTGGTCGCGGCTGCGCCCGTAGTCGGCCAGGTAGTTGACGTTGCCGGTGAGCAGATAGCCACGCTGGGCGGACTCGCTGTCATGCACCGCCGCTTCGATGGCACCGATGAGCGCGATGACCTCGTTGGTGTGGGTCACCCGGTTGGCGTCGGAAATGAAGCGTTGCGCCCCGTAGAACACGCCCGCACCGATGGCCACGAAGATCAGCGCGGCGGCGAAAAGACCGAGTCGGTTGGCTTGGCGGGGTCTCACGGGAATGCGTCAGTGCCGGGTCGGGACCGGCCCCAGCCTAAGCACAGGCACCGGACACGACAATCCCGCAGGCACCGTTATGGAACCAGCGACACATCATGACGCGCGTCACGCGGACCGCATCGAAAGCGCGCGGGCGGCTTCCGTTGCGCTTTGCGAGGTTTCGCCGCGCCCGCTGACGGCGGGTTGTCGGCGCGTGAGAACGTACGCTGACGAATGTGGAAGCCGCGATTACAGCGGCGACTACAGCAGGCCGCGCTGGCGCGCCAGCCGATAGGCCTCGATGCGGTTGCTCACGCCGAGCTTGCCAATGGCCTCGGACAGGTAGTTGCGCACGGTGCCCTGCGAAAGATTGAGCTGGCGCGCGATGTCGCCGGCCGACAGGCCCTCGCCGGCCAGCCGCAGCACCTGGCGCTCGCGATCGTTGAGCGGGTCGGCTTCGTTCCAGGCTTCCAGCGCCAGCTGCGGATCGATCGCGCGGCCGCCGGCATGGACCTTGCGCAGCGCGGCGGCCAGCTGGTCGGCCGGCGCGTCCTTGAGCAGATAACCCGACACGCCCGCGTCCAGCGCGCGGCGCAGATAGCCGGCGCGGGCGAAGGTGGTGACGATCACCACCCGGGTGGGCCACGCGTGGCGATGGATGCGCTGGGCCAGTTCCAACCCGGTCAGGCCGGGCATTTCGATGTCGGTGACCAGCAGGTCCGGACGCAGCCGCTGCAATTCGCGCCACGCCGATTCGCCGTCGGCGGCGGTGCCGACGACTTCGATGTCCGCTTCCAGGTTGAGCAGCGCGGTCAACGCGCCGCGCACCATCGCCTGATCCTCGGCCAGCAACACCCGGATCATGCGCGCGGGGATTGCGCCGGATGCGGGGCGTGCGGCATGGGGCGTCCTCAGGTCTGCGCGGGCAGCAAGGATGCCGCGCCGGAGGCCTGTGGCGCCAGCGGGCCTGCCGGCAGACTGGCTTCCAGCACGGTGCCGCGGCCGGGGCGTGCATCGACGCGCAGGCTGCCGCCAAGTGCTTCCAGCCGCTCGCGCATGCCGCTCAGCCCGTTGCCGGGCACGATGGCGCCGCCGCGTCCGTTGTCCTCGATGCGCAGCCGCAAGCGTCCATCTGCCACTTCCAGCTCCACCCGCGCGGCGCTGGCGCGGGCGTGCCGTTGCAGGTTGGTCACCGCCTCGCGCACGGTCAGCGCGAGCACGGTTTCCTGTTCCGGCGACAGCGGCGGAATCCCGGCCGGACAGGTCAGCGTCACGCCGTCGGATTCCAGCAGCAGCCGTGCCGAGGCCAGTTCGGCGGCCAGGCCCGCCGCGCGGATGCCGGTGACCGCGCTGCGCACCTGCGCCAACGCGTCGCGGGCGACCCGGCTGACCTCGTCGATCTCGCGCCGCGCGCCCGCCGGATCCCGATCCAGCAGCTTGCCGGCCAGATCCGACTTGAGCGCCACCAGCGACAACGTGTGGCCAAGCAGATCATGCAGGTCGCGGCCGATGCGCTCGCGCTCGGCCATCGCGGCCAGCCGGCGCACCTCTTCGTGGCTGAGCATCAGCGCCGCGTCGGCCTGCGCCTTGCGCGCGAAGCTGATGTTCATCAGGCCCACCGCGAACCCGACCATGAGCGTGCTGGCCAGGTAGATCAGCGGCCAGCCCAGCGCCATCCATTCCACCGAATACGCGGCCAGCAGCACCAGCATCCAGGCAATCGCGGAACGGGTGGGGCCGGCGAACGCCATGAAGGCGCAGGCGTAGATCATGTAGCTCTGCGCACCGGGATTGAACGGCGTGAGCGCATAGCCCAGCACCGCCATGCCCAGCGCGTTGAACAGCATGTACCGGCGGTCGCGGTAGTAAGCGCCATGGAACAGCAGCAGGAACACCGCGTAGCTGGCCAGGGTGGGCCACAGCCAGTTCGGGAACGACGCCGGGTTGGACATCGGGGTGACGAAGATCCAGATCGACCAGATCAGCATCAGCAACGGGAACCAGCGCCCGGTGCCGCGCCCACGCAGTTCGCTGCGCCGCTCGTGCAGGTTCGCCAGCGAGTTCTCGGATACGGGCGGGAAGTACATGAACACGCGGATTCTCCGGAACGGAACCGAACCTCAGGCCGGACGCGCCAGCCGCCGCCAGGCCAGCAGGCCGAACACGACGGTGACGAGCGCCAGCACGGCCAGATGCAGGATCAGCGGCTGGCCCGCATCCTTGCCGACTACCCGCAGCGCGATCTGGGCCAGATGATACGCCGGCCACAACTGCGCCAGTTGCGACAGCACCGCCGGCAGCATGCTCAGCGGCAACCACAGGCCGGACAGGAATGCCATCGGCAGGTACACCAGGTTGATCACCGCCGGCGCGCCCTCGCCACCGACCAGGCAGCCCAGCCACAGGCCGAGCGCGGCGAACGGCAATACGCCCAGCACGTTGACCAGCCACAGCGCCGCCCATTGCCACGGCGACAGCGAAACCCCGGCCAGGCCCGCGGCGATCAGCGCCAGCAGCACGGACACCACGGCGGCGAAGATCATCGCCATGGCGGTCTTGGCCAGCAGATAGGCCGCCGGCGGCATCGGCAGCGCGCGCTTGAGCGCCAGCAGGCCGCGTTCGCGATCCAGGGCCACGCTCACGCCGAAACCGAACAGGGCCACGCCCATCACCCCGAACACGCCATAGGTCGCCAGGAAGTAGCGCGCCGCCACGTCACCGCCCTGCCGCGCGCCCAGCAGCACGCCGAACAGCAGGTAGAACAACGCGGGAAACAGCAGGGTCGGCAGGGAGAACGAAGGCGTGCGCAGCAGGCGCAGGAATTCGTAGCGGGCTTCCAGCAGGTAGGCGCGCAGCGGCGCGCGCGCAGGAGCGATCGTGGTGTCCATCAGGCGGCCTCCTGTTCGCGGGCCTGCCGGGTGAGGCTGATGAAGGCCTCGGCCAGGCCGGCGCGGGCCACTTCCAGTTCGGTCAGCGCGGCGTCCTCGGCCAGCAGCCGGCGCACCACGGGTTCGGCCAGATCGGCGACGATCTCCAGGCGCTCGCCGTCATGCCGGGCGCTGCGCACCTGCGGCCAGCCGGCCACGACTTCCGCCGGCAACGCGGTGAGGCAGCGGATGCGCCGCTGCGCGACCCGCGCGCGCACCTCGGCCACGCTGCCCTCGGCGATCACGCGTCCGCCGTCGATCACCGCGACGCGATCGGCCAGCGCCTCGGCTTCCTCCAGGTAGTGCGTGGTCAGCAGCACCGCGCAGCCATCGGCGACCAGTTCGCGGATCGCTTTCCACAGGGTCTGGCGCGCCTCGATGTCCAGGCCGGTGGTGGGTTCGTCCAGGAACAGCAGTTGCGGACGGCCGCAAATCGCCAGTGCGAACTGCACGCGCCGCTGCTGGCCGCCGGACAGTTGCCCGTAGCGGCGCTCCAGCAGGCCATCCAGTCCGGCCATCGCCACGCAATCGGCGACGCTGCGCGGGGCCGGATAGTAGCTGCGGGTCAGATCCAGCAGTTCGCGCACCTTGAGCGTGTCCGGAATGCCGGCGCTCTGCAGCATCACCCCGATGCGCCGGCGCACCGCCATCGCACCGGGCGCCTGGCCGAACAGGCGGGCCTCGCCGCCATCGGGCGGTTGCAGGCCCAGCAGGATCGCGATGGCCGTGCTCTTGCCGGCGCCGTTGGGACCCAGCAGCGCCAGCAGGCGTCCGGGCGCCAGCGCCAGATCCAGTCCGGCCAGGGCGGTGATCGGTCCATAGCGTTTGTGCACGGCGCGCAACCGGGCCGGTTCGTACTGCGGTGCCTGCGTATCCATGTGGGGCGCGCTCCGAGATGTCGGCGATGCGACCAATCTAGGCCGCCGCCGGCGGACCCGGCAGTGGCGGTCTTCATGCGTGGTGGATGACAGCTGTCACTTGGTCGTCCGGCCCTGGCCGGGCATCCTGTGCCCTCCCCGCTCCGGGCGCGGAGCCGCCGGGCCGGCAACAAGTGACTTCCGGCAACTGGGCCGGGTTACCCTAGCTGGTCACACTTTCCGCGTTCGCCCGTCTGGATAAGCGATGAACTCTTCCGCCGACCTGTTGAAGGAACTCCGCATCGATCGCAAGGCCGCGCCGCCGGAACCGCCGTCGCGCCGTGGACTGTGGATTGGACTGGGCGTGGCCGCCGTGCTGGTGCTGCTGGCGGTGGGTGGCTGGTTCGTGTTCGGGCGCGACAAGGGCGTGCCGGTGCGGACCGCGCCGGTCATCGCGATCGGCAGCAGCGGCGCTTCGGCCTCGGTGCTGGACGCGACCGGCTACGTGGTCGCGCGGCGGATGGCGACGGTGTCGGCCAAGGTCACCGGCAAGGTCCAGGAAGTGCTGATCGAGGAAGGCATGCAGGTCGAGGCCGGCCAGGTGCTGGCGCGGCTGGAGCCGATCGACGCCGACGCCGAACGCGCGCTGGCCGAAAGCCAGTTGCAGGCCGCGCGCAGCCAGAGCACCGGCGTGCAGGCGCGGCTGAAGGAAGCCGAGGCCAACGTGCGCCGGCTGTCGCAGCTGACCCAGCAGCAATTGGTCGCGCGCTCGCAATACGACCAGGCCGTGGCCGAACGCGACGCCCTGCGCGCCGAGGCGCTGACTTCGCAGCGCAACCAGCGCGCCGCCGCCGATCGCCTGCGCATCGCCGACATCGGCAAGGACAACACCGTGGTACGCGCGCCGTTCTCCGGCGTGGTGATCGCCAAGGCCGCCCAGCCCGGCGAAATCGTGTCGCCACTGTCGGCCGGCGGCGGCTTCACCCGCACCGGCATCGGCACCATCGTCGACATGGATTCGCTGGAAGTGGAAGTGGACGTGGGCGAGGCCTTCATCGGCCGGGTGCAGCCGAAGATGCCGGTGGAAGCCACCCTCAACGCCTACCCCGACTGGAAGATTCCGGCCGAGGTCATCGCCATCATTCCCACCGCCGATCGCGGCAAGGCCACGGTCAAGGTGCGCATCGCGCTGAAGCAGAAGGATCCGCGCATCGTCCCGGACATGGGCGTGCGGGTGAGCTTCCTGGAAGCGGCCAAGCCGGCCGAGGAGAAGAAGCCGCAGGGCGTGCGCGCCCCGTCGGCGGCCATCGTCGAGCGCGACGGCCAGCCGGTGGCGTTCGCCCTGACAGAGCAGAACACGGTCGAACAGCGCCTGCTGAAGGTCGGCCAGCCGATGGGCGACGATCGCCAGGTGCTGTCGGGCCTGGGCGCGGGCGACACGGTGGTGCTCAGCCCGCCGGATGAATTGCAGGACGGCAGCAAGGTCACGCTGGCCGAGGACGAAGCGCAGTAACGGTTCCGGTTCCATCGCGCGCGTCGCGGACGTTGCGACGCGTGCCCGGCAGGCTCCACCGGCTGCCGATTCATGACCGCCGCCACCCGTCGGTAGCGCGGCCCGCAGGACGCCCGGGAAACCATGCCCGGGCGCGCACCAAAGTGGTTGGCTGCAACGCAAGACAACGCAATGCCGTGCGCGCGGNCGCGCGCCTCCGAACACCACAGAAGGGAAAACACGATGTCCTCACTGGTCACCATTCGCAACCTCGTCAAAACCTACCAGCGCGGTCCGGAAAAGGTGCAGGTGCTGCACGGACTGAACCTGGATATTCCCAAGGGCGATTTCGTCGCCCTGATGGGACCGTCCGGCTCGGGCAAGACGACCCTGCTCAACCTCATCGGCGGCCTGGACACCCCGACCTCGGGCGAAATCGAGATCGAGGGCCAGCGCATCGACAGCATGAGCGCCGCCCAGCTCTCCACCTGGCGCAGCCACCATGTCGGCTTCGTGTTCCAGTTCTACAACCTGATGCCGATGCTGACCGCGCAGAAGAACGTGGAGTTGCCGCTGCTGCTGACCAAGCTCGGCGCCGCCCAGCGCAAGCGCAACGCGGAAATCGCCCTGCAGCTGGTCGGCCTGGCCGAACGCGGCGCGCACCGTCCCAACGAGCTCTCCGGCGGCCAGCAGCAGCGCGTGGCGATCGCCCGAGCGATCGTCTCGGATCCGACCTTCCTGATCTGCGACGAACCGACCGGCGATCTGGATCGCCACTCGGCCGAGGAAATCCTGGACCTGCTGCGCCTGCTCAACCGCGAGCATGGCAAGACCATCATCATGGTCACCCACGATCCGAAGGCGGCCGAGTATGCGACCCACACCATCCACCTGGACAAGGGCGAGCTGGTCGACGCCCCTGCGCTGGCCCACTGACGGGAGGCGGCGATGAAATATCTGTCCCTGGTCTGGGCGCAGTTGTTCCGCAGCAAGACGCGGACGCTGCTGACCCTGTTGTCCGTGGTCGCGGCCTTCCTGCTGTTCGGCCTGCTGGATTCGGTGCGGGTGGCGTTCAACTCCGGCGGCAGCGTCGATGGCGCCAACCGCCTGGTGGTCGCCTCGCGCCTGTCGATCACCCAGTCGCTGCCGATCAACCTGCTGCCGCAGATCGAATCGGTGCCCGGCGTCCGCAAGGCCACCTACGCCATGTGGTTCGGCGGCATCTACCGCGATCCCAAGGATTTCTTCCCCAACTTCTCGGTGGCGCCCAACTTCTTCGACGTCTACACCGAGTACACGGTGCCGCCGGATCAGCTCAAGGCGTTCCAGGACACCCGCAACGCCGCCATCGTCGGCGAGTCGCTGGCCAAGAAGCACGGCTGGAAGATTGGCGACACCATTCCGCTGAAGGCCACCATCTTCCCGCGTGGCGGCAGCAACGACTGGCCGCTGGAACTGAAGGCCATCTTCCGGGTGAAGGATCGCAAGAACGTCGGCGCGGAAAACCAGTTGATGATGAACTGGAAATACTTCGACGAATCCAACGACTACATCAAGAGCCAGGTCAGCTGGTACACGGTGCAACTGGCCAACACCAACCAGGCCAACCAGGTGGCGCGCGCCATCGACGCGCTGTCGGCCAACTCGGACCACGAGACCAAGAGCCAGACCGAGTCGGCGTTCCAGCAGGCCTTCGCCAAGCAGTTCGCCGACATCGGCCTGATCGTCACCTCGATCATGGGCGCGGTGTTCTTCACCCTGCTGCTGCTGACCGGCAACACCATGGCCCAGGCGGTGCGCGAGCGGGTGCCGGAACTGGCGGTGCTGAAGACGCTGGGCTTCAAGGACGGCACGGTGCTGACCCTGGTGATGATCGAGTCGGTGCTGCTGATCGTGCTCGGCGGCCTGATCGGCATGGGCCTGGCGGCGGTGATCATGCCGGGCCTGACCGCGGCCAGCCAGGGCGCCATCTCGCTGCCGAACGTTCCCACCCAGACCTGGCTGGTCGGGCTGGGCCTGATGGTGGTCATCGGCATCGTCGTCGGCCTGCTGCCGGCGCTGCGCGCCAAGCGCCTGAAGATCGTCGACGCGCTGGCCGGACGCTGAGGAGAACGACATGCCCAACTGGATTGCAAACATCATCTCCGTCGTCGGCTTGGCCGTCTTCCTGGTGGTCTGGATCAACCTGCCGTGGTTCCTGGTACTGGGCCTGGCCGTGCTGCTGGCGCTGTGGCTGCTGCTGACCCGNTGGCGCTGGCCGCCGCGCGCATCGGCATCAGCAGCCTGCCGCAACGCTGGGGCGCGTCCTCGGTGATCGTGGTCGGCATCGCCGGCGTGGTCGGCGTGCTGGTCGCCATGCTGGCGATGGGCGAAGGCTTCAAGGCCACCCTCAACAGCACCGGCGACGACACCACCGCGATCGTGCTGCGCGGCGGTTCGCAGGCGGAAACCAATTCGGTCATCACCCGCGAACAGGCGCCGCTGCTGTCCAGCCTGCCCGGCGTCGCCAAGGGACCGAACGGCAAGCCGCTGATGTCGGCCGAACTGTCGCAGGTGGTCAACCTGCCCAGCATGGCCGACGGCACCGATGCCAACGCGCAGTTCCGCGGCGTGGGCGAGGAGGCCTGGCTGGTCCGCGACAAGATCAAGCTGGTCGAGGGCCGCAAGTTCGGCGCCGGCCTGCGCGAGATTGTCGTCGGCCAGGGCGCGGCCACCCAGTTCCGCGGCCTGAAGGTCGGCAGCAAGCTCAATCTCGGCAACCAGGAATGGACCGTGGTGGGCCGGTTCGCTTCCGGCGACGCGCACGACTCGGAACTGTGGGGCGACGCGCAGACCCTGTCGTCCACCTACAACCGCAGCGCCTACCAGTCGATCACGGTCAAGACCGACGGCAAGGCCGGCTTCGACCAGTTCAAGGCTGCGGTCGAGGGCGATCCGCGCCTGAAACTGGACGTGGAAACCACCCGCGCGTACTACAGCAAGCAGTCCGGGCAGCTGGCCACGATCATCAAATGGCTGGGCATCGTGATCGGCACCATCATGGCGATCGGCGCGGTGTTCGGCGCGCTCAACACGATGTACTCGGCGGTGGCCGGGCGCGCGCGCGAAATCGCCACCATGCGCGCGATCGGTTTCCGCGGCCTGCCGGTGGTCACCGCGGTGATGCTGGAGACGATGCTGCTGGCGCTGTTGGGCGGCGTGCTGGGCGGCGTGATCGCCTGGGCCATCTTCAACGGCTACAGCGTCTCGACCCTGGGCAGCAACTTCAGCCAGGTGGTGTTCCAGTTCAAGGTCACGCCCGAGTTGTTGTGGAACGGCCTGAAGTGGGCGCTCGGCATCGGCCTGGTCGGCGGCCTGTTCCCGGCGCTGCGCGCGGCGCGCCTGCCGATCACCACCGCGTTGCGCGCGTTGTGATCGCATCGGCGTGAACAGGAAAACGGCCGGCGCCTGCCGGCCGTTTTCGTTTCAGGGGGAAGGATCCGGCATCGCGTCCGGAACCGGATCGATCCAGCCACGTCGACGCGCTTCGCGCAGATCGTCCAGCGTGTCGATGTCACGGGCCAGTTCCGGGGCGTCGAGCAGGGCGATGTGCTCGTCTGCACGCGCCGCAAGCAGTCCGCGCAGTCCGCGATCGCCTTGCAGTGAGCTTGCCTGCGCCAACAGATCCGCCGGCACCCATGCCGGGACGCCGCGGCCCTCGCCGTGGCGGGTCGCCGCGCAGCCACGGACGATGAAGCCTTCGCGCAACGCGGCCAGGTGCGCCGCTTCCAGCACAGGCTGATCGCAGGCCAGCAGCAAGCAGGCGGATGACGAATCCGCGCATGTGGACGCCAGCGTCGCCGCGGCCAGACGCAGGCTGCTCGCCAGTCCTTCTTCCCATTCGGGATTGAACAGGATGTCCGCCGGCAGATCGCGCACCGCCGCGCTCACCGCTTCCGCATGCCCGCCGACGATTACAAGCAGCCGGCGCGGCGCGGTTTCCATCGCCAGCCTGACACCACGACGGACCAGCGTCTCGCCATCGCGGGTGAGCAGTTGCTTGGGCTGGCCGAGCCGGCGGCTGCCGCCGGCCGCCAGCACTACCGCGTCATGCGCCGATGTCATGCCGGCTCGCCGGCCAGCACCGCCTGCAACTGCGCGGCGATGCTGAGCGCGATCGCTTCCGGCCCCTGCCCGCCCAGGCGCAGGCCGATCGGTGAGCGCAGGCGATGACGCAGGCGTTCGCGGGTCGGCGCCGGCAGCACCTTGAACAGATCGTCGCGGCGGCGTCCCGGCCCGAGCAGGCCGATGAAGGGCAGCTCGGTTTCGGCCAGCGCCGCCAACGCCTCGCGATCCAGTTCGAAGTGGTGGTGCATCACCAGCGCGGCCGCATGGCCGTCTGCACGCGCGGCCGCGTCGGTGGGCGACACGTCCCAGGCCAGATCCGCCAGCGCAGCGTGCGGCCGCCAACGCGGGCGGCGTTCGGCCAGGGTCACCCGCCAGCCCAGTTCGCGCAGCCAGGGCACCAGCAGCGGCGTCTCCGGGCCGGCACCGCAGATCAGCACCTTCGGCGCGGGCCGGATCGCCAGCGCGTAGGCCGGCCGTTGCGGCGCCTCGGCGCCAGCGGCCACCGACAATCGCCAGTGCGCCTGGCGCGCGCCGACGCCGGCGCGCACTTCGCCGCCGGCATCGAAGGACCAATGCAGCGTTTCGCCGCCCCGCTGCCAGTCTTCCAGCAACGCCGCCAAGCCTGCCAGCCGGGCCAGCGGCAGCAGCGCCAGGTGCAGGCGTCCGCGGCAGCCGACCGCGGATCCGGACAGCAGGTCCTCGTCGTCGCGGGTGTCGATGTCCATCCAGTCCAGCGCGCCCGCGTCGGCCGCGGCCAGCGCGCGGCGCTGGATGTCCGGCTCCAGGCAGCCGCCGCTCAACCAGCCGGTCTGGCCGTCACGCGCACTGAACAGGGCCATCGCCCCGGCGTGCACGTAGGTCGATCCCTCGGTGTCCACCACCACCGCCAGGCCCGCGCCGGCATCGCCGGTCGCCACGGCCCGCAGGGCGGCTTCCAACACCTTGCGCTGGCTGGACATGGGCCTCCGAAAAAAGTCGCCGGATGTCTTGGCAATGTCGCATCCGCGGGCGTAATGTGCCAACTCCCCAGCCGACGCCAGGGATCGAGCATGAAACTGCACGTGAATGGTTCCGAGCACGAGGTCGCGGCGCCGCCCGACATGCCGCTGCTCTGGGTCCTGCGGGACCTGATGAAACTCACCGGCACCAAGTTCGGTTGCGGCATCGCCCAGTGCGGCGCCTGCACCGTGCACATCGACGGCGTCCCCTTGCGCGCCTGCGTCACCCCGGTCTCCGCGGTGGCCGGCAAGAAAATCACCACCATCGAGGGCCTGTCATCCGACGGACGCCATCCGGTGCAGCAGGCGTGGGCCGAACTGGACGTGGTGCAATGCGGCTACTGCCAGTCCGGCCAGATCATGACCGCCGCCGCGCTGCTGGCGGTCGTGCCCAGCCCCAGTGATCAGGACATCGACCAGGCGCTGGCGGGCAATCTCTGCCGCTGCGGCACCTACCTGCGCATCCGCGCGGCGGTGCACCGCGCCGCGCAGTTGGGCAAGGCCTGATTCCTCTTCCCCCCGTGCCGGACCACAAGGGCCCGGCATCCGATCGGAGAATGTTCGTGGACGCCAAGCCTGCGGATTCCGTCGCTTCCTCTTCCCGCCGCCAGTTCCTCAAGGCCGGCGCCGTCCTCGGCGGCGGCCTGGTCATCGGCTTCATCGTGCCGGCCGCCGGCCGCTTCGCGCTGGCGCAGAACGCCGCCGCCGCGCCGGCCACGGTCGCGCCGTTCGCGCCCAACGCCTTCCTGCGCATCGCCGCCGACGACAGCATCACCGTGCTGCTGTCGCACTCGGAAATGGGCCAGGGCATCTGGACCACGCTGCCGATGCTGATCGCCGAGGAGCTGGATGCGGACTGGACGAAGATGAAGGTCGAGCACGCACCAGCCGCACCGGCCTACGCGCATACCGCCTTCGGCATGCAGATGACCGGCGGCTCGACCAGCACCTGGTCCGAGTTCGATCGCTACCGGATGGCCGGCGCCACCGCGCGCGCATTGCTGCTGCAGGCCGCGGCCACGCGACTGGGCGTGCCGGTGGCCGAACTGAAAACCGAGAACGGTGTGGTGGTGCATGGCGACCAGCGCCTGCGCTACGGCGAACTGGCCGACGCGGCCGGGCAGCTGAAGGCGCCGGATCCGAAGACGCTCACCCTCAAGGATCCCAAGGATTGGAAGCTGATCGGCAAGGGCGCCAAGCGCCTGGACACGCCGGAGAAGATCACCGGTCGCGCGATCTTCGGCATGGACGTGCAGTTCGACGGCCTGCTCACCGCGGTGGTCGCGCGCGCGCCGGTGTTCGGCGGCACGGTGAAATCGTTCGACGCGACCGCCGCCAAGGCGGTGCCCGGGGTCCGCAACGTGGTGCAGGTGCCCAGCGGCGTGGCGGTGATCGCCGATCACTACTGGGCCGCCTTGCAGGGCCGCAACGCGCTGAAGGTGGAATGGGATCGCGGCCCGCACGCGGATCTGGACAGCGCGCGGCTGCGCGAACAGTTCGCCACGCAGGCGCGCACGGCCGGTGCGGTGGCGGTGCAGGCCGGCGATGCGGCCGCGGCGATGGCGCAGGCGGCCAAGGTGGTGGAAGTCGAGTACAGCGTGCCCTACCTGGCGCACGCACCGATGGAACCGCTCAACTGCACGGTGAAGATCGACCCCGAAGGTTGCGACATCTGGACCGGCACCCAGTTCCAGACCGTCGACCAGCAGGTCGCCGCGCGCATCACCGGGCTGAAGCCGGAACAGATCCGCATCCACACCACCTTCCTCGGCGGCGGCTTCGGCCGGCGCGCGACGCCGGTGTCGGACTTCGTGTCCGAGGCGGTGGAAGTGGCCAAGGCCGCCAAGGCGCCGGTCAAGACGGTGTGGCCGCGCGAGGACGACGTGCGTGGCGGCTACTACCGCCCGGCCTATGTGCAGCGCGCCAAGGTGGGCCTGGCCGCGGACGGCACGCCGGTGGCCTGGCAGCAGGTGATGGTCGGCCAGTCGATCACCGCCGGCACGCCGTTCGAGCCGTTCACGGTGAAGAACGGCATCGACGCGACCTCCGTGGAAGGCGTGGCCGATTCGCCGTACGTGCTGGGCACGCCCGCGCACCGGGTGGATCTGCATTCGCCCAAGACCGGCATACCGGTGCTGTGGTGGCGCTCCGTGGGGCACAGCTACAACGGCTTCGTGATGGAAAGCCTGGTCGATGAACTGGCGCACGCAGCGGGGCAGGATCCGCTGGAATACCGCCGGCGCCTGCTCAAGGATCATCCGCGCCACCTGGCCGCGCTGAACCTGGCGGCGGAAAAATTCGGCTGGAGCAAACCGGCGGCGAAGGGACGCGGCCACGGCATCGCGGTGCACGAATCGTTCGGCAGCTATGTCGCGCACGCGGCTGAGGTCTCGGTCGACAACGGCGTGATCAAGGTCCATCGCGTGGTCTGCGCGATCGACTGCGGCCTGGCGGTGAATCCGGACAACGTCAAGGCGCAGCTGGAAAGCGGGCTGGCGTTCGGCCTGGGCGCCGCGCTGCACGGGCGCATCACCTTCAAGAATGGCGAGGTGGAGCAATCCAACTACCACGACTATCCGGTGCTGCGTCTGCCCGAGATGCCGGTGGTGGAAGTGCACATCGTGCCGAGCACGGACAAGATGGGCGGCGTGGGCGAACCCGGTACGCCGCCGATCGCGCCGGCGGTGGCCAACGCGGTGTTCGCGCTCACCGGCCAGCGCCTGCGTGAT
The DNA here is from genome assembly GCF_052044485.1 of Pseudoxanthomonas sp. 22568. Taxonomy (NCBI): domain Bacteria; kingdom Pseudomonadati; phylum Pseudomonadota; class Gammaproteobacteria; order Lysobacterales; family Lysobacteraceae; genus Pseudoxanthomonas; species Pseudoxanthomonas sp. 22568. Next base: position 86,255 of record NZ_JBQENC010000012.1, read on the forward strand.
CTTCCCTTCACCCTGGCCCCCGCGGCCAAGCCCGCCTGAGGATCCGACGATGCGCGCCGCCGCCCTCTTCTTCATCGCCTTGCTGTCGTTGCTGCTGGCCGCCTGCGGCCCGCGCATCAGCGCCGAACAGAAAGCGCAGGCACTGCAAGCCTTCGCCACCGTCGAGCAGGTGTTCCAGCATCCACGTTGCAGCAACTGCCACATTCCCGGCGATCAGCCTTTGCAGTTCGACAGCCAGACCCCGCACATGATGAACGTGGTGCGCGGTCCCGAAGGCAAGGGCGCGCCCGGCCAGCCCTGCTCCACCTGCCACGGCGAAGCCAATCCGCCGGCCGGCTACAGCGCGCACGCGCCGCCGGGCGCACCGCACTGGCAACTGCCGCCGCCGGATCACAAGATGGCCTGGATCGGCCTGCCGGCCCACGAGCTGTGCGCGATGATCCAGGACCGCAAACTCAATGGCGATCGCGACATGCCCGCGCTGATCAAGCACGTCGCCGAGGACAAGCTGGTGCTGTGGGGCTGGAACCCCGGCGGCAACCGTGCCCCGGTGCCAGTCCCGCACGACAAGTTCGTCGCCGCCTTCAAGACCTGGGCCGACGCCGGCGCCCCCTGCCCCTCCCCGTAGAGCCAAGCTCGCTCGGTGGCTCTTCGCACCCATCCACCCGCCGCGCCCTCGCGGCGCGGTGCGCCCTTTCCGCGCCAACCGCCCACCCGCCAGGCAAATCCCGGCTTAACCGTCATCTTTCTGTCATCGTTCTGCGATAGCGGCGACGGCTCCCGCGCCGGTAAGGTGCGCGACCGCTGTCCCTCCCCCCGATGATCGCCATGCTGCTGCGCCTGATCGCGCTGGCCTGCGTCTGCCTGTCGCTGGTCGGCTTCACCACTGCCCATCTGCCCGCCCTGTCGCTGAGCGAACGCCTGGCCGCGCCCGGCGGCGTGTCGCCGCTGCTGCCGCGCGATCGCATCGAGGCGATGTTCGCGCGCCTGCCGCATCGCGAGGGCTTCGTGCCGGTGAATGGCGTGCCGCTGTACTGGCGCGCGCTGGATCCGGGCGACTACGGCCTGCGCTACCGCTATGCCGGCGGCACCGCCGCCAACCGCATGGATTTCCAGCTCGACTTCGACGCGGCGGCCAGGCCGTCCGCGCAGAAGCCGCGCGGCACCGTCGTGCTGCTGCACGGCTGGATGATGGACGGTCGCTCGCTGCTGCCGTGGGCGCTGGAACTGGCCCAGGCCGGCTACCGCACCATCAGCGTGGACCTGCGCAACCACGGCCGTTCCGGCGTCGCGCCGTCCGGCTACGGCACCCGCGAGGGCGAAGACGTCGTGGCGATGCTGCGCGCGCTGCGCGAGCGCGGCGAGGTCACCGGTCCGCTGCACGTGATGGGCGTGTCCTACGGCGCGGCCACCGCCATCTTCACCGCGCGCGATCTCGGCGTGCAGGCCGGCGGCGTGGTGGCGATGGAATCCTTCGACAACGCCGGCAGCGCGATCCGCGACATGGTGCCGCACATGCTCACCCGCCCGGCGTCGAACTGGCGCGATCGCCTGGCCCTGCCGCTGGCGCGCTGGCGCTACAGCGGCGACAGCCTGAACGTCGCCATCGCCCAGGCCGACCGCAAGCTCGGCCTGGATCTGGACAAGGTGGACGTTGGCGCGGCACTGGCGCAGGCGCCGGCCTGCGTACTGCTGATCCATGGCGACGCCGACCGGCACATTCCGGTCGCGCATGGCCGCCTGCTCGCGGCGGCGTCCAAGCGCGCCCGCTACCTGGAAATCCCCGGCGAGGATCACCTGAGCCTGCCGATGCGGCTGGATCGGCTGGCGCCGACGGTGATCGACTGGTTCGAGCGCACGCCGACGGCGACGCCGGCCTGCCCGCAACCGCTGGCACCGGGCGGCGCCTGAGCGCGGCGCATCACTCCGAGCGCGCTACTCGGTGACCGTGGCCGCCACCGGCGGCCGCTGGCGCGAACGCCACAGCCCGTCGCCGGCGAAAATCAGCAGGCCGGTCCAGATCGCGGCAAAGCCCAGCGCCTGCGCCGCGCCGAACGGCTCGCGGAACACGAACACGCCGATCAGGAACTGGATGCTCGGCGCGATGTACTGCAGCAGCCCCACCACCGTCAGCGGAATCCTGCGCACGCCGTAGGCGAAGCCGATCAGCGGAATGGCGGTGACCACGCCGCCGAAGATCAACAGCAGATCGATCTGCCAGCCCCAGCCCTGCAGGAAGCCGCCGCCGTGGCCGTTCTCGCCCCAGGCCACGAACGCCAGCGCCGGCAGGAACAGGTACAGGCTTTCCACGCCCAGCCCGGCCACCGCGTCGACCGCCACCAGCTTGCGCACCAGCCCGTACATGCCGAACGACAGCGCCAGTCCCAGCGCGATCCACGGCGGCGAACCGGCCTGCCAGGTCAGCCAGGCCACGCCGATCAGCGCGAAGCCCACCGCGACCCATTGCAGGCGGCTCAGCCGCTCACGCAGCACCAGCACGCCCAGCAGCACGTTGAGCAGCGGGTTGATGAAGTAACCCAGGCTGGTCTCGACCACGTGGCCGGCATTGACCGCCCAGATGTACAAGCCCCAGTTGAACGCGATCAGCAGGCTGCTCAATCCCAGCGCGGCCAACGCGCGCGGCTGGGCGCGAATCGCGCGCAGCCAGCCCAGGCCGTTCTTCAGCACCAGCCAGCCGATCACCAGCAACGCGCTCCAGACAATCCGGTGGGCGATGATCTGGAACGAGGGCACCACCTTGAGCAGGTGCCAGTACAGCGGCACCACGCCCCACAGGACGAAGGTCAGGCTGGTGATGACCAGCCCCTTGCGATCGATACCGTGCTGGCTCACGAGCGCTTCGCCTTCGCCAGGGTGATCACCACCACGCCCAGCAGGATCAACGCCATCGCGCCCAGGTCATGCGCGCTGAAACTCTCGTGGGCGATCCACGCGCCCAGCGCCACCGCGATCACCGGGTTGATGTAGGCGTAGCTGCCGGCCACCGCCGGCCGCACGTTGTGCAGCAGCCAGACGTAGGCGCTGAAGGCGACGATGGAACCGAACAGCGCCAGGTAGCCCACCGCCAGCGTGCCCTGCAACGTCGGCCACTGGGTGAAGCGCTCGCCGATCGCCGTGCCCACCACCAGCATGATCACGCCGCCGCACACCATCTGCGCGGCCGCCGACATGAACGGCGACGGCAGGTCGCGGCCACGGCTCCACACCGAACCGTAGGCCCAGGCGATCGGCGCGATCAGCAACATGACCAGCCCCTTCGGGCTGGCGGTCAGCGCGCTGCCGGAGTTGAGCCAGACCACGCCCAGGAAGCCGATCACGATGCCCGCCCATTCGGCGCGGCTGGGATGCTGTCCGCGCATGGCGCCGAACAGGCCCATCCACAGCGGCATCGAGGCCACCGCGACCGCGGCCAGACCGGAGGACACGGTCTGCTCGGCCACGCACACGAAGCCGTTGCCGAACAGCAGCAGCGCCAGCGCCATGAAGGCCACGTTCTTCCATTGCGCGCGGGTCGGCGCGGCATAACCGCGCCAGCGCAGCACCGCGTACATCAACGTGCCGGCGACGATGAAACGGCCGCCGGCCATCAACAGCGGCGGATAGCCGCCTTCCAGGGCCAGGCGGATACCGAGATAGGTGGAGCCCCAGACGACATAGACCAGGGCCAGGGCGACGACGACGGCGACGCCACCGCGCGCGGGCGCGGCGGTGCTGGAAGCGGAGGAGTTCATGGGGGAGGCGCCAAGCGTATTGACGCTTATTCTAGGCCAGCCCCGACGGCCACGGCGCGACCCCACCGTTGAAAGCTTTCACGGTCCGCCTTTCATCTGGCTCAAGTCTCCCGCCCCATCCTTGTAGGAGCGACGTAAGTCGCGACCGTAAACCCCTTCCCCGGCGTCCCGGAAAACAACCCAACACCCCACCCCGCCGCGAGCACCCCCAAAAAAAAGCGCGACCCGAAGGCCGCGCTTTTCTCATCTCTACAAACCACGCCCGGCTTCAATCCGCCCAGCGTCCCGGTCCCGTCGATTCCGGCAGCACCTGCGCCGACAGCTTACGGTCCTGGTTCAACACGCCGATGGCGTCACCCAGGATCGCCGCCGATTCGCGCAGCAGCGGATCCGGACGCTTGTCGACCAGCTTCTCGCGGGCCGCATCCTTGACGATGTCGCGCTCGCTCGCGCCCAGGCCGTCGTCGGCCAGATCGTCGGCCAGCGGATCCAGCGCCAGTCCCAGCGCCTTGCGTTCGGCCTGGCGGGTCTTGCGCAGGGTGTCCTGCTTGTCGCGTTCGGCGCGGCGCTCGGCCTCGTTGAGCGAGACGTACTTCTTGGCCGCCTCGGCGCGGAACGTCGCCACATCCTCGGTCCACCACTGGAATTCCTTGTCCTTGGCCACGCGCGAGGCGTGCAGGGCTTCCAGCTTCGGCAGCAGCGGCGCGAAGTTGCCGTACTGGGTGTGCGGTACCGCGGCGATGCGGGTCCACGGCAGCGCGTTGTCGTAGGTGCTCTCGCCGTATTCGCTGGCGTCCACGCTCACCGGGAACGCCAGATCCGGCACCACGCCCTTGTGCTGGGTGCTGCCGCCGGCCACGCGGAAGAACTGCGCGATGGTCAGCTTGACCTGGCCGAAGCGCGCGGTCTCGTTGGCCGGCCAGCGATCCAGATCCACCATGTTCTGCACGGTGCCCTTGCCGAAGCTGGTCTCGCCGATCACCAGGCCACGGCCGTAGTCCTGGATGGCGCCGGCGAAGATCTCCGAGGCCGAAGCCGAACCGCGATTGATCAGTACCGCCAGCGGACCGTCCCAGGCCACGCCCGGCTTGCGATCGCTGTTGACGGTGACGCGACCGCCGGACTCGCGCACCTGCACCACCGGGCCCTTGTCGATGAACAGGCCGGTCAGCTCGACCGCCTCGTCCAGCGAACCGCCGCCGTTGTTGCGCAGGTCCATGACCACGCCGTCGACGTCCTGGGTCTTGAACTGGGCCAGCAGCTTGGCGATGTCGCGGGTGGCCGAGGTGAAGTCGTTGGGATTGCGGCGACGCCCCTCGAAGTCCTGGTAGAACGCCGGCAGCTTGATCACGCCGATGCGCCGCTGCGGCTCGCCGTTGGCGGCCGGCAGGGTGATGGTCTCGGCCTTGGCCGCCTGTTCCTCCAGCTTGACCTTCTGGCGGGTGATGGTGACCTGCGCGTGCTTGCCGTCGATGCCGGATTCGACCGGGATGTATTCGATCCGGACCTGGGTGTCCTTCTTGCCGCGGATTTGGGCGACGACGTCGTCGATGCGCCAGCCGATCACGTCGGTCATCGCGCCGGACTTGCCCTGGCCGACCGCGACGATGCGATCGCCGACCTTGAGCTTGCCGCTCAGATCCGCCGGGCCGCCGGGCACGATCTCGCGGATCGCCACCAGATCGTCCTGCCGCTGCAGCACCGCGCCGATGCCTTCCAGCGACAGCGACATCGACTGGTTGAAGTTCTCGGCGGTGCGCGGGGTGAAGTAATCGGTGTGCGGGTCGATCGCGCCGGTGTAGCTGTTGAGGAACGCCTGGAACACGTCCTCGCTCTTGAACTCGTCGACGGTGCGCTGCAGGTTGGCGTAACGCTTGTCCAGGGTCTTGCGGATATCCTCGGGCTTCTTGCCGGCCAGCTTCAGGCGCAGCCAGTCGTTCATCACCGACTTCTTCCACAGCGCATCCAGTTCCTCGGTGCTGGCCGCCCACGGGGCGTCCTTGCGGTCGTACTCCCAGCGCTGGTCGCCGCTGAAGTCGAAGTCCTGCTTGAGCAGCGAGCGCGCGTAGGCCACGCGCTGCTGCACGCGCTGGCGGTAGATGGTGAAGACGTCGTAGGCCGGATCCAGTTCGCCGCTGCGGACCGCCTCGCCCATCTGCGCCTTGAACGGCGCGAACTTGGCCACGTCGGCGGCGGTGAAGAACTGCTTGCCGCCGTCCAGCGCTTCCAGGTAGCGCTTGAAGATGTCCGCCGACAACGTTTCATCCAGCGCGCGCGGGCGGTAGGCGTAGCGGCTGTCGGACAGCAGGCCGTAGACCAGCTTGGAGGTGGTGGCCTGGTCCGCGGTGGGCGCGGTTGGCAGCGCGACGCGGTTGTCGCCATCGCCACGCGCCAGCAGCGCCAGCGGCGACGCCAGCGCCAGGGACAGCAGGAGGACGGCGGGGACTTTCTTCACTTTCATCGGGTACTCGCGGCCCGGAGGCCTTGCAGGAGAACGGCGGGGACATCTGACAGCCAGACAGTGCCCAAAGTTGCGGCGCTTGTCATCCCTGTCTTTCGGCAGGCGGATGGGCCTGCCGAAAGAGACCCTAACCCCGGGCCCGTAGAGAAAAGTGAACCTGTTTCGGCTGGCCGTCCGTCGGCCAACCCGCGGTTCAGCCGGCAGCGGCGTTGCGGACGCTGGCCGCGGCCTCGGCGGCCTGGCGATCGGCGTGGTAGGACGAACGCACCAGCGGGCCGGAGGCGACGTGGCTGAAACCCAGCTCGTTGCCGTAGAGCTCCAGCTCCTTGAACTCTTCCGGCGTCCAGTAGCGCATCACCGGGTGATGGTGCGCGGTGGGCTGCAGGTACTGGCCGATGGTGACCATCTCCACGTCGTGCGCGCGCAGGTCGCGCAGCGTCGCCTTCACCTGCTCCATGGTCTCGCCCAGGCCCAGCATGATGCCGGACTTGGTCGGCAGCTCCGGATGCTGCTGCTTGAACTTCTGCAGCAGGGTCAGCGACCACTGGTAGTCGGCGCCGGGGCGCACGTTGGGGTACAGGTCCGGCACCGTCTCGATGTTGTGGTTGAACACGTCCGGCGGATTCACCGCCAGGATTTCCAGCGCCCGGTCCATGCGGCCCTTGCCGCGGAAGTCCGGGGTCAGGATCTCGATGCGGGTGCCCGGCGAATGCTCGCGGATGGCCGCGATGCAGTCGACGAAATGCTGGGCGCCGCCGTCGCGCAGGTCATCGCGATCCACGCTGGTGACGACGACGTACTTCAGGCCCATGTCGGCCACGGTATGCGCCAGGCTGAGCGGCTCGGACGCATCCGGCGGCTTGGGCCGGCCGTGGGCGACGTCGCAGAAGGAACAGCGGCGGGTGCAGACCTCGCCCAGGATCATGAAAGTCGCGGTGCCGTGGCCGAAGCACTCGTGGATGTTCGGGCAACTGGCCTCCTCGCACACGGTGACCAGCCGGTTCTCGCGCAGCTTGGCCTTCAGCCGCGCCACCGAACCGTCACTGGGAATGCGCACGCGGATCCACGACGGCTTGCGCAGCACCGGCGCGTCGGCGAACTGCACCGGCGAACGGGAAATCTTGTCGCCGCCCAACTGCTTGACGCCCGTTTCCAGCGGGGCGGAGGCGGCGGCGGCGGTGGAAACGACCTGGAGGGGAATCTGGCGCGGGGAGGACTCGTTCATGGCGTGAATTCTACGCCTCCCCCACCCCACCGACAGCCGCCCTACCGGAATCCAGCATTGCGGCCACACCGCGCTGTTGCGAATCCCCAATCCCGAATCCCAAATCCCGGGCATAAAAAAGCCCGCAATGGCTAGGCCAGTTGCGGGCTTGCTCCCTCCCCCACGTCGGGATGCGGGGCCATCGTGAAGGAGCGGTTGCGGGGCTTGCACGCTGCACTGCAAAACAAAACCGGGCAGTACATTTGAGCCGGGAACGGGGTTTTTCCGAAAAGCCTTGTTCTGCTTGGATGTTACCGATGCCAGACCAATTTTCGGGCCGATCCTGTAACCGGTTTCACGATTCACACGGCTGAAACCTGAATAGGGGCCAAACCGTTCAACTGCGCAAAACGGTCCTCAACGCAGCAGATCCGGCTGCCCCTGGTACCACTCCCGCGCCTTCACCAGATGCCAGCGGCGGGCATTGTCCTGCAATTCCAGCCCCGCGCTGAGCACGCCCCAGCGCGCGTAGAGCTGGCCGCTGCGACGCGGGCCCTGCAGGCGCAGCCGGGCCTGCAGGTCGAAACGGTCGTTGTTCGCCTTCACCCGGTCCAGCACCAGCACGTCGTCGCGCCACTGCACCCGGCCATCGGCCTGCGCCTGGCCGGCGTCGACCAGCCGGTAGACCCATTTGGGGTAGTCCTTCTTGCGCGAGAACAGCGCCAGCAGGAAACCCACGTCCTTCATCTGCACCGCCGCGCTGCCTCCGGCGCTGAGCGGGCGATCCACGTCCAGGCGCGCGCGATCCAGCCGCAGCTTCGCCCACCAGCCGCTGCGCGCATCGCCGCCGGGTTCGCGGAAACCGAGGTTGCGGAACTGCACGGTGCTGCCGTCGGCGACGAACGCGCGCCGTCGCAGATCCGCGCGGCGCAGGGCCAGGCCGATGTCCACGTCGCCACGCAGATCGATTCCGGCCAGATGCATGCGCGCGCCGCGCCCGGTGATGCGCAGGCGGCCGTGGCCGACATCGCCGGCGGTATCCAGCGACAGATCGCCGCTGAGGAAACCGGCGCCGCCGTCGAAGCGCATGTGCCGGCGCGGCAGGTACGGGTTGTAGACGCGCAGGTCCGGCACGTTGGCGTTGTCGAACACCACCCGCCCGCGCATCGCGTTGCGCAGGTCCTGCAAGGGGCCATCGGCGTTGAGGAACAGGCGCAGGTTGCGACCCTGCACATAGGGACGCTGCGGTGCGCGCACCGAGGCGACATGGAACTGCTCCATCACCGCCTGCAGCCGCGGCACCAGTTCGCCCTTGGGACCGGCGTCCAGGCGGATATCGGCGTGGGCGCGGCCGCGGATGCGGTTGCCCATCACATCGGCCACCGCGTCCACCTCCGGCACGCCGATGCGGCTGCCGGCGGCCAGTTGCCCGTTCACCACCTGCACGTCGGCATCCACGTCCCCCGCGCCTTCCAGTTGCAGCCACGGCGTCCGCGGAAACAGGCTGGTGATCCAGTGCAGCGAGGAGAACCGCCAGCGCCCGACCACGTGCCCGGACGCGCGCGGCAGCAGCGAGGGGAAATCTCCCAGCGGAAGCTCGCGCCCGCGCAGGCGCAGATCCGCGTCCACCGACATCCGGCCCTGGGCGAGCGGCGGCGCCTTCACCTTCAGCGCGATGTCCTGGCGATCCACCGCCAGCGCGATGCCCAGCGCGTCGGTGCGGGAGACGCCGGATGCGTCGCTGCCGCCGATCGGCATGCTCCATTGCAGGTGGCTGCCCGGCGTGAGCGCGCCCCTGGAGAAACCGAGATCGATATTGGCCTGGCCGCGCCCGGGCACGAGCGCGAGGGTGACGCCGCCCGGCACCGGAGTGACGTCGATGGCGCTGGTGATGCCGCGCAGCTTCAGCCGCGCGTCGGTCTTGAGCAACTTGCGCAGGCCCGGCGCCTCCTCGCGGCGGTGCCTGGCGATCGCAAAGTTGGCTTCCAGTTCCGCCTCGCGTAGCACCTCCTCGCCATCGCGGACCAGTCGCGCCTTGCGGAACGCCGCGCGCGACGGCAGCAATTCCATTGGCCCGCCACGCAGTTGCTTGACGAAACCGACCTGCGCGCTGCCTTCACCGTCCAGGCGCAGGCCGTCGAACTCGCCGCGGGTCAGGCTGTCACTGGCGATGCGATCGAAGCGCAACACCCACCCGCCGTCGCGTGGCGGCGGCACCGGCAGTTCGCGTTCGGCGCGATGGACGCCGCCGCTCACGCCGTCGGCCTGTACCCACGGCACGTGCAGTTCCCGTCGCAGCAGCGGCCACAACGCAATCTCGCCCTGCACCGCGCTGGCCTGCGCCTGCCAGGCGATGCGCCGCACCTGGCCCTGCAGTTTCACCTCGCGCAGGCTGACCCGTCCGGGCCACCAGCTGTGACCGCCGGCCCAATGCATCTGGAATTTCTCCGGCTTGCGGTTGAGCGTGCGCTCGCCCAAAGCGGTGTTGATCCACAGATTGGCCGCGGCCAGGTACAGCGCGTACAGCGCCAGCAGGGCCAAGGCCGCGCGCAGCAGCCAGCGGCGTGTGCTGCTCCAGCGGGGGGCGAGCCCGGAAATCGACGTCCTGTTCATGCGCACAGCATGCCCGAACCACGGGACACGAAACATCGCATGCGGTGTATTCCCCGATCGTCTTGGCCCCCGGGCCGGGCCCGCGGGCGATAATGCGCGCTTTCCGCTTTCTGGTTCCGCTCCCCCGCATGTCCAGCGACCGTATCCGCCATCCGCGCCTGCGCGCGCTCGCCGTTTCCGCCGAAGAAGCCGCCGCGCACATCCAGCCCGGCGAGACCGTGGCCATGAGCGGATTCACCGGCTCGGGCTATCCGAAGGAAGTGCCGCTGGCACTGGCGGCGCGGATCGACCGTTGCCACGCGCAGGGCCAGGGCTTCCAGATCCGCCTGCTCACCGGCGCGTCCACCGCGCCGGAACTGGACGGCGCGCTGGCCAAGGTCGACGGCATCGCCCTGCGTTTGCCGTTCCAGAGCGATCCGGACACCCGCCAGCGCATCAACGCCGGCACCCTGGAATACCTCGACACCCACCTTAGCCACGTCGCCCAGCACACCTGGTTCGGCTTCTACGGCGAGGTCGATACCGCGGTGGTGGAAGTGTCGGCGATCCGTGAGGACGGCGCGCTGGTGCCGTCCACCTCGGTGGGCAACAACAAGACCTGGCTGGATCTGGCGCGCAAGGTGATCGTCGAGGTCAACGACTGGCAGCCCGAAGGCCTGGACGGCATGCACGACATCTACTACGGCACCGCGCTGCCGCCGCACCGCAAGCCGATTCCGTTGATCCATCCGGACGATCGCATCGGCGACACCGCGCTGCGCTGCGACCCGGACAAGATTGTCGCGGTGGTGCGCACCCACGGCCCGGATCGCAACAGCCCGTTCAATCCGGCCGATGCGACCAGCGAACGGATCGCCGCGCACCTGATCGAATTCCTGCAGCACGAAGTGAAAAAGGGCCGGCTGCCGCCCAATCTGCTGCCACTGCAATCGGGCGTGGGCAACATCCCCAACGCGGTGCTGGCCGGCCTGAGCGCCAGCGGCTTCCGCGACCTGACCGCGTTCACCGAGGTCATCCAGGACGGCATGCTGGACATGCTGCGCGACGGCGTGCTGCGCAGCGCCTCGTGCACCGGCTTCGCGCTGAGCCCGGAAGCCAACGAGGTGTTCAAGCAGAACATCGGTTTCTACCGCGAACGCATCGTCATGCGCACGCAGGAAATCTCCAACCATCCGGAACTGGTGCGCCGGCTCGGCTGCATCTGCATGAACGGGATGGTGGAAGCGGACCTGTACGGCAACGTCAATTCGACCCACATCATGGGCTCGCGCATCCAGAACGGCATCGGTGGCTCCGGCGACTTCGCCCGCAACGGCTACCTTTCGATCTTCCTCAGCCCCAGCACCGCCAAGGGCGGCAGCATCTCCTCGCTGGTGCCGATGGTCAGCCACGTGGACCACACCGAACACGACGTCTCGATCATCGTCACCGAACAGGGGCTTGCGGATCTGCGCGGCCTCTCGCCCAAGCAACGCGCGCGCGTGCTGATTGCGCAGTGCGCGCATCCGGACTACCGCGACGCGCTGACCGACTATTTCGAACGCGCCCTGCATGCCAGCTATGGCCGCCACACCCCGCACCTGTTGCCCGAGGCACTGTCGTGGCACCAGCGGTGGCTGGACACGGGCAGCATGAAGGCCTGAAAGAGCAAGCGCGTTTCAACAGCTGCATGGCTGATCAATCCCCCTCCGTCCCCCTTCTCCGAAGGGGGAGGTAAAAGCAGAAGTCGCAGCATCGATAGCCCCCTTTGCAAAAGGGGGCGGGCACCTGCACAGCAGGTGACGGGGGATTTGCTTTTGGCGCCAAGAGCAAATCCCCCTCAGTCCCCCTTCTTCGAAGGGGGAGGCATAAGCAAAGGCGCCACATCGATAGCCCCCTTTGCAAAAGGGGGCGGGCACCTGCGCAGCAGGTGACGGGGGATTTGCTGTTGGCGCCAAGAACAAATCCCCCTCAATCCCCCTTCTCCGAAGGGGGAGGCAAAGCCAATGTCAGTCCCGCGTGGTTTCCGTCGCCTCGAACGCCACGCTGTACGCCACCGCCCCCTGCGGCCGGCTGCCATCCAGGGTCAACGCCATGAAGTATTCGGCCGGTGTGCCCTCGTAACGCAGCTCGGCCTCGTTCGCGAAACCGAAACGCGCGTAATACCCGGGATCGCCCAGCACCACGCAGCCGCCCGCGCCGGCCTGGCGCAACCGGGCCAGGCCGGCTTCGATCAGCGCGGCGCCGATACCGGCGCCCTGGCAGTCCGGCGCCACCGCCACCGGCCCCAGCCCGTACCAGCCGGCCGCGCCGTTGCCGATGGCCACCGGCGAAAACGCGACGTGGCCGATCACCCGCCCATCCTGTTCCGCCAGCAGCGACAGGGTCAGCTCGTCGCGCGCGCGCAACGCGTCGACGATCGCCGCCTCGGTGCCGCTGCTGTGTTCGGCGCCGGCGAAGGCTTCCGTGATCAGGGCGCGGATGGCGGTCAGGTCGGCGGGGGTTTCGGAGCGCAGCGCGTAGGCGATCATGGGGACAGGCAGGCCAGTGGAGCCGGTATTTTCACATCGGTCTCTGCTAAAGTGCGCGCCGGATGCAGGAGAGCGGAGCCGCACGGCTCCCGCCGAAGGCGCAGGCTCCCATAATCGCTCAGGCCCGGTTGCTGGACGCAACCATCCACTGCATCCACCCACGCCGATCTGGAGAGAGGTCTTCGATGACCCGCCGAAGGGGCAAGCGGCCCACGCCGCCGAACTCTCAGGCAAAAGGACAGCGGGAGCGGCACCGGATTCCGGTCATGAATTGAGTGTTCCGTCCCACGCGCCCTCCGCGCGTGGACCGCGTGCGCGCAATTCCCGCCGGTTCCGGCCACCTCCCGCCGGAACCTTCCCCATGCTGCTGTCCCTGATCTACCTCGTCGCCATCACCGCCGAAGCCATGACCGGCGCGCTATCCGCCGGCCGTCGGCGGATGGATCTGTTCGGTGTCGTCATCATCGCCTCGGTCACCGCGCTCGGCGGCGGCTCGCTGCGCGACATCGTGCTCGGCCACTACCCGCTGGGCTGGGTGAAGCATCCGGAATACCTGGGCTACACCATCGGCGCGGCCATCGTCGCCACCTTCGTCGCCCGCTGGATGCATCATCTTCGCCAGGCGTTCCTGTGGCTGGATGCGCTGGGCCTGGTCGCCTTCACCCTGATCGGCTGCGCGATCGCGCGCGAGGCCGGGCACGCGCCGGCCATCGTGGTGATCGCCGGCATGCTCACCGGCACCTTCGGCGGCGTGCTGCGCGATGTGCTGTGCAACGAGATTCCGCTGGTATTCCAGAAGGAACTGTATGCCAGCGTCTCGCTGCTGACCGGCGCGGCGTATCTGCTCCTGCTGCACGCGGGCGTGAATGAGTCCACCGCCACCCTGGGCTGCCTGGGCGGCGGCTTCCTGCTGCGACTGCTGGCGATCCGCTACAACTGGGACGTACCGAAGTTCGTCTATCGCGGCGAAACGCATTGAGCGCGTTGCACGGCGGCGCAGGCTTCTCCAGACGCGGGCGCGTCAACGAACACCTGAATCCGGAATCCGCACCTCCGGTAGGAGCGGCCTCCGGCCGCGAGCTCTTCGCGGGGTGCCCGGATCGAGGATGCTTCGAGATCAGGACGTCCTGAAGCAAACAGCTCGCGCCGGGACGGCGCTCCTACCTTGAGTCCGGCGTTTCTGCCTTGGGGAATGGCGCTCCGCGCAGGAGCGGCCCCGGGATTGCGCCGACGATCCGGAGAGAGGGGAACGGATCGCCGTCGCGCCCGGGCCGCTCCTGCGGCCCTCCACGATGCGGACTAGGCCGCCTGCGACACGTTGCGCTCGCGGCGACGGCGCACGGCGGTGGCCAGGCGTTCCAGCACGGCCACCGACGCGTCCCAGCCGATGCAGCCGTCGGTGATGCTCTGTCCGTAGGCCAGCGGCTGGCCCGGCACCAGATCCTGGCGGCCGGCGACCAGGTGGCTTTCGATCATCGCGCCGATGATGCGGGTCTCGCCGGCCTCGATCTGCGCGGCGATGTCCTCGATCACGCGCGGCTGGTTTTCCGGATCCTTCAGGCTGTTGGCGTGGCTGGCGTCGATCATCAGGCGCGGCGCCAGGCCCGCCTTCGCCAATACCTGGCTGGCCGCCTCCACGCTGTCGGCGTCGTAGTTCGGCGCCTTGCCACCGCGCAGGATCACGTGGCAGTCCGGGTTGCCGGTGGTGGCGGCGATGGCCGAGCGGCCTTCCTTGGTGACGGCCAGGAAATGATGCGGATGCGAAGCCGCGTTGACCGCGTCGGCGGCGATCTTCACGTTGCCGTCGGTGCCGTTCTTGAAGCCGACCGGACACGACAGGCCCGAGGCGAGTTCACGATGGATCTGGCTCTCGGTGGTGCGCGCGCCGATGGCGCCCCAGGCGACCAGATCGGCGATGTACTGCGGCGAGGTGGTGTCCAGGTATTCGCAACCGGCCGGCAGGCCCAGGCGGTTGATGTTGCGGAGCAGGCCGCGCGCCAGCCGCAGGCCCTCGTTGATGCGGAAGCTGCCATCCAGGCCGGGATCGTTGATCAGGCCCTTCCAGCCGACCGTGGTGCGCGGTTTCTCGAAATACACGCGCATGACGATTTCCAGTTCGCCGCCCAGCGCATCGCGCAGCGGGCGCAGGCGCTGCGCGTATTCCATCGCGGCGATCGGGTCGTGGATGGAACATGGGCCGATCACCACCGCCAGGCGATCGTCGCGGCCATGCAGGATCGCGTGCAGCGCTTCGCGGCTGCGGCTGACGGTTTCGGACACGGCCTCGTCGCAGGGCAGTTCCGCGATGACCTCGGCCGGAGGCGTGAGCGGTTCCAGCTTGCGGATGCGCAGATCGTCGGTGTGGGGCGCCATCGGGAAATCTCCAGTTCGTTGTCTGTGTGCGATGTCGCCAGCCCTGGAAGCAAAAAAGCCGCCAGGTTCGCTGGCGGCTTTCGGGAATGCGTCTGAATGTTTCTTCAGGGTGAGCGCAGTCCTTCCTCCGCCAGCGGCATCGGAAAGTAGTACCAAAAGTAAAAGCTGGCGCGGGCTGCGTTCATTGGAGTGCATTGATAACACAGCTTTGCCGCGATGCAAAATGTTTCATTTGCAAGCACCCGCCCTCCCCTTGTGGGAGCGACGTCAGTCGCGAGCCTTCCGTTCATCATTCGGGAAGGACACGGGCCCAGGGGGCAAAAGCTCGCGACTGACGTCGCTCCCACAGGAAAAGAAAAGGGGAGATCCGCACCAAAGAAAAACCCCGCCTTGCGGCGGGGTTTTCCGGTGTCGCGGTACTGCCTGGAAAGCCGGATCAGAAATCCATGCCGCCCATGCCACCGCCCGGCGGCATCGCCGGCTCGTCCTTCTTCGGAGCCTCGGCCACCATCGCTTCGGTCAAGCACCCGCCATCTCCTTGTGGGAGCGACGTCAGTCGCGAGCCTTCCGTTCATCATTCGGGAAGGGCAGAGGCGCCAATGGCAAAAGCTCGCGACTGACGTCGCTCCCGCAGGAGAGGAGGTTGCCAGGCCCAAAGAAAAACCCCGCCTTGCGGCGGGGTTTTTCGTCTTGCGGGTTTGCCTGGAGGGCCGGATCAGAAATCCATGCCGCCCATGCCGCCCATGCCACCGCCCGGCGGCATCGCCGGCTCGTCCTTCTTCGGAGCCTCGGCCACCATCGCTTCGGTGGTGATCATCAGGCCCGCGATGGACGCGGCGTTCTGCAGCGCGGTGCGGGTGACCTTGGTCGGATCCAGGATGCCGAACTCGACCATGTCGCCGAACTCGCCGTTGGCGGCGTTGTAGCCGAAGTTGCCCGAACCGTCCTTGACCTTGTTGACGATCACGGAGGGCTCTTCGCCGGCGTTGGTGACGATTTCGCGCAGCGGGGCTTCCATCGCGCGCAGGGCGATCTGGATGCCGTGGGTCTGGTCTTCGTTGATGCCCTTCAGGCCTTCGATGGCGGCCTTGGCACGGATCAGGGCGACGCCGCCGCCCGGGACCACGCCTTCCTCGACGGCCGCACGGGTGGCGTGCAGGGCGTCTTCAACGCGCGCCTTCTTTTCCTTCATCTCGACTTCGGTGGCGGCACCGACCTTGATGACGGCCACGCCGCCGGCCAGCTTGGCCACGCGCTCCTGCAGCTTCTCGCGGTCGTAGTCCGAAGAGGTCTCTTCGATCTGCGCCTTGATCTGCTTGATGCGCGCTTCGATGGCGGAGGTGTCGCCGGCGCCGTCGATGATGGTGCTGTTTTCCTTCGAGACCTGCACCTTCTTGGCGCGGCCCAGATCCTTGATGGTGGCCTTCTCCAGCGACAGGCCCACTTCCTCGGAGATCACGGTGCCGCCGGTCAGCACGGCCATGTCTTCCAGCATCGCCTTGCGACGGTCGCCGAAGCCCGGGGCCTTCACGGCCACGACCTTGACGATGCCGCGGATGGTGTTGACGACCAGGGTCGCCAGCGCTTCGCCTTCCACTTCCTCGGCGACGATCAGCAGCGGCTTGCCGGCCTTGGCCACGCCTTCCAGCACGGGCAGCAGGTCACGCACGTTGGAGATCTTCTTGTCGTGCAGCAGGATGAACGGGTCATCCAGGTCGGCGGTCATCGACTGCTGGTTGTTGACGAAGTACGGCGACAGGTAGCCGCGGTCGAACTGCATGCCTTCGACGACGTCCAGCTCGTTGTCCAGGCCCGAGCCTTCCTCGACGGTGATCACGCCTTCCTTGCCGACCTTCTTCATCGCGTCGGCGATGATGTTGCCGATCGACTCGTCGGAGTTGGCGGAGATGGTGCCGACCTGGGCGATGGCCTTGTCGTCGGCGGTGGGCTTGCTGATCTTCTTCAGCTCGGCCACGGCCGCGATCACGGCCTTGTCGATGCCGCGCTTCAGATCCATCGGGTTCATGCCGGCGGCGACCGCCTTGGAACCTTCGCGGATCAGCGCCTGCGCCAGCACGGTGGCGGTGGTGGTGCCGTCACCGGCGTTGTCGGAGGTCTTGGAAGCGACTTCCTTGACCATCTGCGCGCCCATGTTCTCGAACTTGTCGGCCAGTTCGATTTCCTTGGCGACGGAAACGCCGTCCTTGGTGATGGTCGGGGCGCCGAAGCTCTTCTCGAGCACGACGTTGCGGCCCTTCGGGCCGAGGGTGGCCTTGACGGCGTTGGCGAGCACGTTGACGCCGCGCACCATGCGCGAACGAGCGTCTTCACCGAAACGGATGTCCTTTGCAGCCATGGGTATTAACTCCGGGAATGGGGAATCGGGAATGGAGAATCGTCAAAAGCAGGAGCGGAGAACCGGTGGGGATGAAATCGAGCGCAAGGCATTCGCCGGCACTTTCGATTCCCTATTCCCCATTCCCGATTCCCGCGTTCTGGGCTCAGCCCAGAACGGCGAAGATGTCGTCTTCCTTCACGACCAGGTAGTCGGTGCCGTCCAGCTTCACTTCGGTGCCGCTGTACTTGCCGAACAGGACCTTGTCGCCGACCTTCACCTTCGGGGCGCGCACGTTGCCGTTGTCCAGGACCTTGCCTTCGCCGACGGCGACGACTTCACCCTTGATCGGCTTCTCGGTGGCCGAGTCCGGAATCACGATGCCGCCCGCGGACAGCTTCTCTTCTTCCATACGCTTGATGACCACGCGGTCGTACAGCGGCTTGATATTGCTCATTTCAATCCTCTTTAAGTGATTGATTGGACAGGGAAAGGTTGGCGATGTTAGCACTCGGTACCCGAGAGTGCCAGCAACGCGGGCAAGCAAACCCCGGCGAACCGGGATTGCGCTGAGATGGGGCCCGGGCCGAGCCTTTCAAGGGCCGGAACCGAAATTTGATCTTCCGCCGTATTACGTCTGTAATTACGTCCATGAAAACGCTCAAGCTCAACCGCATCGGCAATTCCGTTGGCCTGGTCCTGCCCCGGGACGTGCTGTCGCGGCTGAAAGTGGCCGAAGGCGACACCCTCTATCTGACCGAGGCGCCGGACGGTTACCGCCTGACTCCGTTCGATCCCGAGTTCGCGCGGCAGATGGATGCGGCCGAGCAGATCATGCGCGAGAACCGCGACGTCCTGCGCAAGCTGGCCGAGTAGCCATGCGCGAACCGGTCTGGTTGCTGGCGTCGGTGATGGAAGCCGCCCACCTGCAGCAGTTGGCCGAACACGGCGGCCCGTCCGGCGTCCGCGACCCGCACCTGCTGCGCAGCGCGCTGGCGCGTCCGCAGCAGGTATTCGCCTGCGGCGACGGGGTGGATCTGGCAACGCTGGCGGCGGCCTACGCCCACGGCATCGCGCGCAACCATCCCTTCGTCGACGGCAACAAGCGCACGGCGCTGATTGCCCTGCTGCTGTTCCTGCGGCTCAACGGCCAGGACCTCGTCGCTCCGCCGATGGATCGCTACCTGATGACGATGGCGCTGGCGGCTGGCGATTTGAACGAGACCCAACTGGCCGACTGGATCCGGTCCCGACTCCAACCTTTTCCGGCGCCCTGAACCGGCGCCCACGCTGCGATAATCGCCAGGTCATGTCCGTCCTGATCGCCTTCTGCACCTGCCCCGATGCCCACAGCGCCCGCCGCCTGGCCGGGACGCTGGTGGAAGAGCGGCTGGCGGCGTGCGTGAACCTCCTGCCCGGGATGACCTCGGTCTACCGCTGGCGGGATGCGGTGGAGACCACCGACGAGGTCCAGCTGATCATCAAGACCACCGCCGTGCGCCTGCCGGCGCTGGCGGCCCGGCTGGCCGAGCTTCATCCCTACGAACTCCCCGAGCTGCTGGCGGTCCAAGCCGCCGCCGGCCTGCCCGCCTACCTGGCCTGGGTGACGGCGGAGACGAGCGAGCCCCGAGAGGAATCCTGACCGATGACGTGGTTGTCCCGCCTGCTGGCCCTGGGCCTGCTGTCCTTCGCCTGCGCCGCGCAGGCCCAGATCCGCCCGCAGGACCTGCCTCCGGTCGACGAAGTGTTCGTCCCCAGCGTGACCGCGCCCAGCCGCGACCGCATCGAGGTCAACTGGAAGATTGCCGACGGCTACTACCTGTACCGGCATCGCACCGGGGTCGAGGTGAGCGCCGGCGGTTTCACCGCCAAGCCGCTGCAACTGCCCAAGGGCAAGGCCTACCGCGACGAGTTCTTCGGCGACGTGGAAACCTATCGCGGCAGCCTGACCGCGGTGCTGCCCGGCCAGGCGGGCGCGGACGCCGATACGGTCACCCTCAAGATCAAGTATCAGGGCTGCGCCGACGCCGGCATCTGCTATCCGCCGCAGGTCCGCAACCTCACCGTGAACCTGCCCGGCGGCGCGCCCGCGGCGGCGGCGAACGATGCCGGCGGCTTCGTGCCGCTGGGTTCGTTGACCGGAGGCGGCTCGTCGCTGCTGGGTGGCGGCAAGGGCGCGGTCGATGCCGCGCCGCTGCCGCAGGATCGCGCCTTCGCGGTGGAAGCCATCGCCTTCGACGGCAACCAGTTGCTGCTGCGCTTCACCCCGGCGCGCGGCTACTACGTCTATCGCGACCGCACCTCGATGGCGCTAGAAGGCGCGTCCGGCATCGGCCTGCAGAAGCCGCGCTGGCCCAAGGGTCAGGCCTATCACGACGAACACTTCGGCGATGTCATCGTCTACTTCGATCAGGCCGAAGTCCCGGTGCCGCTGAAGCGCGATCACGCCAACGCCGCCAAAGCCACCCTGCGGGTGACCTTCCAGGGCTGCCAGACCGGCGGCATCTGCTATCCGCCGATGACCCGCCGGATCGCGCTGTCGATTCCGGCCGGCAAGGTGACCCCGCCGGCCGAAGCCGCTGCCTCCGAAGCGCAGGCAGCGCTGCCCGCGGCGAATGGCGCGGCGGTCGCGGATACCGCCGGCACGGACGCATCCACTACCGAAACACCCGCCGCCTCCGACACGGCCGCTTCCGCCGGCGCTACCACCACCGAGGTGCCACGCACGCGGCCGCCGGAAGACGCGCTGCGTCGCGCCTCCGGCACGCCGACCAGCCTGTGGCTGGCGCTGCTGCTGGCGCTGGGCGGTGGCCTGATCCTCAACCTGATGCCGTGCGTGCTGCCAGTGCTGTCGCTGAAGGCGCTGTCGCTAGCCAGCGGCGATCGGCCGAAGGCGCGCGCGCTCTGGTACACCGCCGGCGTGCTGCTGAGTTTCCTGGCGGTGGGCGGCGCGGCCATCGCGCTGCGCGCGGCCGGTCAGGCGCTGGGCTGGGGCTTCCAGTTGCAGCAACCGCTGGTGATCGGCGTGCTGGTGTACGTGGTGTTCGCGGTCGGCCTGAGCCTGTCGGGCGTGTTCGCCGTGGGTTATGGCCTGGCCGGCGCCGGCGATGGGCTGGCCCGCCGACACGGTCCGGCCGGTGATTTCTTCACCGGCGTGCTCGCGGTGGTGGTGGCGAGCCCGTGCACCGCGCCGTTCATGGGCGCGGCGCTGGCGTTCGCGTTCGCCGCGCCGGTGCCGCTGGCGTTGCTGGTGTTCCTGATGCTGGGCGTCGGCCTGGCGCTGCCGTTCCTGCTGATCGGCTTCGTGCCGGCGCTGGCCAACCGCCTGCCGCGCCCGGGCGCGTGGATGGAAACGCTGAAGAAGGCGCTGGCCTTCCCGATGTACCTGACCGCGGTGTGGCTGCTGTGGGTGCTCGGCCGCCAGCGCGGCATCGACGCGGTCGCGCTGGTGCTGGTCGGACTGGTGTTGCTGGCGGTCGCCGCGTGGTGGCTGCAACGTCTGCGCTGGCGCGCCGCGCCGGTGCAGCGCGTGCTGGCGGTGCTGGTGCTGGCCTCGGCCATCGTGCCGCTGGTGATGGCGCATCGCCTGCCGCCGCCGGAACGTGCCGCGCCCGCCGAGACGCAGCACAGCGTCGCCTTTTCGCCGGAGCGATTGGCCGCGCTGCGCGCCGAGGGCAAGGTGGTGTTCGTCGACATCACCGCCGACTGGTGCGTGACCTGCAAGGCCAACGAGAAGACCGTGCTGGATCGCGAACCCTTCCGCAAGGCGCTGGCCGACGCCAACGGCGTGCTGATGCGCGGCGACTGGACCAATGTCGATGCCACCATCACCGCCTACCTGGAACAGCACGGCGCGGTCGGCGTGCCGCTGTACGTGGTGTATCCGCGCAACGGCGGCGAAGGTGAAGTGCTGCCGACCGTGCTGACCCAGTCCATGATCGAGGACGCGCTGGCGAGGGCCGCGCGATGAAGCTCACGACCGCACGCGTGCTATGGGTGGCGGTGGCCGCCGGCGCGCTCGGCCTGCTGGCCAGCCACGCCTTCGACAGCGGCTGGCTGTGGCGCACCGAACCGGGACAGCAGGCGTTGCAGACCGTCGTCAACGCGACCGCGCCCAAGCCGCCGCCCGGCGTGACCCCCGCCAAGGTGGGCGATCCGATGCCGAAGATCGCCCTGCCCGGCCCCGACGGAAAGACTGTGGACCTGGCGAGCTATCGCGGCCGTCCGCTGCTGATCAACGTATGGGCCAGCTGGTGCGGCCCGTGCATCAAGGAAATGCCGGAACTGGACCGCTTCGCCCGCGAACAGGGCGCCGACGGCGTGCAGGTGATCGGCCTGGCGCTGGACACCGTGGAAGGCGTGAACGATTTCCTCGCCAAGGTGCCGGTGCAGTACCCGATCCTGCTGGACACGCCCGGCCCGGCCGACAGCAGCGTCTGGCTGGGCAACGCCAAGGGCGTGCTGCCCTACACCGTGCTGGTGGGCGCGGATGGGCGCATCCTCAAACAGAAGATCGGGCCGTTCGTGGAAGGCGAGATCACCGGCTGGGCGGGCAAGCATTGAGCTCTGCCTCCCCCTTTTTAAAAGGGGATTGAGGGGGATTTGCTTTTTCTTTCCAGCACCGCGCAAATCCCCCGTCACCCGCTACGCGGGTGCCCGCCCCCTTTTTCAAAGGGGGCTAATGAACCTGAAACAGCGCAAGCTTCTGCCTCCCCCTTTGCAAAAGGGGATTGAGGGGGATTTGCTTTTTCTTTCCAGCACCGCGCAAATCCCCCGTCACCCGCTAGCGCGGGTGCCCGCCCCCTTTTTCAAAGGGGGCTAGTGAAACTGAAAAACCGCGCAAGCTTCTGCCTCCCCCTTTGCAAAAGGGGGATTGAGGGGGATTTGCTCTTTACTTCCAGCACCACGCAAATCCCCCACCGCCCACTCACCCTCTACTTCAACACCGCCTGCACATCCACGACGCTCACCCCAGGCATCTGCCCCAGCCACTGATCGAACCAGGGTTTGTGCGACGCACCGACAATGTTCAGCACACGCTGCCCCGGCCGATCACGCACCGTCTCCAGAATGTTGCCGACCATGCGCAGGTTGCGGATTTCCCAGCCGTTGACCCAGATCTGCGGGTAGTGCTGCGGCGACTGCGCACGCAGCGGGCCGCGCAGATTGTTCTCGGCATAAATCCACGACACTTCGGGCTGGTTGATGTAGCGATACAGCGGCAGCAGGTCCGGCGCCTTGAGCAGGCGATCCTGCTCGGCGATGGCCTGCTCCAGTTTCGTGCGATCGGTCTTCCATGCCGCCATCACCGCTTCGCCAAATGCCTTGGTGTCCGCGATCTGATGGCTGTCGCCGGTGTGATCGTCAATCGGATGCACACGCTCCAGGCCCAGCGTGGCCGCCAGCCGCGCGCCGATCTGGAAGCTCTCGTTGTTGCGCGTTTCCAGTTCCCGCAACGCCTGCACCAGCACCTCGTCCAGACCGTCGCCGACGCGGCGCTCGCCCGCCGGCAGCCGCAGCCATTGCACGTAGGCCGACGCCGGGTCGCTGGCGGCCAGGAACAGCGCGGCCAGATGCCGGCGCTGCGCGGGCGCCGGATTCGCCGGCCACGCGGCCAGCGCCTTGTTCACCCCGGCAATCGCGGCGGGAATATCCAGGCCCGTGGCCGCCTTGGCCTTGTCCGTGCTCCGGCAGTAGTCCTCGCCGTAGACGGTGGGATGGCGCGCGGCCAGATCGCACTGCTCACCGCCAATCGCCTCGATGGTGATGACCTGCGGCTTGAACGCGGCCAACTTGTCCAGCAGCGGCGCCAGCGCCTCCACCTTGAAATCCTTCTGCTCGCGCAGGTGGACCGACCCCAGCACCAGCATCTGCGTGCGCGGCCCGACCATGTCGTCATCCAGCGTGGTCAGGTTCTGGGCATGGGCCAGTAAAGGCGCACCGCCCGCCAGGCAAGCCATCAGCATCATCGTCTTGCGCATCCATCCGTCCTCGGTTGTATTCCCGGACAGTGCGATGCACGAAGAGGTGGCAGGGTTTAAATCCGGACCGAAGCGGATGATGTGCGAGGCGCGCGCATCACCGCTGGCTGCACACATGACGGCACGCGGGGAAAGCCCATCTTCCCCGGCATGCCGCACACCCACATCAACGCATCGCGCGCTTGCGTTTCAGCAGCTTCCGCTCGGGGCCACCGCCCGGCTGGACCGGAGCAACCGAGATCCACTCGGACTGGCTCATGATGCGATCGACCTGGCGTTCCATGTTTTCAAAGCTGGCGTACCAGCGGTGGATGGCCATGGTGGGTTCGTTATGTTCGTCGCCACCGCAGGCGGCGCTGAGGCAGCCCATCAGGTTGAGCTGGTTACGCAGTTGTTTCAGTTCGTAGATGGCCGCTTCGGAAAAGAAATAGCCGGTGCGGGGCAAAGCGGGCGTAGCAGACTCTGAACTCATCGGTAGTACTCCAAAATTCTTCGGTGGCTTTACGTTACGAAGGAGTTTTGGAGCTCCGGCGACGAGTCTGCCTTCGCCATCGAACGCGTTCAATGCTTTGGCGTTCAATGTTATGCAGATGACGAGATATGCCATCCACCGTCATTCGGTGAGAAACAAACATCTCACGCAGACACTTCCCCGAGTGGATCCATTGCCATTCGCCACACGAACGCCATCCAGCGTCCGCTGTCATCGTTGTTGGGATAACTATGCGCTGTACGATTTCATCACTCGCCCATGAAGTAGCGCGTGGTCGCCATCATGCGTACCTGTGCCGTCGTGTTGACCGATGGCGTGTGCAGCGTGCGCAGGTCCATCAGGAACACGTCGCCGGCGCGCCCCGACATTTCCACGAGCCGGATGCCAAGACCGGCAAGGTCCCGCTCCAGATCCGTCGACGTCCTGAGCACTCGCCTCAACGCCGGCATCGCATCGGCGCCGAGCCGATGGGATCCGGCCAGCGCCAGCGTCGCTCCCCCGTGGGGGGCCACGTCATCGATGAGGAAGAACGCCTGGATGCCGGGGATCGGGCCGTCCGCATCCGCCCCCACATCCACGTGCCAGTTCAGGCCTTGCAGTGTCCAGGTCCCCTGCTTCACGGGCGACAGCAACAATTGCGTGTCCTGGACGCCGGACGGCGTGCGTCCACCGAGGTGCGCGACCGCCTGCCTCAGCTCCGGTGTCGCCAGTGTTTCGTGCAGGCCCGGCAGCTTCACCAGCGCGGACAACCGGCCGATCTGCTGGAAGACCGGCAGGGCCCGCAGCGACGCTGATACGCCGCGTCCCGCGTGCACGCGCTTCAACTCGAGATCCAGTGCCCGCTTGAGCGCCGCCAGCCGGGTCCGCGGATGGAATCCCTCCAGGCGCAGGCAGCCCTGTGCCGCGAAGTGGTCGAGGTCGGGAGATCTCATTGGTTCGCGAATGTCCTGTAAACGCCGGGAAAAGAGACGGGATTGGCCGGACTTCCATCGGCCACGTCCATCTCAATCCAATATGAGACACCGCTGTCCTTGCCTCCAGGCAACGGGGCGGTCGGGCTCGGAACGGGGAACACCGGGGATTTTGCCCCGTTTGCCTTTACTAATGCGGCAAAATTCAAACATCCGTTTAAAACGCCAACAACTTCGGCGATCTGGACAGGATCGCCGGCTTCGCGCAGACTGCCGCCCTCCCGTCGGAGCGCCCATGGCTAAACTGCTGGTCCTGCATGGTCCCAACCTCAACCTGCTCGGCACCCGCGAGCCGGAGGTGTACGGCCATGCCACGCTGGCGGACATCGACGCCGCCCTGCTGGCGCAGGCGCAGGCGGCGGGCCATGAGCTGTCCAGTTTCCAGTCCAATGCCGAGCATCTGCTGGTGGACCGGGTCCAGGCGGCCCGCACGGATGGTACCGCCTTCGTCCTGATCAACCCGGCCGCCTTCACCCACACCTCGGTCGCCCTGCGCGACGCGCTGGCGGCGGCGGCCCTGCCCTTCATCGAAATCCACCTGTCCAACCCGCACCGCCGCGAGCCGTTCCGCCACCACAGCTATTTCAGCGATCTGGCGGTCGGCGTGGTCTGCGGGTTCGGCGCCGACAGTTACCGCTACGCGCTGGATGCCGCGCTGGCGCGATTGTCCGGCTGACCCTCTCCGACCTTTTCCTTTTCGTTCCCCGCCTGGGAACCCGCTCAACCAAGAGGCCCCTATGGATCTCCGCAAAATCAAGAAACTGATCGACCTGCTGGAAGAGTCGAACCTCGCCGAAATCGAAATCAAGGAAGGCGAGGAATCCGTGCGCCTGGCGCGCGTACCCAAGGGCGGCCTGGTCGCCGCCGCGCCGGCGCCGGTGTACGCCCCGGTCGAGGCCCGCCCGGCCGCGCCGATGCCGATGAGCTCGCCCACCGAAGCCTCCACCGGCGGCGCCGCCAAGGCCGGCGGCAACCTGCCCGAAGGCCACGTGATGCGCGCGCCGATGGTCGGCACCTTCTACGCCTCGGCCTCGCCGGACAAGCCGGCGTTCGTCAGCATCGGCCAGACCGTCAAGGCCGGCGAGACCCTGGCGATCATCGAAGCAATGAAGATGTTCAATCCGATCGAAGCCGACGTCTCCGGCACCGTCCAGGCCATCCTGGCCGAGAACGGCCAGCCGGTGGAATTCGATCAGCCGTTGTTCGTGATCGGCTGATCAACGGGAATCGGGAATGGAGAATCGGGAATCGTCCAAGCGGCCGCACGAGCGGCTGGAAGTGTGGCGGGACTCGATGGATCTGGTGGAGATGGCCTACCAGTTGTCCGCCGCCTTTCCCGATTCGGAACGCTTCGGCCTGACCGCGCAGCTCCGGCGTTCGGCCGTCAGCATTCCTTCCAACATCGCCGAGGGTGCCGCCCGCCGTTCGACGGCCGAATATCTGAGGTTTCTTTCGATCGCACGAGGTTCGTTGTCGGAACTGGATACGCAACAGCAAATCGCCGTTCGCCTGGGATTTGTCGATGCATCGCCGGAACTGGAAGCACTCATCGACCGGATATTCGCCAAGCTCACCGCCCTCATGAACGCCATCGGCAAGCCACAGGTGGAGCCCGCATGAACCGCACTGCCTTTTACGATTCCCCATTCTCCATTCCCCATTCCCGGCCTTCCCATGCTCGATAAAGTCGTCATCGCCAACCGGGGTGAAATCGCGCTGCGCATCCTGCGCGCGTGCCACACCCTGGGCATCCGCACGGTGGCCGTGCATTCCACGGTCGACCGCAACCTCAAGCACGTGGCCATGGCCGACGAGTCGGTCTGCATCGGTCCGGCGCCGTCGTCGGAGAGTTACCTCAACATCCCGGCGATCATCGCCGCGGCCGAGGTCACCGACGCGCAGGCCATCCATCCCGGCTACGGCTTCCTGTCGGAGAACGCCGACTTCGCCGAGCGGGTGGAGCAGTCCGGCTTCGTCTTCATCGGTCCCAAGGCCGACACCATCCGCCTGATGGGCGACAAGGTGGAAGCGATCCGCGCGATGAAGGCCGCCGGCGTGCCGTGCGTGCCCGGTTCGGGCGGACCGCTGGGCGACGACATCGTCGCCAACACCAAGATTGCCCGCGAGATCGGCTATCCGGTGATCATCAAGGCGGCCGGCGGCGGTGGCGGTCGCGGCATGCGCGTGGTGCACGCCGAGGCCGCGCTGAGTAATGCCATTGCTACCACCAAGTCGGAGGCCAAGGCGGCGTTCGGCAACGATCAGGTGTACATGGAGAAGTTCCTGGAGAATCCGCGCCACGTGGAAATCCAGGTGCTGGCCGACGGCCAGGGCAACGCCATCCACCTGGGCGAGCGCGACTGCTCGATGCAGCGCCGCCACCAGAAGGTGGTGGAGGAAGCGCCCGCGCCCGGCATCACCGAGGCGCAGCGCGCCGAAATCGGCAAGGTCTGCGTGGAAGCCTGCCTGCGCATCGGTTACCGCGGCGCCGGCACGTTCGAGTTCCTGTACGAGAACGGCCGCTTCTACTTCATCGAGATGAACACCCGCATCCAGGTGGAGCATCCGGTCACCGAACGCATCACCGGCATCGATCTGGTCTGCGAGCAGCTGCGCATCG
Organism: Pseudoxanthomonas sp. 22568; assembly: GCF_052044485.1. Taxonomy (NCBI): domain Bacteria; kingdom Pseudomonadati; phylum Pseudomonadota; class Gammaproteobacteria; order Lysobacterales; family Lysobacteraceae; genus Pseudoxanthomonas; species Pseudoxanthomonas sp. 22568. The sequence continues at coordinate 113,568 of NZ_JBQENC010000012.1, forward strand.
CCGCCGGCCGCAAGCTGACCATCAAGCAGGAGGACATCGTCCTGCGCGGCCACGCCATCGAGTGCCGCATCAATGCCGAGGATCCGGAAACCTTCATGCCCAATCCGGGCCTGATCCAGCACTTCCATCCGCCGGGCGGCCCCGGCGTGCGCGTGGACACCCACATCTACGAGGGTTACCGCGTGCCGCCGAACTACGATTCGATGATCGGCAAGCTGATCGTGCACGGTCCGGATCGCGAAACCGCCATCGCCCGCATGCGGGTGGCGCTGAGCGAGATGGTGGTCGACGGCATCAAGACCAACATCCCGCTGCAGCAGCGGATCATGCGCGACCAGGGCTTCCAGGCCGGCGGCCAGAACATCCACTACCTGGAAAAGCGCCTGGCCGAACGCAAGAACAAGTCGATCGCGCTGGTGTGAGGCACTGCCCCCTGTAGGAGCGACGTCAGTCGCGACCCTGGGTTCGGATATCCGGGCGTTTGCAGGGCGGGACCTTGCCGCGGTGCGGTTCCGGAATTGCGGTCGCGACTGACGTCGCTCCTACAGGGGCACGGAAAAAGAAAAAGGCGGATTCCTCTGGAATCCGCCTTTTTCGATCAGGGCAGCGTGCGACGCAGAGAACTCAGTGGAGTTGCTTCTGCGTGCCCTTCACCGGCACCACGCCGGTCGGCGAAAGCGGGTCGACGATGCGCAGGGTTTCGCTGGAGCCGTCCGGCCAGGTGACTTCCAGGGTCGTGCCGGCCGGCAGCGCCGAGAACGGCGCGCCGCTGCGCGCGCGGTACAGCGCGACCATCTGGGCCGCGCCGATCGCGCGATCTTCCTGCGAGGCCCGCACGCCGGCGGGCGTGCGCTGCAGATCGCGGTACGGCGCGTCCATGGCGTTGATCACGACGGTGGCGGCGGCGGCGGCATAGGTGACGAACACCAGCATCCACAGCCAGATGTGGGGCCTTGGCAAAAACCGGTTGCGGTTCGATGGGTGGTTCATTGGATTGCTCTCCTGCCCGACAGCAGACTATCGACCATCTCGTTCAAGTTCTCGACACCTTGTCGCGGAACGCCGGCGTCCACGACGAATGCGGGGAAATCCTGCGACGGGTCCCGCGAACAGATGCCGCCGTGGGCGCAATAGGCGGTCATCAGATTACCTTGCGGACGGCAATCCAGCCCCAGTCGGCAGGCGGCGATCTGCCAGGCCACTTCCGACAGCCAGGTACCGGACACGCCACCGAGTTCGGCTTCCGTGCCGCTGGCGGCCAGGCCCATCGCCCGCGACAGCGCCAGGAAGGCCTGCGGGTCGCCGGAGGCGGTGACCCGCGCGACCAGCGCGCTGCGGTAGCCGGCGTCCTCCGACATCGGTTCGCCATCGGCCAGCAGCGCGGCCTCGGCGGCCAGGCTGCCGGCCTTGGCGGCCTGCACCCGCGCTTCGTGGACACTGCGCGAGGACAGCCCGTCCTCGGGCATGAAACGCGCGCAGCGCGCGCTGACCCGCTCGCGCGCGTCTGCCATGGTCGCGGCGTTGGAGACATCCAGCGCCGCGATGGCGCGGGTATCGCGGGCATAGCCGGCCGGGTTGCTGGCGAAGCCGGCGCAGTAGTCGTGCACCCGGCTCAGCATCCACCAGGCATCGGCGTCGCCGGCGCGCGCCTGCAGCGCCAGCTGCTGCGCATACACGAACAGATCCGGCGTGGTTTCGAATTCGCGCCGGCTGTCGAAGGCCAGCGCGGTCGGCGAGGATTCCTGGATCCGGCGCGCCGGCCGGGCGGCCGGTGCCGGTTCGTCGCTGGCGTCGGCAACCGGCGCCACGATCGGCGCGGCGGCATTCCGCGCGCCCTGCGCCCACCACCATGCACCCGCCGTGCCGAGCACGCAGGCGCATACGAGTACCCAGGGGAGCATGCGAGGCATCTCGCGATTATCCGTGGCCGCGCGGGGGGTTTCAACGCGGTCGGGCCTTGCCGGGCCGCGTGCGACAATACGCGCCCGAACCGCATTTTTACGCCTTCCATGCCCTATCTCGAGCTCACCTTGCGCTGCCGCGAATCTGAACAGCCGCGTTACGAGAATGCCCTGGAGGACGTGGGCGCGCTGTCGGTGACCCTGCTGGACGCCGACGCCGATACCGGCAACGAGCGGGCCATCCTGGAACCGGGCGTCGGCGAGACCCCGCTGTGGCATTCGCTGGTGCTGACCGCGCTGTTCCCCGCCGATACCGATGCGCTGATCCTGCTGGCCGCGCTGGAAGCCTTCGATCCCGGCCTGGACTGGACCGACGCCGCCTTCCGCACCGTCGAGGACGAGGACTGGGAACGCGCCTGGCTGGATCAGTTCAAGCCGATGCGCTTCGGCGCGCGCACCTTCATCGTGCCCTGGAACCACGAGTTGCCCGAGGAAGCGCGTACCGACGACGCCGCGGTGGTGCGGCTGGATCCGGGCCTGGCGTTCGGTTCCGGCACCCATCCGACCACCGCGCTGTGCCTGCGCTGGCTGGACGGTCTGGCCGGCGACGGCGAGCTGGCCGGACGCACCGTGCTGGATTTCGGTTGCGGCTCGGGCATCCTTGCGCTGGCCGCGCTGAAGCTGGGCGCGGCGGCGGCGGTGGGCGTGGACAACGATCCACAAGCGCTGATCGCAACTACCGACAACGCCGGGCGCAACGAAGTGGGCGATCACCTGTCGGTGTTCCTGCCGGAAGACGAACCGGTGGCGCGCTATCCGATCGTGGTCGCCAACATCCTGGCCTCGGCGCTCGACGCGTTGGCCGAAACCCTGGCCGATCGCGTGGCGCCGGGCGGACGCATCGCGCTGTCGGGCATCCTGCACGGGCAGGAAGCGGATCTGCTGGAGCGCTACTCGCCGTGGTTCGAATCGCTGCGCGCCGAACGCGAGGACGACTGGATGCGCATCGATGGCATCCGCCGCTCAGCGTGAGCCGAATATCTTTCGCCGCCAACTAATGTGAGTGGCGTAATTTTCACCATGTTAGAATCACTAACAATCCGCCAGAGCCAGTGTTACTGACCTCACTTGCATGGAGGACCGGCTATATCGGTTTCCCCTTCGTCCTCCCATGCCGACATCGTGAGCAACAAGCTGTACCTGAGGGTCCGACAGGCCCGTGAACACGCCGGTCTGACCCAGGAACAACTCGCGGTCGAACTGAGCCTGACCCGCAGCGCGATCGCCCAGTGGGAAATGGTCGACGGCACCTGTCCGTCGGTCGAGAACATGATCGCCCTGGCCATCCGCACCGGCATGGGTTTCGAATTCCTCGCCACCGGCCGCGGCCCGGCCTTCATCGACAAGCCCAACCCGCACGTCGGCGAGGACGGTGCCGGCTACGGCAAGGATCTCAGCGAGCAGCAGCGCCGCCTGCTGGAACGTTTCGACAGCCTCTCGCCGCGCCAGCGCACCGGCCTGCTGGATCTGATCGGCGACGGCGGCAAGCGTCCGCGCAAGCGCCGGCGCTAGCCGCAGTTCTCCGTCGCGCTGCCGCGCCGCGCCTTGCCCGCGGCGGTTTCCCGCCCTAGGCTGCGTTTTCCCGGCAGCGGCGGCCGCCGTCACCGGGCCACGGGAATCCACCGGAAATTTCCGGCATCACGCACGGGAGAGCGGCATGCAAACGCATCGGGGCAGTTGCCATTGCGGACGCATCACCTTCGAGTTCGACGGCGAGGTGGGCGTCGCCATCGAATGCAACTGCTCGATCTGCCGGCGCAAGGGCGCGCTCTGGCATGGCACGGACGACGCGCATTTCCGCCTGTTGTCCGGCGAATCCGAACTGGGTACCTACCGGTTCGGCACCCAGACCGCCGCCCATTACTTCTGCCGGCACTGCGGCGTCAGCCCCTTCAGCCATCCGCGCATCGCCCCGGCGATGTGGGTGGTCAACCTGCGCTGCGTGGATGACGTGGATCCGTCGGCGCTGAAGGTGTTCCCGTTCGACGGGCAGAACTGGGAAGCGGCCGCGCAGCAGTTCCTGAAAGCGCGCGCCGGCTGAGTCTCTCGCAGCGCGAGTGATGCGTGCTGGCCGGTCCGTGCGGTGCTAACCCGCGTCGGCGGTGAAATTGACCTGCTTGTGGACGAAGTAGCCGATGATCATCCAGCGGCCCCCATGCCGCTGCATGACTACCTTCTCGGTACCGGTCGCGCCGTCCGCACGCCTGATGTACTGCACCACGACATACTCGCCTTCGGGCACCCGCGTATCCACGCGGGTACTGAAGCCGAAGCCCTGCAACTTGCGTCCCTCGGGAAGCACCATCTTGCGCGTCAGCTTCAGCGTGTTGACCCAGACGAACTCGCTGGTCATGTCCTTCAACGCCGGGCCCGCTTCTTCCCAGGTCTTCTGATACTGCTGGCTGTCGATCAGGGCCAGATAGCCTTCGGCGGCCTTCCGCGCCGCTTCCCGTTCCTCGGCGGTTCCGGCCGTGGGCGCGGGCAACTTTTCTTCCTGCGACGGCGTGAACGAGACCCGGCACCCCGCCAACAACACCAGCAGCGCGAACAGCGCGATCCTTCCCATCACCCTTCCTTCCCCTGACACTGATCGAACCAGCGGATCCGGTTCGTCCCCGCATTGGAGCCTAAGGTCGGCGACCGGGCTTCGCAACCGTGCGCCATAAGCAACACGTGGATTCGTCCCGCATGGGGTGACTATGGACGCAGCGTCGGCCAGCCCAGCACCGGGTGCGGACCGGGGAGGTAGGTCTCCAGCAGCTCCGACGCCAGCGACAGGCCGTTGTCGCTGTTGGTGAACCAGAGCACCCCGCGCCGTTGCGCCGGGCAGGCCATGAAGAACGACTGGAAGCCGTTGTTGATGCCGTGATGGAACAGGCAGTCGCCTTGCGTATGTTCCTCCAGCCCCACGCCCAGGCCCCAGCCCAGCGCGTAGGCCGCATCCACTTCGGCCGTGCGCGCGCGCAGCCGCGCCTGCGCCGAGCCGGGTGCCGCCAGCATGAGCGCCCGCACAAAGCGCGCGTAGTCGGCCGGTGTGGTGTACAGCGAGGCCGCCGCGATGGGGCGGCGGAAGCGCATCGCTTCCAGCGGCTTGCCCTGCTTGTCGTAGCCGGTGGCGATGCGATCGGCATAGTCGTCGCGCCAGACGAAGCTGCTGTCGCGCATGCCCAGCGGCGTGAACACCCGCTCGACCGCCAGCGCCGGCAACGATTCACCGGTGATGTGTTCCAGCACCGTCGCCAGCAGCGAGAAACCCTCGCCCGAGTATTTCCATTCCGTGCCTGGTTCGGCGGCGAACCGCAGCGGCTCGCCGAACGCCCAGTTCGGCAGTCCGCCGCGATGACTCAGCACCAGGCGCGCGGTGACCTTGCGCAGGCGCGGATCCTCGACGACATCCCACACCGGCTGGTCGCCCAGCAGCGCCTGATCGTGCCGATAAGGCCCATCCAGGTAATCCGCCAACGGGCGATCCAGATCCAGCTTTCCGTCATCGACCAGCGCCAGAGCGATCATCGCGGTGACCGGCTTGCTGAGCGAGGCGGCCTGGAACACCGTTTCGCTGGAGATGGCGTGCTTCCGGTCGATGTCTGCCACGCCACAGGCATGGACATTGGTGTCGTCGCCGTTGATGGCAACGATCACCGCGCCCGGCACGCGGGCGTCACCCTGCGCCATCCGCACGGGACAGTCATCGGCCCATGCCGTGCCCTGCCATCCGCACAGCAGCACCAGCATTCCGGCGAATCGACGCATCTTCCCGGCTCCTTTCATGGCGACGCCATCGCGGAACGCCTGGGCGAACGATTCGCCCCGGCCATGCGCGCGGGCCCTGTCTTCCAAGGCAACTTACCCGGAGGCCGCATCCCCGCCACCGGCCAGAAGTCCCGGTGACTCCCGTACTGCCCCAAAAAAAAGCCCGGCGCGAGGCCGGGCAGAGCGAGAGCATTGCGTTGTGGTTATCCGGTTATCGGTCCAGGCCGGTCAGAACTCGTAGCGGACCATCAGGCGCACGTAACGCGGCGACATCCGGTGCATGGGCTGTCCGTAGGTCTGGCTGTAGTCGGCGCTGCCGCGATATGGCGAGGCGGCATAGAAGGGGTTGAACGCGCCCGGCGTCTGGCGGTTGAACAGGTTCACCACCGTGGCGCCGAGGGTCAGTCCATCCATCCAGCGCGGCATGTAGGCGACGCTGGCGTTGACCTGGAACTGCCAGGGCGCATCCCCGTGCGAACCACGCGGCGAAACGCGGTAGTCGGCCGAGGGCGGCACGTACTTCTGGTCATCCGGCGCGGTGCCGCTGCCGGGAAGTCCGCAGTACCAGTAGTACGAACCTTCATAGAGCCCCTTGTCCGGCGTGGGATACATGCTGGTGCAGTTGCGCGGGCGGCCGGAGGACAGGCTGAGGCTGCCGCCCACCTGCCATTCCGGGGTGAAGCGGTAGGAACCATGCGCCTTGATCTGATGGGTGCGATGGTTGGCCAAGCGGCCGTTGGCGCCCTGCATCAGTTGCGGCAGGTCCCAGTCCTGGGTGGTGGACACATCGTTCTGCCCGCCGCTGCCGCCATCCAGGTCGGACGCCAGCTGTCCTTCGGTGTTGCCGTAGTTGCGCGAGAAGGTGTAGTCGATCCGGCCGAAGAAGTTCTCGCCGCGGCGCTGCGCGAACAGGTCGAGCGCATAGTAGCGGCGCTTTAGCTTGGGCAGCGCCAGTTGCTCCGCGCTGTAGTGGACCCGGGTGAAACCGCCGTCGGCCTGCTTCTGCCAGAAGGTGTTGCCCACGCCGGGATTGAACAGGAAGCAGCCTCCGCCCAGCGCGGGCGTGCAGGTATCGTCGATGGCACTGCGCAGATCCCGGTAGGTGAACTTGGCGCCCCAACTGGCGCCGCCGCCCAGCGCCTGTTCCAGACCGACGATGTATTCGTCCTGGAAGTGCGACTTGATGTCGACCGCCGCCACCGTGCGCGGATCCGGCGCGTTGCCGCATTCCAGGTTGGACGAGACCGCGTTGCCGCCCGGGCAGCGGTAGCGCGATGCCGGGTCCACGGCGATCGGATTCAGGCCCGTGGGCGCACCGGTGGTCGGGTGGACGCCGGTGTAGGTGAAGTACTCGCGCGTGTACAGGGATCCGGAGGCCGCGCGCGTGGCCACGTTGTTGGGCAGGGCCAGGTGGTAGCGCCCGGCGTTGGCGAACAGCTTGAGCGAGGAATCGCCATGCACATCCCAGCTGGCGCCCAGTCGCGGCGCCCATTGGTTGCGCTGGCTTATGTACTTCTGGCCGGTGCCGGTGTAGTTGTCGAAGCGATCATTGCGCAGGCCCAGCGAGAGCAGCCAGCGATCGCTGACCTGCCAGCGGTCCTCGATGAACTGCGCGGACTGTTCCACCTTCGGACGCGCCAGCTTGTCCACGTAGATCCGGTACACGTAGTAACCCTGGGTGCCGAATCCACCCGCGCCGGCCGGCGAACCGATCACGCCACTGGACGGCTCCACCGCGCTGTCGGGATTGGTGGCGCGGCGATAGGTCCATCCATAACGGCCCGGATAGCTGGAACCGACGAAGGATTCGGCGTCCATGCGGTCGTAGCCGAAGCGCAGATCGTGGTTGCCGACGCGCCAGCCCACGTCCAGGCGGCCACCACGCGTTTCGTCGAACTCGCCCTCCACGCGCTGGTAGGAGGTCGAGTTCTGGCAACTGGGATAGTCCACGCCGGGCACACGCGCCGATGCGCCTGCGCTGATGAAGGGACAGTCGGGGTCGTAGTTGAACGGCGAACGCTCATGGGTGATTTTCTGCCGTCCATACAGCGCCGACACGGTGAGGTTCTCGGTCAGGTAGCCGGTGTACTTGCCGACGTACAAGCGTGCGTCGTCGCGGCTTTCCTGGCCCCCGTTCTGGATCCGACCGTGGCTGAAAGTCGCATAGTCATAGGCGTAGTAGTCGTAATCGTTCTCGCGCAGATCCGACACGCCCGTGAACTCCAGCAGATGGTCGTCGGTGATGTTCCAATCCAGCTTCAGGGCCCAGCGCGTCAAATCGTGCCGGTATTCGCTCCAGCCATTGCGCAGCGTCGCGGGTGTCGATGTCCGTTCCGCGCGTATCGACTGCCCGTCGGTGCGGATACCCTCGGCCTCGGCGTAGACGAACAGCCGATCCTTGACCAGGGGACCGCTGGTCCAGGCGCCCACGCTGGTCTGCCACGAGGTGTTGTCGCGGCGCCTCGTCTGCAGGGTACCGTCGGTACGCCGCGTCGGATCCGGGTGGTCGGCGCTGAAGTGGCCGGTATCCGGATACTTGCCATCGCGCGGGCGATCACGCAGGCCCGTCGGCGTCCAGATCGTGTAGACCCCGCCCTTCCATTCATTGCCGCCACGCCGGGTGACGAGGTTGATGACGCCGCCCGTGGAACGGCCGAACTCGGCGCCGTATCCGCCGGTCAGCACCTGCTGCTGCGCGATCGCGCCGAACGGAAGCTCACTGAAACCGATCGAGGTCAGCGGATTTGTCACTGGATAGCCGTTGATGTAGTACGCGTTCTCCGACGAGGCCGCGCCGCCGAAGCTGGGCACGCCGTAGCTGCTGTTGCGGACCACGCCCGGTGCCAGCAGCGCCACCTCGCCGACGCTGCGCGGCATAGGCAGGCGCGCGAGATCCTCGGCGGTGAACACCACCCGAGTGTCGGTCTGCGAGATGTCCACCGGCGCCACCGAGGTGCCGTGCACCTCGACGCGATCCAGCTCCCGCACATCGCCGACGAAAGATACTTCGATGCCGCTGGCGATGTTGACCCGCACCTCCTCGCGCGTGCCAATCACCGCACCGTCACGCTGCACGGTCACCTGGTAGCGGCCATCGGGCAGATCCGAGATCCGGTAGCGCCCCTTGGCATCCACGCTGACGGTACGGGTGGCGCCGGTGTCGAGGTTGCGGATGGCCACTTGCGTGCCGGGCGCGGCGGGTGCCTGGCCGAAGATGCTGCCAGTCACCGATTGTGCGTGCGCGGCCGAGGCCAGGCAGCAGGCCAGCGCCGCGCACAGATGAGCATGGCGGAAGGAAATCGTGCGGGGCCGATGGCCCGGGTGTCTTGCGATCATGCGTGCTCTCCCCTTGAGGCATTGACGCGACGCGCATCCGTCGCGGGCGAGCACCGACAGTATCACTGACTGTCATTGAAACTAATCAAACGCGATTCAAAGTTAGTGAGCTCACTTCAGCTGCACACGCATGCACCTCGTCACGCGGATGCACGGTGTTGTCCGCGTGCGCACGCGATGCCTCGCAGGGCGATGAAGCGCGCGCAGAAGCGCCCGCTTGCGGAAGATCCGTGGCGCGTCTTCAGTCCGGACGCCAATACCAGAACAGCGCGATCTCGCGACTGCGGGGATCCAGTCCGCGATAGAACTCGCGATCGAAACCACCCAGCTGGAATCCGCAATGCATGTACAGGCGACAGGCAGCCACGTTGTTGTTCTGGGTTTCCAGCATCACGCCCGGCAGCTTGCGTTCGCGGCACCAGCGGAATGCCTGTTCCAGCAGCGCGCGCGCGATGCCGCGCCGCCGCCATGCCGCATCCACCACGATATCGTCCACCCGCGCGTATCCGTTCCAGGCCACGGACAGTTCAATCACGCCGGCCAGTTCGCCCTGCCAATGGGCGAGATAGGTATCGGCGTCCCCCTCCGGTTCGATCGCCGCGTCGTCGGACGCGGGTCGCATCGCTTCTGATGCGTCATCGCGCGGATAGCGTTTGAAATACGGTGCGACCGGCACTTCCTCCAGCGCCAGCACGCCTTCGCGCAGGCAGGGCTGCAGTTCGCTCTCGACCCGGAATCCATCCTCCAGCCGCGTCGCAGCCTGTCGCTGGCGCGCCGACGCGCGGGTGAGGGTCAACATGCGGGCCATCTCCGGACAGGGGGCGTCGATTGAACCATGCGCGCGGGTCCGGCCCTGCCTGCCCGGCTTTGCGCGCCCCGGCCCGCATGTTTGAATAGGCCGCATGTTCATCGCCTGCCCGCACTGTCGCTATCTGGTGGCCACCGACCCGCGTGGGCAGCATGCCCCGGCGCACTGCCCGCGTTGCGGGGGCGCGCTGGGCGACGCCGGCGCGCGGGACGACGGACGCGCGACCGCATCCGTGCCCGATGCCGCGGCGGTCGACGGCGGCCCCAGCCTCGCGCGCCTGCTGCGCCGCGACGAAGCCGGTGCGGTCGAATCATCCGCGTCCGTCGCCAGGCCGGCGGAAGACGACGCCGTCGAGGTCGAGGTCGAGGTCGAGGTCGAGGCGGCATCCTCCATCACCGAAACCGAAACCGAATCCGAATCCGCAGATTCCTCCGAATTTTCCGCCGATGCGATCACCGAACCGGACGCGGTCGAGCTACCCGCCGCCGCGCCGGCGGCCCACGCTCCGGCGCGGCCGGCATCGCGCGCGCCCAGCTTCCTGCATGGACAGGCGCGTGCACGCGTACCTTCCGGTGTGCCGCGCTGGCAATGGGCCACGCTGATCGTACTGGCGGCGGTGCTGGTGTTGCAGGTGCTGCTGGCCGATCGCGCGCGCCTTTCCGCCGATGCCGGCTGGCGGCCGGTGCTGGCGTCGCTGTGCAACGCGCTGGGCTGTTCGCTGCCGCCGTGGCGCGAACCGCAGGCGTTCGCGATGCTCGATCGCGACGTGCGTCCGGTGCCCGGCGCGCCGGGCGTGCTGCTGGCGCAGGCGACCTTCCGCAACGATGCGCGTTGGGCGCAGTCGTGGCCGGTACTGGTGCTGACGCTGAAGGATGCCGACGGGCGCACCCTGGGGGCGCGCGCGTTGCGTCCGGCCGAGTACCTGCCCAGGGACAGCGCGGCCCTGGCGACCATCGGTCCCGGGCAGAGTGCCCAGGTGGCCGTGCGGGTCCGCGAACCAAGTGCCAACGTGGTCGCGTTTTCCTTCGACTTCCGCTGATCGGCGGCGCCAACGCGCGTTCCCGCGACGAACGGGGTGCACGGACGCACGACTGGCGCTAGACTCCCTCCCCCGCCGCAGAACACAACCACAAGGCGGGCGCTTCGTCCTCCGCTTCCGGGAACCCGTGTGAACGCAGCTTCCACCCGCCAAGACAATCCCCGTTCGCCCCGTCCGCCGCTGCGCGAACATGTCGCCCAGTCGGTGCGCCGCTATCTGCGTGATCTGGACGGCTGCGACGCCGACGACGTGTACGAGATTGTCCTGCGGGAAATGGAGATTCCCCTGTTCGTGGAAGTCCTGAACCACTGCGAGGGCAACCAGAGCCGGGCCGCGGCCCTGCTCGGCATCCACCGCGCCACCCTGCGCAAGAAGCTGAAGGACTACGGGCTGGCCTGAGCGCGCCCGATCACGCCGGATCACGCCGATCGCGGCCTGATCCGCCCCGTCCACGGGGGAAGCGACCCGCCCGGGAGGCTATAATTCCGCGGTCCTCCCGCCGCATCTCCCCATGACCGACCAACGCCTGCCCGTCCGCCGGGCACTGCTTTCCGTTTCCGACAAAACCGGCCTCATCGAACTGGCGCAGGCCCTGGCCGCACGCAACGTGGAACTGCTGTCCACCGGCGGCACCGCCAAGGCACTGCGTGACGCCGGCCTGGCCGTGCGCGATGTCTCCGACGTCACCGGCTTTCCCGAAATCATGGACGGACGGGTCAAGACCCTGCATCCCAAGGTCCACGGCGGCCTGCTGGGCCGTCGCGGCACCGACGACGCGGTGATGGCGCAGCACGGCATCGGCGCGATCGACCTGCTGGTGCTGAACCTGTATCCGTTCGAGAAAGTCACCGCGCGCGCCGACTGCACCCTGGACGAGGCGGTGGAGAACATCGACATCGGCGGCCCGGCGATGCTGCGCGCGGCGGCCAAGAATTTCGCCCATGTCGCGGTCGCCACCGATCCGGCGCAATACGCCGATCTGGTGCGCGAACTGGACGAACACGACGGCAGCCTGTCGGCGCGGACCCGCTTCGCCCTGTCGGTGGCCGCGTTCAACCGCGTGGCCCAGTACGACGCGGCGATCAGCAACTACCTGTCCGCGGTCACCGACGCTTCGGCGGTGGTGCCGGCGCGCAGCGAGTTCCCGGCGCAGATGAATTCCACCTTCGTGAAGGTGATGGATCTGCGCTACGGCGAGAACCCGCACCAATCCGGTGCGTTCTACCGCGACCTGGGCCCGGTGCCGGGCACGCTGGCGACCTTCCAGCAGTTGCAGGGCAAGGAACTGAGCTTCAACAACCTGGCCGACGCCGATTCGGCGTGGGAATGCGTGCGCCAGTTCGACGCCCCGGCCTGCGTGATCGTCAAGCACGCCAATCCGTGCGGCGTGGCGGTCGGCGTGGCCTGCGGCGATGCCTACGAACTGGCCTATGCGACCGATCCCACCAGCGCGTTCGGCGGCATCATCGCCTTCAACCGCACCCTCGACGCGGCCACCGCCAAGGTCATCCTGGATCGCCAGTTCGTCGAAGTGCTGATCGCGCCGGACTACGAGGAAGGCGCGCTGGACTACGCGAAGAAGAAGGCCAACGTGCGGGTGCTGCGCATCCCGCTGGGCGCCGGCCTCAACAACTACGACAGCAAGCGCATCGGCTCCGGCCTGCTGCTGCAGTCCTCCGACAACCGCGGCATGAGCGCGGACGAGCTGAAGGTGGTCAGCCAGCGCGCGCCGACCGAGGCCGAGCTGCGCGATCTGCTGTTTGCCTGGCGGGTGGCCAAGTACGTCAAGTCCAACGCGATCGTGTACGCCAAGGACAACCGCACGATTGGCGTCGGCGCGGGCCAGATGAGCCGGGTGTACTCGGCGCGCATCGCCGGCATCAAGGCCGCCGACGCGAACCTGCAGGTGGAAGGCTCGGTGATGGCCTCGGATGCGTTCTTCCCGTTCCGCGACGGCATCGACGCCGCCGCCGAAGCTGGCATCAAGGCGGTGATCCAGCCGGGCGGTTCGATGCGCGACAGCGAGGTCATCGCCGCCGCCGACGAGCATGGCCTGGCCATGGTGTTCACGGGCGTGCGCCACTTCCGGCACTGATCGTGCCGGCCCGCGCGCAGCCTGCCGCCACCTCCCCCGCCCTGGCCGACGCGCTGGGGCTGGGCACGCTGGCCGCAAGCCCGACCTCGCCCAACCGGCTCGCCTGGGCCGATGCCGACGGTCGCGCGCTGCTGTATCGCGCCAACTGCCTGGAACTTCTGGACCGGATCATCGAACGCCATCCGGATGGCTTCTTCGACATGATCTTCGCCGACCCGCCGTATTTCCTCTCCAACGGCGGCGTCACCTGCCATGGCGGGAAAATGGTCAAGGTCGACAAGGGCGCATGGGATCGCAGCCAGGGCCCGGCCTACAACCACGAGTTCAACCTGGCCTGGCTGCAGCGCTGCCAGGCCGCGCTGAAAGCCGACGGCACCCTGTGGGTGTCCGGCACCCACCACGTGATCCATTCGGTCGGCTTCGCCATGCAGCAGCTGGGCATGAAGCTGCTCAACGACATCACCTGGGAAAAACCCAATCCGCCGCCCAACCTGGCCTGCCGCACCTTCACCCATTCCACCGAGACCCTGATCTGGGCGGCGAAGACGGAGAAGAGCAGGCATCGCTTCCACTACCGGAAGATGAAGGCGGAGAACGGCGACAAGCAGATGAAGTCGGTATGGCGCCTGCCCGCGCCGGCCAAGGGCGAGAAGAGCCACGGCCGCCATCCCACCCAGAAACCGGTGGAACTGCTGCTGCGCTGCATCGAGGCTTCGACCGATCCCGGCGATCGCATCTTCGATCCCTTCAACGGTTCCGGCACCACCGGCGTGGCCGCACTGCGCAGTGGCCGGCGCTATGTCGGCAGCGAGCTGGATCCGGCCTTCGTCAGGCTGACCGCCGCGCGCCTGGGGGCCGAGGCGTGAGCGCGCCACGATTCCCCTTCCTTTCCTTGATCCGCGCCGCGGGTCCACACGCATTTCGGAGTAGACAGCCATGAAGATCCTCGTCATCGGTTCCGGCGGCCGCGAACACGCGCTGGCCTGGAAGATCGCGCAGTCGCCGCGCGTGGCCGAAGTGCTGGTCGCTCCCGGCAACGCCGGCACCGCGCGCGAGGGCAAGTGCCGCAACGTTGCCGTCGGCGCGACCGAAATCGATCGCCTGGTCGAACTGGTGAAACAGGAAGGCGTGGCGCTGACCGTGGTCGGCCCGGAAGCGCCGCTGGTGGCCGGCGTGGTGGATCGTTTCCGCAGCGAAGGCCTGCGCATCTTCGGACCCACCGCCGCCGCCGCGCAGCTGGAAGGCAGCAAGGCGTTCGCCAAGGATTTCCTCGCCCGCCACGGCATTCCCACCGCGCACTACGCGGTATTCACCGAGACCGCGCCGGCATTGGCCTACGTACGCGAGAAGGGCGCGCCGATCGTGATCAAGGCCGACGGCCTGGCCGCCGGCAAGGGCGTGATCGTGGCGATGACCCTGGCCGAGGCCGAGTCCGCCATCCAGGACATGCTGGCCGGCAACGCGTTCGGCGCGGCCGGCGCGCGGGTGGTGGTCGAGGAATTCCTCGATGGCGAGGAGGCCAGCTTCATCAGCATGGTCGACGGCCGCACCGCACTGCCGATGGCGACCTCGCAGGATCACAAGCGGGTCGGCGACGGCGACACCGGTCCCAACACCGGCGGCATGGGCGCGTATTCACCGGCACCGGTGGTGACGCCGGAAGTGCACGATCGGGTGATGCGTGAAGTGGTCAATCCGACCGTGCAGGGCATGATCGCCGACGGCGTGCCGTTCACCGGCTTCCTGTATGCCGGGCTGATGATCGACGGCAATGGCGCGCCGAAGGTGATCGAGTTCAACGTGCGCTTCGGCGATCCGGAAACCCAGCCGGTGATGCTGCGCCTGCGCTCGGATCTGGTGGATCTGGTGGAAGCGGCCATCGACGGCCGCCTGGACGCCACCGAGGCGGACTGGGATCCGCGTCCATCGCTGGGCGTGGTGATGGCGGCGGCGAACTATCCGGAAACGCCGAAGACCGGCGACGCCATCCACGGCCTGGACGCGGATCTCGGCCCGGCCAAGGTTTTCCACGCCGGCACCCGCCCCGGCAACAACGGCGAAGTACTGACCAGCGGCGGCCGCGTGCTGTGCGTGGCCGCGCTCGGCGACAGCGTCGGCGACGCGCAGCGCAATGCCTATGCCGGTGTCGAACGCATCGGCTGGGACGGGGAGTTCCACCGCAATGACATCGGCTGGCGTGCAATCGCACGCGAAAAACCCACCGCGTAGAGCCGAGCTTGCTCGGCTGCCGGGAGCTCCGGCAGCGAACGCTCTTTTCGCACACGGGAAAGGCAGCGGAGCGAGCTCCGCAAATCCCCCTCAGTCCCCCTTTTTCAAAGGGGGAGGTATTCCGGATCTTCCGTCATCACCACATGGGGATGCTCTTCTATCGAAAATGTGCACACCTTCCCGGTGTCTCCACTGCCGGGGACGTGAATGCCCCCTTTGAAAAAGGGGGAGGTATTCCGGATCTTCCGTCATCACCACATGGGGATGCTCTTCTATCGAAAATGTGCACGCCTCCCCGGTGTCACCACTACCGGAGACGTGAATGCCCCCTTGACCAGCCATTCGGCTGTTGAAAGCGAAAAAGGGGGCGGGCACCCGCGCAGCGGGTGACGGGGGATTTGCGCGGGGTGTCTGAAAGCACCTCTCCCAAGCCCCCTCGGAAAGCCGCCCCCGGTAAACCGGATGCCCCCATCGTTCTGCTAGGCTGCGCGCAACCCACGGAGGGCGCATGTCCAGCCACAGCCAGTTCGTCTTGTTGAAACAGCGGCGCTTCCTGCCGTTCTTCCTGGTCCAGTCGCTGGGCGCGTTCAACGACAACGTCTACCGCCAGGCGATCATCGGCCTGCTGGGTTTCATGAGCGTCAGTGCGCAGGACAAGACGCTGTACACCAACCTGGCGCCAGCCATCTTCATCCTGCCCTACTTCCTGTTCTCGGCCACCGCCGGCCAGATCGCGGAGAAGCTGGAGAAATCGAAGTTGATCCGGATCACGACGACGATGGAAATCGTGATCATGTCGCTGGCCGCAATCGGCTTCCTCACCCAGGATCTGATCGTCCTGTTGACCGCGCTGTTCTGCACCGGCCTGCAATCGACCCTGTTCGGCCCGGTCAAGTACTCCATCCTGCCCTCGGTGCTCAAACCCGAGGAACTGACCGGCGGCAACGGCCTGGTCGAGATGGGCACCTCGCTGTCGATCCTGATCGGCATGATCTTCGGCGGCCTGATCTTCAACCTGGCCGGCAGCCATGGCCCGACCGTGGCCGCGGTCGCCATCATCCTGCTTGCCATCACCGGCAACCTGGTCAGCCGGCTGATTCCGCGCGCCGACGCGGGGGCGCCGGAACTGAAGATCAACTGGAACCCGCTGACCGAATCGCGCACGGTGCTGCGCCTGGCCAAGAAGCAGGTCGCGGTGCGCAACTCGGTGCTGGGCGTGTCCTGGTTCTGGTTCTTCGGCACCGTGCTGACCGGCAACATCCCCACCTACGCCGATCTGAACCTGGGCATCGGCACCTGGTACGTGTTCCCGTTGGCGCTGTTCTCGATCGGCACCGGCGTGGGTTCGCTGTTGTGCGAACGCCTTTCCGCACGCACCGTGGAAATCGGCCTGGTGCCGCTGGGCGCGTTCGGCATGAGCGCGTTCCTGCTGGATCTGTACTTCGCCCGCAGCGGCGTGGCGCCGGTCGCCGGTTTGTCGGTATCGGCATTCCTGCAGCAGCCCGGCAGCTGGCGCATCGTCATCGACCTGATCGGCATCGGCCTGTTCACCGGCTTCTTCGTGGTGCCGCTGTTCGCGCTGATCCAGAGCCGCACGCCGAAGCAGGAACTGGCCCGGGTCATCGCCGGCATGAACATCCAGAACGCCGGTTACATCGTGCTGGCGGCGGTGCTGGGCATCGCCCTGCAGATGAAGGAACTGGCGCTGGGCGGATTCCGCATCCCGTTGCCGGGGCTGACCATCCCGCAGGTGTTCCTGGTGCTGGCCATTGCCAACGCCGTGGTGGCGATCTGGATCTTCACCCTGGTGCCCGAATTCCTGATGCGCTTCCTGAGCTGGGTGCTGGTGCGCTTCCTGTACCGGCTGCGCCTGCACGGCATCGAGAAGCACGTGCCCGACGAAGGCCCGGCACTGCTGGTCTGCAACCACGTCAGCTACATGGATGCGCTGCTGCTGGCGGCCAGCATCCCGCGGCCGGTGCGCTTCGTCATGTACTACAAGATCTTCAACATCCCGGTGATGAGCTGGATCTTCCGCACCGCCAAGGCCATCCCGATCGCCGGGGCCAAGGAGGATCCGGAACTGATGCGGCGCGCATTCGAGGAAATCGACCAGGCCCTGGCCGACGGCGAAATCGTCGGCATCTTTCCGGAGGGCGCGCTGACCCGCGACGGCGGCATCGCGCCGTTCAAGTCGGGGGTGGAGAAGATCCTGGAACGGCGGCCGGTGCCGGTGGTGCCGATGGCGCTGAAGGGCATGTGGAGCAGCATGTGGAGCCGCCGCGACAGCCGGCTGGGCCGGATGCGGGTACCGCGCCGTTTCCGTGCCCGCGTGGAGGTGGTGGCCGCGCCGCCGGCGGACGGGACGACCGCGACCGCCGAGAGCCTGGAGGCGATCGTGCGCGGACTGCGTGGCGACGACGCCTGACCCCATCGAACCTTCACGGCGCGCATACGAATCGCGGGTACAGACGTTAGACTAGGGTCCGACCACCCCGCTTCATCACTGCAAGGAGACTCCGATGAGTGCCGTTCCCCCGTTGCCGCAACAGGCTCCCGCCAACATCCCCAACCATCTGGCCTGGTCGATCATCTCGACCGTGCTGGCGACCTGCCTGTGCTGCCCGCTGGGCCTGGTCGGCATCGTCGCCATCGTGTTCTCCAGCCAGGTCAACAGCAAGTTGAACCAGGGCGACCTGGAAGGCGCGCGCCGCGCTTCCAACAACGCCAAGACCTGGTGCTGGGTCGCCACCGCGCTGGCGATCATCGGCCTGCTGCTCAACATCTACGTCCTGGCCACCGGTGGCATGGCGCAGTACATGCAGATGATGGAACAGATCCAGCAGCAGCAGTAAGTTCCGGTGTCCATTGCCCTGAAACCGCTGCAATGGACCGCGCTGGCGGGGATCGCGCTGCTGATCCCCGCCGGCGTCTGGCTGCTGCTGCATTTCGATCCGAACGTCGAGGGCAATCCGTTCCTGCCCTGCATCTTCCGCGAGCTGACCGGCTTCTACTGCATCGGCTGCGGCCTGACCCGCGCACTGCACGCGCTGGTGCACGGCGACATCGTCCGCGCCTTCGGCATGAACCCGCTGGCGATGCTGGTGCTGCCGATGGTGCCGCTGCTGGTGGCCCATTCGCAGGGATGGCGGCCACGCGCACTGGAACCGCTGATGCGCGTGATCATGGAACCGAAGGTGTGGCTGGTGGTGCTGCCAACGTATTGGATAGCCCGCAATTTGCCTTGGTATCCCTTCACCCTGCTGGCCCCGGGTTGATCCAAAGCCGCTTTGGC
>NZ_JBQENC010000013.1:0-24520 GCF_052044485.1 Pseudoxanthomonas sp. 22568
GTCGCCTTACGGCGCCCGCCCCCTTTTGAAAAGGGGGCTAACAAGAGACTCCAGCGCTCGGAAACCCGCTTTTCCTCCCCCTTTGAAAAAGGGGGATTGAGGGGGATTGGCTCTTCGCCGCAAACCTCAATGCGCCAGCGCATACCCCTTCAACCGCGCGGAGTACTCCTGCAACGCCCGGATACCGCTGGCCTCGGCCTCATGGCACCACGCCTGCAACGCCTTCAACCGCTCCGCTGCATCATGGCTGCGGGCTTCGAGCAGCGCCGACAGGCGCGCGCGGTGTTCGACCAGCGCGCTGATGCGCGGCCGCTGCGAGACCCAGTTGCGCAGTTGTTCGCGCGCGTCCGGCTTGAGCCAGCGGCCGTCGTCGACCAGGCCACGACGCAGCTTGCGCGGCAGTAGTGCGCGCAGCTTGGCGCCCGCCTGCGCGGCCTCTTCCTTCAGCGCCGGCTTGAGCACGTTGCGCTGGTAGTCGGTCATGGCCTGGAAACGGTGCGACAGCAGCGCCCTTAGCGTGTCTGCGTCGGGCACCGCGATGTTCGGGCGAATGTCCAGGGTGGGTGCCACCCGCAACACTTTCGCCAGCCGGACCTTCTCCATGCCCTTGATCACGATCCAGCCGATATCCACTTCCCAGCGGCGCATCGAGAAGCGTGCCGAACTGGGGAAGGCGTGATGGTTGTTATGCAGCTCCTCGCCGCCCACCCACACGCCCCATGGCGTCAGGTTGGTCGAGGTGTCGGAGGATTCGAAATTGCGATAGCCCCACCAGTGGCCCAGGCCATTGATCACGCCCGCCGCCCAGAACGGAATCCACGCCATCTGGATCGCCCACAGCGCGACGCCGGGCAGGCCGAACAGGGTGGCGTTGATCAGCAGCAACAAGGTCGGTCCCAGGTTGGCGTGCGGGGTGTACACATGGCGCTCGATCCAATCGTCCGGCGCGCCCTTGCCGTACTGCTCGATGTCGGCGCGCTGCCCGCGCGCTTCGCGGTACAGCTCCACGCCGCGCCAGAACACGTTGCCGATGCCCTTGGTCTGCGGACTGTGCGGATCCTCTTCGGTCTCCACCTTGGCGTGATGCTTGCGATGGATGGCGACCCACTCCTTGGTGATCATCGAGGTGGTCAGCCAGGTCCAGAACCGGAAGAAGTGGTTCAGCACCGGATGGAAATCCACGCCCCGGTGCGCTTGGCTGCGATGCAGGTATAGCGTCACCGAGAAGATGGTCAGCTGGGTGAAGACCAGCAGCACGATCAACAGCTCCCACCAGACCAGGCCGGTCAGGCCTCCGATCAGGAACTGCAGCAACGAGTCGGACATGGAAAGCGCTCCGGAAGGCACCGGCGCCGGTGGGGTCCGGTGCCGTCAGCGCATCATGCGGCCTGCACGTGACGATTTCACCCGACGCCGCCGAATGGTGTTCAGCTGGCGGATTTCGCCGCGGCCGCGGCCGCTTCCTGGCGGTGCATTTCTTCGGTCAGCACCCGCTTGATCTCGCCCACAATCGACTCGAGCGAGTCCTCGCCGTAGCCGACGTGATGGCTGGCGATACGACCCTGGGTGTCGATCACCCACAGATTCGGGTAGGCCTTCACACTGTAGGTGCGCGCGATGTCACCATTGGGGTCGCGGGACTGCAGCAGGCTGTAATCGCGCATCTGCCGCATCATCTGCCGGTAGGTGGCGGGCGGGTCCTCGACGTTCACCGCGATGACCTGCAGCCACTGGGGGTCGACCTTCTTCTGCAGGGCGTCCAGCACCGGCAGTTCCTTCAGGCAGTAACCGCACCAGGACGCCCAGAAGGTCACGATTACCACCTTGCCCCGGTGTTCGGCCAGATCGACTATCTTTCCGTCACGTCCCTTGCCGAGCACGGTCGGTGCCGGATCGCCGATGGCGGGCGACTGCGCGAACGCGGGGAATGCCACCGAAAGACAGAGCAGCAGGACGGCGAGGCGGATGCGGCGCATGGTCGGTTCCCTCCCTGGACTGGCGCCGAGTCTATCCCGCTTCCACTCCCCCAGACAGCCCCGCCGATGTCCCTCGCCCCCGATGCCGCGCCCGCGCCGGCGCCCCTGTTCGAACTCGATCGCGCCACCGTCATCCGCGGCTCCGTCCGCGTGCTGCGCGAGCTGACCCTGAGCATCCCGTTGGGCCAGCACACCGTCATCCTCGGCCCCAACGGTTGCGGCAAGTCGACCTTCATCAAGCTGATCAACCGCGAGCTGTATCCACTCGCCCGTGAAGGCGACGCGCCGGTCAAGGTGTTCGGCCTGCGCCGCTGGAACGTGGCCGAACTGCGCACCCGGCTGGGCGTGGTCACCAGCGACCTCACCCGCAACCTGCAGGAGATGCCGCAGCTGCGGGTGGAGGACGCGGTCGTCACTGGCTTCTTCTCCAGTTTCGTGATCCCGCCGCATTGCGAGGTGGACGCGCAGATGCGCGCGCAGGCCCGCCGCGCGCTGGCGGCGGTCGAGGCCACCGCGCTGGCCGACCGCGAAGTCGCCGAACTGTCCACCGGCGAAATGCGCCGCGTGCTCATCGCCCGCGCGCTCGTGCACCAGCCCGAGGCGCTGCTGCTGGACGAACCCACGGCCGGCCTGGATCTGATCGCCCAGCGCCACTTCCTGGAACTACTGCGCGATCTCGCGCGCCAGGGCATCACCCTGGTGCTGGTCACCCATCACCTGGAAGAAATCGTCCCCGAATTCCAGCGCGTGATCCTGCTGCGCGCCGGCGACGTGATGGCCGACGGCGCACCCGATGACATCCTCACCTCGGAAAACCTGTCCGCCGCCTATGGCGGGCCGTTGCAGGTGCGGCGTGAGGGTGGGCGGTTCGTGCTGGGGCTGGATTGAAGCGGACCTTGCCGTGACGCTCCGCATCCCCATCTGATCGTCATCGCCTCTCCTTCCCGGCCGCACCGGTTTCCCCATGCCCGAACTGCCCGAAGTCGAAACCACCCGCCGGGGTCTGGCCCCGCATCTGGAAGGACGGCGCATCCGCGAGGTGACGCTGCGCCGGCCGGATCTGCGCTGGCCGATTCCGCCGGAGATCGCGCGCGAGCTGCCCGGCCAGCGCATCGCCGAGGTGCGGCGGCGGGCCAAGTACCTGTTGATGGATGTGGACGGCGGCAGCGCGTTGCTGCACCTGGGCATGTCCGGCAGCCTGCGGGTGCTGCCGGTGGATACGCCGGTGCGTGCGCACGATCATGTCGACATCGCGGTGGAAGGTCCGCGCGGGCAGCAGCGGGTGTTGCGCTTCAATGACCCGCGGCGCTTCGGCTGCCTGCTGTGGCAGCCGGCCGGCGAGATCCATCCCCTCCTGCAGGGGCTGGGGCCGGAACCGCTGTCGGACGCCTTCGACGGCGACTACCTGTTCGAACTCAGCCGTGGCCGCAAGGCGCCGGTGAAGACCTTCCTGATGGACCAGGGCGTGGTGGTCGGGGTGGGCAACATCTACGCGGCCGAGAGCCTGTTCCTGGCCGGCATCTCGCCGCTGCGCGCCGCCGGCAAGGTCTCGCGCGAGCGCTACGTGGCCCTGGCCGACGCGGTCAAGCGGATCCTCGGTTACGCCATCACCCGCGGGGGGACCACCCTGCGCGACTTCATCAGCCCGGACGGGGCGCCCGGCTACTTCGAGCAGGAACTGTCGGCCTACGGGCGCGGCGGCGAGCCCTGCCCGCGCTGCTGGCGGCCGATGAAGGAAGCCAGCATCGGCCAGCGCACGACCGTCTGGTGCGGCCACTGCCAGAAGTGACAGGGACCTTCTCCCGAATGCCTTTATTCACAATTGGGGCTATATTCGCCGCCTGACTTGTGGGGAAAGCACATGGCGGACGCTTCAGACATCACCCTCTGGCTGGATTCGGCCCGCAACGGCGATCGCGCCGCGCTGGATCGGGTGCTGGCCACGCTCTACCAGGAACTGCACACCATGGCCCGCCGCCAGCTGTCGGGCCAGCATGGCTACACCCTGGACGCGACCGCGCTGGTCCACGAGTCCTACCTCAAGCTGATCGGTTCCACCGGAACGGCCAAGTTCGAGGACCGCGCGCACTTCTTCGCCTATGCCGCCTCCTCCATGCGCAGCGTGGTGGTGGATTACGCGCGCAGCCGGCTGGCGCGCAAGCGCGGCGGCGACCTCAAGCGGGTCGCGGACATTCCCGAGGAAGTCGAAGGCAACCTGAAACTCGACGAGGACCTGCTGGCGCTGAACGCCGCGCTGGACCAGCTGGCGCAGGCGGACGAACGCCTGGCCAAGGTGGTGGAACTGCGTTACTTCGCCGGTCTGTCGGAACTGGAAATCGCCGAGCTCCTGCAGCGCTCCGAACGCAGCATCCGCCGCGACTGGCAAAAGGCGCGGATGTTCCTGCTGTCGACGATGCAGGAACCCTGATCACGGCGGTCCATCGTGGACGTCGAACGCTGGAAACAGCTTTCCCCCCTGCTGGATGTCCTGCTGGAACTGGCGCCGGACGCGCGCGCGCACCGGATGGATGCGATTCGCGCCGAGGATCCGGAGCTGGCGATCGAGCTGGAGAAACTGCTCGCGCTGGAGGATGAGAGCGAGGGCTTCATGGAAGCCCCGCTGCTGGAAAAGCCCCAGAGCGGGCTGCAGCCCGGCATGCTCATCGGCCCCTACCGGCTGGAGGACCTGCTGGGTGAAGGCGGCATGGGCATGGTCTGGCTGGCCTCACGCGCCGATGGCCTGTACCAGCGCCGGGTCGCCCTGAAACTGCTGCGCCCGGGCCTGGCCGATCCCAACCTGCGCCTGCGCTTCACCCGCGAACGCGAAATCCTGGCGCGGCTGGAGCACCCCAACATCGCGCGCCTGCTCGACGCCGGGGTGAGCCAGGGCAGCCAGCCCTACCTGGCGCTGGAGTATGTCGAGGGCATCCCGCTGACCGAGTACTGCCAGGTCAACGCGCTGTCCATCGACGATCGCCTGCGCCTGTTCCTGCAGGTCTGCGAGGCGGTCAGCCACGCCCACGCCAACCTGATCGTCCATCGCGATCTCAAGCCTTCCAACATCCTGGTCTCGCCGGACCGCAATGTGCGCCTGCTCGACTTCGGCATCGCCAAGCTGCTGGATGAAAGCGAGCCCGCGCCGGTGAACGCGCGCACCGAGGTCCGCGCCTTCACCCTGCACTACGCCGCGCCAGAACAGATCCGCGGCGAACCGGTCACCACCATGACCGACGTGTACTCGCTGGGCGTGGTGCTGTACGAACTGCTGGCCGGCACCAAGCCGTACCGGCTGCGCCGGCAGAGCGATGCGGAGTGGGAGGAAGCGATCCTGGCGGTGGAACCGCTCAAGCCCTCGGTGGCCGCGCAGCGCACCACCGGCGGCGGGCGCACCGAGTGCCCGAACGCGCGCCGCCACGGCCGCCAGCTGTCCGGCGATCTGGACAACATCGCGCTGAAGGCGCTGGCCAAGTCGCCGGAACAACGCTATCCGTCGGTGGAAGCGCTGGCGCTGGATCTGCGCCGGCACATGGACGGGCGACCGGTGCACGCGCGGCCGCAGAGCCTGGGTTATCGCGCGCGCAAGTACATTTCCCGCCATCGCTGGGCGCTGGCCGCCGGCAGCGTGACCGCGCTGATCCTGGTCGCCGCGCTCGGCGCCAGCCTGTGGCAGAGCCAGCAGGCGGTGCGCGAGGCCGCGCGCGCGCAGGCGATGCAGAACTTCGTGATCGGCCTGTTCGACAATGCCGGCAGCGCGCAGCGCGGCAACACCTACGACGCGCGCGAACTGCTGGTGGCGGGCGAGCGTCGCGGCGAACGCGAACTGGCCCGGCAGCCGCTGGCGCACGCCGAACTGCTGGGCGTGATCGCGCGCCTGCGCATCGGCCTGGGCGACTACCGCGAGGCGCTGGACCTGCTGGACCGGCAACAGCGCCTGCTGCAAGGCAGCGACGCGCCCGCGCTGACCCTGGAAAGCACCACCCAGCGAGGCCGCGTGCTGGCCCTGCTGGGGCGGCAGCGCGACTGCATCGACGCGATGATCCGGCTGGAAGCGGACATCGGCCGCCTGCAGATCCAGTTGCCGCAACAGGCCGCCGATTTCCTGTCGCAGGACGGGCGTTGCCGGCGCGCGGTCGCCGACCGCCAGACCGCGCGCCAGTTGTTCCTGCGCTCGCAGCTGATCCGTCGCGGCCTGCGTGATCAGACCGGCGTCGCCGAGAGCCTGTACGACCTGGCCGGACTGGAAAGCGACATGGGCAATGCCGATGGCGCGATCCGCGGTTTCAACGCCGCGCTCGTGCACCTGCGCCAGTACGACGGCCAGCGCCATCCGCTGGCGGTCGACATCGAACGCAGTCTCGCCAGCCTGTACCGGATCCGCGGCGACTCGCAGACCGCGCTGATGCACTACCGGCGCGCACTCGCGCTGGCCCGCGACATCCACGGTGATCGCCATCCGGCGACCCTGGCGGTGCGCCGGCAGATGGGCGCGGTGCAGGTGGATCTGGGCCATTTCACCGAAGCCAACGCGCAGATGCGCCAGCTGCACGAACAGACGATCAATGCGCTGGGACCGGCCCATCGCGAAACCGGATCCAGCTGGAACTCGCTGGGCATCATCGCCTGGGAACTGGGCGACACCGATGCCGCCGTCGCCGACATCGAACGCGCGGTGCGGGTCTGGCGCAGCCCGGACAGCCGCCAGCAATTGCCCGGCGGGCTTTACAACTACGGCATGGTGCTGCACAGCGCCGGCCGCGAGGACGAGGCGCTGGCCGCGTTGCAGGAAGCGCGCGGACTGCGCGCCGAACTGTTTGGCGCCAGCCATGCGCTGGTCGGCGAAACCGATCGCCTGATCGGCGAGGTGCTGGCCTCGCGCGGGGATCTGGCCGCGGCCAGCGAGTACTTCGATCGCGCCGAGAAGCTGACCCGCATCGGCTACGGCACCGACCATCCGCGCACGCTGTTCGCCGAGCTGTCGCTGGCCCGCCAGCTGGGCCGCACCGGCCAGGTCAACGAAGCGCTGCGCCGGATGGACGCGCTGGCCGTGCGCAAGGGCGAAGGCAGCGAGATCCCGAAACTGCGCTGGAGCGCGCGCGGCTACGCCGCCGAGCTGCGCTGCGAACGCGATCAACGCGAGCGTGGCCGCCGGGATCTGGACGCGCTGCTGTCCGAACTGCGCACCGCGCAGCCGGATGGTGGTGTCATTCCGCGGGAGATTGCGCGGATTCGGGCGCGGTGCATTTGAGGTTGGGGATGGATCTTCGCTCCTGTTGAAGGGGAGCGAAGTGGGGTTTTCTTTTTCGCGCCAAGAGCAAATCCCCCGTCGCCTTCGGCGCCCGCCCCCTTTTTCAAAGGGGGCTACCAGGAAGCTTCAGCGCCCGAAAACCCGCTGTTCCTCCCCCTTTGTAAAAGGGGGATTGAGGGGGATTGAGGGGGATTTGCTGTTCGCGCCAAGAGCAAATCCCCCGTCGCCTCCGGCGCCCGCCCCCTTTTTCAAAGGGGGCTACCAGCGGCTCCAACGCTCGGGAAACGCTTTGCTTCCCCCTTTGCAAAAGGGGGATTGAGGGGGATTTGCTTTTAGGCTTCTCCAGGACAAAGCAGCCGAGCAAGCTCGGCTCTACAAGGGTAGCGGGGCCTGCATCGGTTCGATGCGGCTTTCGCCGCGCGCGATGCGCTTGAACTCGGCGCGGCTGACCGAGACGTAGCGGTCGTTGCCGCCGATTTCCACCTGCGGGCCATCCTGAACCGCGCGGCCTTCCTCGTCCACGCGCACGGTCATGATCGCCTTCTTGCCGGTGTGGCAGATGGTCTTGATTTCGGCGATCTCGTCGGCCCAGGCCAGCAGGTACTGGCTGCCTTCGAACAGTTCACCGCGGAAGTCGGTGCGCAGGCCATAGCACAGCACCGGGATGCGCAGCGCGTCGACCACCTCGCTGAGCTGCCACACCTGCGGCTTGGTCAGGAACTGCGCCTCGTCGACCAGCACGCAGTCGAGCTTGCCGTGTTCGGCAAGATCCGCGCGGATCAGCCTTTCCAGATCGGTGTCGTGGACGAAGGCGGTGCCACTGGCCTTCAGGCCGATGCGCGAGGCGACCACGCCGGTGCCGGCGCGATCATCCAGGCGGGGGGTCAGGATCAGCACGCGCATGCCCCGCTCCCGGTAGTTGTGGGCGGATTGCAGCAACGTGGTGGTCTTCCCGGCGTTCATCGCCGAGTAGTAGAAGTAGAGCTTGGCCATGCGCGGATTCTACTGCCGCGCATGGCCGGCCCGTCAGGGATTGACGGGCGCGGGCTCGTCGGGCACGTCCGGTTCCGGGGCGTCGATCTGCGGGGTGGTTTCCGGCACGCGCGAGCTGGGGGCCGGCGGCAGTTCCTCGACCTGTTCCACCTCGCCCACCGAAACCCGGCCGATGCGCGGTTTCGCCCAGACCTGGTCGGTATAGGCCCAGTACTTCTTGGCGTCCCAGTAGCGTGGGTCGTAGAACTTGCTGCCGTCGATGGTCTGCTCGCCGCCGGGGCCGGGCACGATGATCTGCACGTTGCCGGCGAAGCCGGTGCGGCTGCCGGTGATTTGCATGCGGCCGCGCCGCAGCTGGGTTTCATAGCGCGGCTTGGCGGCGGCGTCGCCGAAGCGGGCATAGATGGCCTGGCCCTCGCTGACGGCGCGCTCGCGCTCGGCCTCGGTCAGGGCGCTCCAGTAGCGCTCGCGCAGGCCGAGGAAACCGGCATAGCCGCGCTCGGCGGCCAGATCCATCCAGGCGTAGGCCAGCACCCTGTCCTGCGGCGCGCCCTGCCCGTTCCACAGCATTTCCGCGACCATGCCCTGCGAGGGCTTGTCGGCATAGAAGCTGGCGCGGCGGAAGAAGCGCATCGCGTCTTCATACTTCTTGGCCTTGAACGCCTCCATGCCCAGCAGGCGGTACTTCATGTCCGGGTGATGGGTCAGGAAGCCGGCGGTGATCATCAGGGGATCGGCGGTCGGATCCGGTGGCGCGGCCGGCTTCTTGTCTGCCGCCATGGCGGTGGATATCGGCAGCAACATGGCCAGCAGCCAAAGTCGTTTGTGCATCATCCTGATAATTTCCCTTGAATCCGGTGTCCAAATCCTAGAAGGAATGCCGGCCACTGTCTCTCCTACTGATGGCACGGTCGCGCGGGTGGATGGCGCCTTCCGGCGCTAATCCCGAATCAACTCCAGCCAGGACACCCGCCCGTAGCGTGGTCCCATGCCCTGCAGGTTCAGGGGTACGCAGCCGGTAGTGCCGGAAGCGCCCCCGACACAGGCCAGGGATGGGTTGCTCCCCTGCACCAGATCGCCCAGCAGGATGCCCGGATCGGAGACCATGCCCAGGCCCAGATCGATCGACCCCGCCGGTGTGCCACCGAGATTGTCCTTTCCATCGAAGCGGCCATCACCATTGATATCGAAGAACGGATTCGAGGTGGCGCCGCCGGTGAAGACGTCGATTGCGTTGAGATAACCGCGCCCGGCGCCGCCGCAACCGCCGCCTTCCGGGATCATGCTGGACGCCATCAGGGTACGGCCGCCGATCACCTGCTGCGCTTCGCCGACCATGCGTTCGCCCTCGGCGTGGGTGCCCGGTGTCTGAAGATCGACCACCCAGCCGCGCTTGCCGATCATGTCGTTCGCCGATGCCTTGGCGAAGGCGCGCACGGGTTTTCCGCCGATGGTGCTGCTGGCAACGATGCGCCTCGCACGTAGTTGATCCCGGCTGACCGCACCACTCCGATCCTCCACGCCATACCAGCTCTGTGTCGACACGTCGGCGGCATCCTCTGCGCTGAGATAGCTCCCGGTGCCGAAGAACACCCACGGCTGATGGGTGGCGGGGTGCAGGGCGACGCCGACGCCGCCGGTGATCGGCTGGCGCTGGCCGGCCGCATTGGTGGCGGTGAAGATCCGGCTGGCCCGCCAGCTACCGGCGGTACCCGCCAGATTGAACCGCCACACGTTGCCACGAAGATCGCCGGCATACGCGGTGTCGACCAGGCCGTCGCCATCGCGATCCAGCACGGTCAAGGCGGAAAGTCCATTGCCGGTTTCATTGCCTGCCTCGATCTTGTTTATCCGCTTGCCGGTTTCCGCATCAAGCACGTACAGGGCCGCCCGGCCACTGGCACTGTTGATGCCATTGGCGACCAGCGCCACCGTTCTGCTCGATGTTTGCTGGTCGGCGATGCGGTGGATCTGCGGGCGCGCCAGCACCATCCCCATGTCCTCGTCATCGGTGTACTCCCATCCGGCGGGCGCGCTGGAGGGTTTGGCCAGGTTCAACGAAACCGCGTACACCCCGCGTCCGCCACGTCCCAGCGTGCCGATCACGGTGACCTCGTCGCCGTTGATGCGTCCGGCCACCAACGGACCGTCGACGTAGTAGCGATGCCGGTACTTCTCCGCCTGGGCGAGGTATTTCAGCGATGCCATGTCCAGCAGGCCGGGCACGTAGGCGAATATCTCCTTGCCGGTGGCGGCATCGAACGCATGCAGCATGCCGTCGTTGGCGCCGACGAAGACCGCTTCGGCACTTGCCGTTTTCACGTGCAGCGGCGAGCTGTGCACGATGTCGCCCAGCAGGCTGGTCCGGGCGCGTAGTCCTTTACCCTCCTGGCTCCGATCGCCGCGGATCCAGGCAGCAACCAGTCCCGTGAGGGCCCTGCCCTGCGCGGGCGTCGGAAAGGTCCTGGCGGCGTGGCGGCCTCCCGTGCCCGGGTCCCCGGAAGTGAATACCTTGCGCTCGTACCAGACCGATGGAATTTTCGCGGCCGCGTTCCAGATCGGCTCCCCGGAAATGCCGCTCGCCGTCACCGGATAGGCCTTGAGATCACCGGTCCACGACCTCGAGGTAAAGTTCGCCACATAGGTGCGACTTCCCTTCTTCAGCTCGGTGCCGTTGAAACTGATACTGCTGGCCGAGCTGTTGCGTTCCTCCACCTCGTCGAGGATTTCGGTGAATCCTTTCACCAGATCCTGGGGATACTTGGCGCTGACGAACAGGCCGCGACTATTGATGGTTGCGTGGAACAGGTCATCCACCCGATGTGTCCGGTCCTTGGACTCATGCGGGTCATGCCAGGACTTCTGCCCGGCACTGAGCAGGGGCAGATCGGCGGTGGTGAAGTAGCCTTGATTGGCGATGGAAATGGCCGACACCACCATGTGCTGCCAGAATGCCGGATCGGCATCGGACGTGGGGACGTTGTTGGGCAGATCCGGACGCAGGTCGTTTTTCCAGTAGTGCATCACCAGATCGGCCAGGGTGTTCGTGTACTTGTCGGAGTAGGGAGGGCCGGGCTGATACCGGTAGCGGCGGCCGTCGGGTCCATGAATCTCCTCGCCGGGCGTACCGTCGATGTCGCCAACCGGCCGATAGTGCCGCGGAGGGGTTTCCCAGAAACCGTTGCTCGCCACGATCACGTGGTTCTGCCGGCAGGCGGCCTGCTGCGAAGGGTTGCCCGGACCCCATGGCCCGTCGGCATCGCTGCGGGAGAAATAGTCGCCGACGTTCTGCAGCGCGGTATGCAACACCGTCATCGTCTGCGTAGCCCGCTCGCCATACAACCGGCTGAACCAGGCGCTGCGGTTGGACGACACGCCGGACTTGTCGCGGAAACGTCCACCATCCGAATTCACCGGGATCGGCAGTTCGATCCCCTTGATGCCGGTGGCGAGGTTCATGTAGCCGACGCGGTAGTGCTCCGGCAACTGGCTGAAGGCCTCGCCCGCGGCGGCCTTGCCGACCTTCAACCGGGTGCGGTGATAGCCGTACCAGTTGGCGTAGTTCCTCCATTCCTCGGCCAGCGATCGCCGGATCGTGCGTCCGTCCTCAGTTGTCCAGGAGAAGTCCGATACCAGCTCGCACTTCCCCTGTTCCATCCAGAAATAGGTCGTTTTCTTCCAGACGCCGTCATGGCCCATTTCCACCGTCGTGCAGCGGTACGCCTTGTTCGCATTGACCAGCCGGTAGAGCGTGTACTGGAGCAGGTCGCTGATGTCGTTGCCCTTGGGATCGAACACGTAGAACGGCCGCCCGAGCAGCCCGTATTCCTTCGGCGTCAACTGGTTCGGATCATGCGGGTCCCAGTCGTACAGCGACCCGCGCGGGCTTTCGGCGAACCTGCCGAGGGTCCGGTCGTACGCGGGCACCGCCAGATCCAGATCCGTGTAGGTGTTCGCCGGATCCATGTCCGGGTAGCGGCTGCCATCCGGACGCACCCAGGGCCGGTAGGTCACCCGCGGGTCATAGTGGAGCAGGTTGTATTTATAGGAGACATCCAGGCTTTCGCTCCTCATGACATGGTATTTGCCAAGCTTGTCGTCACGTGTTCTGATCACGCTCTTGCCAAACCATGTGCGGTTGTAATCGACAAGCCGTGTCGCCGGCAGCGAGTTGTTCAGGAGCAACATGACGTTCGGCGCCACCGTCGAACCTGACACCAGCGGATTGGCCGGAATCGGGACATCGTCGATCGCGGCCCGTACCGGCGCGCACAGCAACGTGATCAGGAAGGCGGCGGTTCCCGCGAAAACGCGGGAGTCGCACCGGAAACGCAAACAAAGGGTTCTTGGTCTCATCGCAGCCGGCTACGGTGAAGTGGAAGAAGGCGCGGGGACATGCACCACTGATCGCAGCGTCACGGCTGCGCGATCGGGGGCCTCGTAGCGGGCCTCGACCTGGTAGGCCTCGACCAGGCACAGCGGGTCCTTGATGCCGCCGCTGGCGCCCAGGACGCTCGAACAGCCGCGGATGGCCTCGGCGCGTCCGCGATGCACGACCAGATAGCGGACGGCGTCCGGATTGGGTACGGCCAATGTGTTTTTTTCCAGCGGGCTTGCCTTCAGGGCATGTGTCTTGAACAAGTCGGTGAGCTGTTCTTCCGTCAGCACGCTCTGCGGCTTTCCGCAGAGGCCATCGGTGCAGGTCCCCGCGGCCGGCGGCGTCGATGACGACCGTGCCAGCGCCTCACCTTCGCGCAGGGCCGCCTCGGTGGCCTGGAAGGCCAGGCCGCGATCGAACAGGTTGGCGGTCATGCGCTCTTCCAGGTTGCCGATACGCAGGCTGGCCAGTGCCAGCAGGGTCATCACCAGCAGCAGCACCAGCACGACCAGCAGGGTGTTGCCCCGCTGGCGGGTGCACATGGTTCGCGGCGGCGCGGGCGGACGTCGGCGCCGGCTCATGGATTGCGGTTCCGCAGGCTGACGATGTGCACGATGCGGCGGCCGATTTCGTTGCCGGCGCCGCCGCCCGGCGAGGCTTCCAGTTCCAGTGCGACACGCACCGCGCGCACCGCCTTCCACTCCGTGCCGACCTGGGCGGCGGAGACGTATTGGGTTTTGCCGGGCAGCAGGTAGCTCAGCGTCAGCGTGCGTACGCCATCGATGACTTCCGCCCTGTCGTCGCCGGAGCCGAAGCCCGACGCCACGCGATACAGCGACCGACCGCCACGCGCGTTGGCGCCGACCTCCCAGCGGATCGCGGCGACCGGGGCCAGGAAGGCCGGGCGGCGCGCAGGGTCGAGAAGAGGTTGCGTCGCGTCGCAATTGCCACCGGGTGACGCGTTGCAGGGCGCCTCCATATAAGAGACGGTGTTCCCCTTGACCCCGGTCGCGGTCAGCAGATAACCGATGTTGCTGTCGCAGGCCAGCAGTTCGTCCGCCTTCTTGAACCGGGGCGAGTCGGCAAGACGCAGTTCGTTGAAGATATGCGTCACGATGGGTACGGCTCCCGCCGTGGCCGAGCGCAGTTCGATGACATCACCGAAGCCGTTGCTCCCTCCCCGCAGACCATCACCCCAGAGGCCCAATCCACCCGTGCCCGCCCATCGGATCAGCGGCATCTTTTCCGGCGAGGCAGCCGCGGCCGCCGTGCTTGTGTCGACGGGCGTCCGGCACACGGTGCCGTCCGCGGCGCGGAGGTCGCGCGCCATCAGTTCGAATCCGGCACGGGCGTTTTCCTGGATGCGCGACAGCGCCTCGGTGCTGTCGTAGACGGCGCGATTGCTGGTGAACAGGCCGATCGCGGCCAGCACGACCAGCAAGCCAAGCACGACGGCAATCATGAGTTCGATCAGCGACAGGCCCGCCATCGACGCGGGCGGCATCGCGATGGTCCGGCGCCGACGGGCCCACATGCGCGGCAGGGACGGGAACGCACCGGCGCTCATGGGCGGCTCTTGATGGTGAGGGTGTTGCCCGACTGGCCGCCGGGCAGGCGCGATTCGTCCCACTCCACCGTGATCGCGCATTCGCCGCTCTGGGGATTGCAGGCGACGGTGCCGCAGGCGCCCTCCCCCAGATCGTTCCGCAGCGTGCTCACCCATTCGCGCAGATCGTTGCCGGCCAGCGTGCCGGCGGCGCCGGCACTGGCGTTGCAGGTCCGCTGCAACTGGTAGGCGGCCAGGAACGTCGCGCGCGCGGAAGAGGAAGTCAGCGCTTCCGGCGGCATCGCCGCGCGGATCGCATCGAGCATGCCGTAGCTTTCGATGATGGCCTGGGAGCGCATCGCCGATACCTGGTTGGCCTTCAGCGCCACGCTCTGGGTGGCGGCCACGCCGAGCAGGCCGATGCCGAGCACCAGCACCGCGACCAGCACTTCGAGCAATCCGGCGCCTGTCATCTTGTGGCGCGCGGGCGGGCGTGTTTCCGCGTGCTTGCGTTGATGGACCCTCATGCGCATCTCAGCTCGGCGTCGTGTCGGGGAAGGGGCAGGCGCCACCGCCGTTGGCATCCCTCACGTCCACGCGTCCGCTGGGATGCAGCACCACGTCGCGGATGTTGTTGGCGGGCCGGGTGGTGGGAATGCAGACCCGCAGCGTGATCGGGCCGGACAACGACGGCCAGGGTCCGTTCGCCGGCCGGCCATCCGCGCGGTAGGCGATCCGGTGTTCCCAGTAGTTGCTGTTGGACGCCGCCCCGGGAATGAACTCGACGGGCGCATTGAACTGCGTGAACGCCAGCGATCGGCTGCCGCTCTCCCCCTCGGGCTGGGCGAGCAGCAGGCCGCGCCATCTGCGCTCGCAGCATCGGCATTGGGCGCCGTCTGCGGAATCGCAGATCATCACCTTCCGGTTCTGGCGGATGGCCTCGACGCGCGCGGTCTGCAGGGTGGCGATCACCTGGTTGCTGGCCGCGCCGAGGCGGTTCTGGTTGATCAGGGTTTCGAAGGACGGGGACGCGATCGCGAGCAGGATCGCCAGCACCGCGATGGTCACCGCCAGTTCGATCAGCGTGAAGCCCGCCGCGTTGCGCGCCGCATCGGGACACGCGCCACTCCGTCGCTTCAAACCCATTGCGCTCTCCACCGTGTAACCACTCACGGGAACGATTCCCCTGCACCGGGCGCAGCCTTCGACTTTTTCGGCAGGCGCCCACGAACCGGAAATGGAATCGTCAACGCGATGGCAAGGCCATCGGAGGATTCCGAAAGGCACGCAAACGCGGCGATGGTCACGCGGTGGGCGATGCGTCGCCGGCAGTTTCGGCGTTACCGGAACGCGGGTGCGTCGGGCGCTTGGTCGTCGCCACGCGGCGTGCGCGGGCCCGCGCTTCGTTGGCTGGGTCTTCGTCCCGTCAGTCCGACGGTGACGGGCATTCGCCGTTGCCGCTGGAGGCGGTCACTTCGACCCGGCCACTGGCGCGGATCGTCACGTCGCGGATGTTGTCGCGCGGGCGGGTCGTCGGAATGCACAGGCGCATGCGGCCGGAAGACAGGAACTGCGGGCGGGTGCGGATCCGGCCGTCGGCGTCGTATCCCGTCCAGCCCGCCGCGGCCTGATTGAGTTGCAGGACGATGCGGCCATCCATCCGGGTGGCGGCCACCACCTCGATCCCGTCGCCCTCCGGTCGATAGGCCATCCAGCCGGCCGGGGACGGCGCGTCGTCCGAACAACGCTCGCCATCCGCACTGCGGCAGAGGTCGACCCGCGTGTGATGGGTGACGGCTTCCAGGCGCGCCGCATTCAGGAACGCGAGCATCTCGTTGCTGGCGTTCGCCAGGCGATTGCCGTTGATCAGGTTTTCAAGCGACGGCATCGCCATCGCGCCCAGGAGGGCGAGCAACGCGGTCGTCGCCATCAGTTCGACGAGGCTGAAGCCTTCCGCGCACTTGCGTGCGCCATGCCATGTGGGCCGGTGCATCCGTTGACTCCGTGGGTATCGATTCGTGCCATCGCGGCGCGATCCCCGGATACGAACAAGAGTGCGTCACGTGACAATGGGAGGAGACCACGGCAGCCGGTGCGACCCCATCGGAATCGTCCGAAAGCACGCGAACCGGGATGACGGTCTAGTGGGCGACCGTGGAACGGATGCGGCGCGACCGCCGTTGCCCCGCCGATGCGGGGCTGGATGTCAATGTGAAAATTTTCTGTTTCGAGCCGTTCCGGACCCCGATGCGGGGCGGCCTTGGCCCTACAATAGCGCCCCCATGCAAGGCCTCAACCCTCCCCAACGCGCCGCGGTCCAGCACGTGCACGGACCGCTGCTGGTGCTCGCCGGCGCCGGCAGCGGCAAGACGCGCGTGATCATCGAGAAGATCGCGCACCTGATCACCTCGGGCCGGATGCCGGCCAAGCGCATCGCCGCGATCACCTTCACCAACAAGTCCGCCAAGGAAATGCGCGAGCGCCTGGGCAAGCGGCTCAAGAGCGACGTGACCGACGGCCTGACCGTGTGCACCTTCCATGCGCTGGGGTTGAAGTTCCTGCAGATCGAGCACGCGGCGGCCGGCCTGAAGCGCGGCTTCTCGATCTTCGACGCCGACGACGCGGCCGCGCAGATCAAGGATCTGATGACCGGCGCCAAGCCCGACGCCATCGACGCGGCCAAGAACCTGATTTCGCGCGCCAAGAACGCCGGCCTGTCGCCCGAGGAGGCGATGGCCGCCGCGCGCAGCGCGCGCGAACAGGAGGCGGCCAGCCTGTACGCGCGCTACCAGGCGCGCCTGTCGACCTTCAACGCGGTGGACTTCGACGATCTGATCCGCCTGCCGGTGCAGATCCTGGAAGGCAACGAGGAGATCGCCAAGGCCTGGCGCGAGCGCATCGGCTACCTGCTGGTGGACGAGTGCCAGGACACCAACGACGCCCAGTACCGCCTGCTGAAGCAACTGGCCGGCCCGCGCGGCGATTTCACCTGCGTGGGCGACGACGACCAGAGCATCTACGCCTGGCGCGGCGCCAACCCGGACAACCTGCTGGAGATGGCCAAGGACTATCCCAAGCTGGAAATCATCAAGCTGGAGCAGAACTACCGCTGCTCCAACCGGGTGCTGCGCGCGGCCAACACGCTGATCGCCAACAACCCGCACGAACACCTGAAGAAGCTGTGGAGCGACCAGCCCGACGGCGATCGCATCCGGGTGTGGGAGTGCCGCGACAGCGAGCACGAGGCGGAGAAGGTGGCCGCCGAGATTTCGTTCCTGCACACGGCCCGCGAGGCGCCGTGGAGCGATTTCTGCATCCTGTTCCGCGGCAACCACCAGTCGCGCGTGCTGGAAAAAGCGCTGCAATTGCTGCGCGTGCCCTATCACCTGACCGGCGGTACCGCGTTCCTGGAGCGCCAGGAAGTGAAGGATGCGCTGTCGTGGCTGCGGCTGGTCGCCAATCCGGATGACGACACGGCGTTCCTGCGCGCGGTACAGTCGCCCAAGCGCGAAGTGGGCACCACCTCGCTGGCCAAGCTGGCGGAGATGGCCCAGCACGCGAGCATGCCGATGTCGCGCGCGGCCGAGTCGATGACCGTGCTCAAGGCATTGCCCGCGCGCGCGGCCAACGGCCTGAGCGCGTTCAACGACGTGATCCGGGATCTGCGCGATCACACCAAGACGCTGTCGGCCAAGGAACTGCTGCTGCGGCTGGTCGAGCGCTCCGGCCTGCTGGCCGATCTGCGCGCGCAGAGCAAGGATCAGGCCGGCTTCGAACGCCGGCGCGCCAACCTGGACGAGCTGGCGGACTGGTTCGACGGCGGACCGCGCGGCGGCAACGTCGGCGATCTTGCCGCGCAGCTGGCGCTGCTGTCGCGCAACGACAAGGACGACGGCGGCAACCAGGTGCGGCTGATGAGCCTGCACGCGGCCAAGGGCCTGGAGTTCCGCTATGTCTTCATCGTCGGCTGCGAGGACGGCACCCTGCCGCACGAGATCAGCGTGGAAGAAGGCAACCTGGCCGAGGAACGCCGCCTGATGTACGTGGGCATCACCCGCGCCAAGCAGGCGCTGTGGCTGAGCCACAGCCGCGAGACCCGCCGCTTCGGCGAACGCATCCGGCTGATGCCGAGCCGCTTCCTGGACGAGCTGCCCGCCGCCGAGTTGCAGCGCGACGGCGCGGATCCGGTGGCGGATGCGGAGCGCAAGAAGGAACGCGCGAGCGCGGGGCTGGCGGCGATTCAGGCGTTGTTTGACAGCTGAAGTATGCTGCTCCCCGAGGGACGGGGAGGACGGAAAATGTCGCGACGGACACGGGTCGTGCTGTGGCTGGGCTTCTGCCTGCTTGGCGCATCACCAAGGGGGGTCGCCGGCGATGATGTCAGCGAGCTCAATGGCTGGCGGCTGCAGCAGTTTCATATCATCGTCAGCACGGAATTGGGCGAGCCTTTTGCCGAGCGTGAGAATTCGGCGGCGCGCGCATATCGATTGGGGAAGGACGCGTACATGGTGTTCCGTCAGGATCCCGTGTCATTCAACAATATTGGCAGCATCCAGTTGACGGGCACGTCGGCGGACGCGCTTCCTTTCAAGGGTTTGTTTCTGGGCGACCCGCAGCAACTTGTCCTGGAGCGGCTGGGCAAGCCCTCGGAGCAGACGGATGTTCCGGAAGCCGGGACCACCCGCTGGTCCTACGAAGGGAAGAACTATTCGGTTGAAGTGGACAGGCAAGGGCGGCTGTACAGCATCTTGATCTACAGCAGCCAGGCATTCCTGAGCGCTGACGAATCGCCAGAGGAATGCTGGTCCGTTTTCCGGGATGCGATCCTTTCGGGTGACCGGGATCGGCTGCTTTCAGTGCTGAGGCCGGACGTCGAGATCTACAGGCAAAAGCAGACGCTGGACATCCGGCGCCGCTACGCGGATTTCTCCGAATCCCCGGACCCGGAGTTCCTGGCCGCCTTCTTTTCCCCGGCGACCGGTGTGGCGGGCCAGTTGGTCCGGCACACGCCGGACATGGAAGTCCGCACGATGGAGAAGCTGGGAATGGGACTGGTATACAAGTTTCCCAAGGAATCACTGTTGCGCGAGATCGTCATGCTTCCGTACGACGGACGTTTCCGCGTCTATGAAGTCGCGTTCCGCGAGCTGAACGGCGGCAAGTACTGAGCATTCCGCCCGTCGTGATGAGCGACAGGGCGCAGTGTCGGCAGGGATGACGCGGGTAGGTTTGCCGTTCACCCGGACGCACTCCCTTGCCTTGGACGAGGTGGCGCCCGTTCGCCCACCTCGGTAGGCTTCACGCAGTCCTCCCCAGGTGTCGCCATGACCCGCTCCAGTCCCGTCTGGTTGCCGATCGGATTCGCCATCGCGCTGATCGGTATCGGCTTCAAGTACTGGCAGTTGCCCGCCGATCAGGCGGTGTTGCCGGCCGCGCTGTATACGCCCGGGCTGGCCGCCGTGGCGGTGGTGGCGATGCTGTTGCGTGCGTTCGGGACCGGGCGTTTCCTGCGCGTGTGGCTGTGGGCGGCGCTGGCGGTGCCGACGGCGGTGGTGCTGCGCCATCTGCTGGCGGGCGACGCGGCGATGGTGCCGTGGCCGCGGGAACTCTGGATCGCGACCATGCTCGGCCTGGGCGCGTCCCTGATCGGTACCGTCATCGGCAGCCTGCTGCTGTTGCGCAGCAGCCGGCGCCCGCAATGAGCGAGCTGGCGGGCGCGTTCCGGCTGCTGGCCGGCTACAACCGCTGGATGAACGAGCGGCTGTACGCGCTGGCCGGCGACTTGCCGGAAGCGGAGGTCACGGCGGATCGCGGTGCCTTTTTCGGGTCGATCTTCGGCACGCTGAGCCATCTGGTGGTGGCCGACACGATCTGGCTGAAGCGCTTCCGCCAGCATGCTTCGGGATCGGAAATCCTGGCGCCGATGGATGCGCTGGAACTCCCGCGCGTGCTGGATGCGCGGCCCTGCGTCGATCTACCCGCGCTGCGCGCGCGGCGCGAATGGCTGGACGGGGTCATCGTCGCGTGGGTGGACACGCTCGATGCGGCGACGTTGGCGGTGCCGCTGGAATACCTGAATCTGCGTGGCGATGCGTTCCTGCGTCCGCTGGATGGCACGCTGCTGCATTTCTTCAACCACCAGACCCATCATCGCGGGCAGATCACGACGCTGTTCACGCAGATGGGGGTGGATTTGGGGGTGACGGATCTGTTCGTGCGGGTGCCGGATCTTGCCGCGTCGGATTGAACCCGGTAGAGCGGAGCTTGCTCCGCTGCCGGCGTGTCCATAAATCCACATGGCCTGCGAGCAGCCGAGCAAGCTCGGCTCTACGCTGCATTGCCCTTCACGTAGAGCGGAGCTTGCTCCGCTGCCGACGAGTCCACAAATCCGCATGGCCCGAGCAGCCGAGCAAGCTCGGCTCTACGCCGCATGGCCCACGTAGAGCGGAGCTTGCTCCGCTGCCGGTGAGTCCAAAAATCCACATGGCCTGCGAGTAGCCGAGCAAGCTCGGCTCTACGGGAAAGCTGGACCCCATCCGTTCAGTGCGTGGTCGTCGAGCGCTACGCTTCCCGCTGCGCGAGCAGCTGCGCGATCTGTTCCTGCAAGGCGGCGACATCCGCTTCCAGCGCCTGCACCCGCGCTTCCAGATCCGACGCGCCGGAAGCCGACGCCGCCGGTGCGCGCGCGGCGATGGCGGCGACATCCACGGGGCCGGACAGCAGGTGCATGTAGCGGTCCTCGCGCTGGCCGGGGCCGCGCGGAATCTGTACCACCAGCGCGGGCTGGCGCTGGGCGAGGCGATCCAGGTGATGGCGCAGGTCGTCGGCGTCGGCGAATTTCGCCAGCCGCTCGCTGCGCGCGAGCAGTTCGTGGATGGTCTGCGGGCCGCGCAGCAGGAGCAGGCCAAGCAACGCGACCTGCTGTTGCGGCAGGCTGAAATGCTGGCCGGTGCGGTGTTCGTAGCGCTCGGCGCGGGAGGAGAACACCTGTCGGGCCAGTCCCTTCTGTTCCAGCGCGCGCAGGCCGCGGTTCACTTCGCCCGGCTCCAGGTTCAGCACCGGCTCGCGGGCGGTCTTCTGGTTGGATGCCGACTGGGCGGCGTTGACGGTCAGCGGATAGACGTCCGGCGTGGTGGCCTCCTTCTCGATCAGGCAACCCAGCAGGCGGGCTTCGGTGGCATCGAGGGTCGGCGCGGACGGCGCGGCTTCGGAGGAAAAATCGGATTCGGTACTCATGGCGATCAGGATAACGCCCCCGTGTGGCATTCCCGCGCCGCCGGTGGCCGGATGCCCGGAAAAGCGGCTGAAACCGGGCTCGGCTAAAATCGCGCCACTCCTGTTCGATGGAACCGCGATGCGTCCTGCCCTGCTGACGGCCAGTGTCCTGGCCTCCCTCCTGACCCTGTCCGCGTGCAAGCGCACCGACGCGCCGGCTCCGGCCGCGCCCGCCGACGCGCCGAAGGCCGAAGCCGCCGCCACGCCCGCGGCCGGTTTCCACGACAACCTCAACGCGGTGGCCTGGGTGCAGACCTCGGTGGAATACAAGGCGCTGTCCGAGCAGAGCTACCGCGCCGCCGCCGACCACCTGGACGCGGCGCTGAAGGAAAAGCACTGGGACGCGCTGGTGCCGGACGAGCGCGGCAATGCGGCCACCGGCCTGAAGCCGGCGGTGGTGATGGACGTGGACGAGACGGTCCTGGACAACTCGCCCTACCAGGCGCGCCTGATCCGCGACGGCAAGGAATACGACGAAGTCAGCTGGGACCAGTGGGTGGCCGAGAAGAAGGCCAAGCCGGTGCCGGGCGTGGTCGATTTCGCCAAGGCCGCCAATGCCAAGGGCGTGACCGTGCTGTACATCTCCAACCGCGCGGTGCATTTGAAGGAGGCCACCCTGGCCAACCTGCGCGCGGTCGGCCTGCCGATCGCCGACGACAGCGTGTTCCTGGGCCTGGGCACGGTGGTGGAAGGCTGCGAGCAGAACGGTTCGGAGAAGAACTGCCGCCGCCGCCTGGCCGGGCAGAAGTACCGCGTGCTGATGCAGTTCGGCGACCAGATCGGCGACTTCGTGCAGGTCGAGGTCAACACCCCCGAAGGCCGGCAGAAGCTGTACGACGAATACGAGGACTGGTTCGGCGAACGCTGGTGGATGTTGCCCAACCCGACCTACGGTTCCTGGGAGCCGGCGCTGTTCAACAACGACTGGGCGCAGCCGGCCGAGGCCCGCAGCCAGGCCAAGCGCGCCGCGCTGGACGTGGCCCGATGAGCGGCCGGCCGCTGCAACTCGGTCCCCGCGAGCGGCTGATCGTCGCGCTCGACGAACCCACCGGCGACGAAGCGCTGGCCTGGGTGGATCGGCTGGGCGATGCGGTGCAGTTCTACAAGATCGGCATGGAGCTGCTGGCCTCGGGCGACTACTTCCGGGTGCTGGACGAACTGGCGCGGCGCGAGAAGAAGATCTTCGTCGACCTGAAGTTCTTCGACATCCCCGCCACCATCGCCGGCGTTATCAAGGGCCTCTCCCGCTGGCCGGTGAGCTACTGCACCCTCCACGGCTGGCACGCCGGGATGATGGAAGCCGCCGCCGCCGCCCGCGACGGCGACCTGCGCCTGCTGGCGGTCACCGTGCTGACCTCGATGGATGGCAAGGATCTCAAGGCGATGGGCATCGACGGCGAACCTGCCGACATCGTCGTCCAACGTGCGCTGGCCGCGCAGGCCGCCGGCATCGACGGCGTGATCGCCTCGGGCCAGGAGGCCGGCGTCATCCGCGCCGCCACCGGTCCGGGTTTCGACATCGTCTGCCCCGGCATCCGCCCGGGCGGCCCGGTGGGCGATGACCAGAAGCGCACGGTGGGCGTGGCCGAGGCCTTCCGCCTGGGCGCGGACGCCATCGTGGTGGGCCGGCCGGTCCGCCAAGCCGCGGATCCGCGCGCGGCGGCGGAGGCGATTCAGCGCGAGATCGCCGAATCACTCATGTAAATCATTAACTTACAAGCAGTTTACTCAGGTATTGCTTTAAGTTTGGCTGGGCGCTAGGCTGTGCGCCATCCGGCTTCGGCCGGACATGTGCCACAACACATAGTCCTCCGGCTTCGGCCGGCTTCAGGAGGCTGGCGGTTCCCTCATCCGGGATCGCCGCCTCTTTTTTTATGCGCCGAAAGCAAATCCCCCTCAATCCCCCTTTTTCGCTGTCAACAGCCGTATGGCTGGTCAAGGGGGAGGTCTTGTAGCCCCCTTTGAAAAAGGGGGCGGGCGCCGAAGGCGACGGGGGATTTGCTCCTGGCGCGCAAACAGGGACCGGCGTCCCTTGCCCCGACCGCGCCGGACCGGCCAAGATGCGGCCCGACTTGGGGAAGTCTGCCGATGCCTATCGTTCCGCGCGCACGCCGCGCACTGCCCGTCTTGGTACCGCTGTTGCTGGCGACGCTGCTGGTCGCCTGCAAGCGCGAACCGGAGGAGCTTGCCGGCGCGAGCAGCGAGCCGGCCGCGACCGTGCGCGAACTGGTGGACCACCTGCGCCGCGACGACCTGGCCGGCTTTGCCCGTGCCGCGGTGCCGCCGGCGGACCATGCCGCCCTGGAAACCGCCTGGCGCGAGGACCGCAGCCGCTGGCCGCTGACCGAGCTGCCGCTGAGCCAGCAACTGGTGCCGATGCTGGCCACGTTCTCGGCGCCGGGTTCGGAACAGGCGCTGATGCGCGACTTCAACCGCCAGTTCGCCCGCCAGGATCGCGATCTGCGCGACGCCGCGCGCTCGCTGGGCCTGTTCGGCGTGCAGTACCTGAAGAAGGAAGGCGAGTACTCGCCGACCCAGCGCGTCCACTACACCCAGGTGGTCGAGGCGCTGAGCGCCTGGGCCCAGGACGCCCCGCTGGCCGATCCCGCGCTGGCCCGCAACACCATCAACCGGATGGCCGCCGCCGCCCGCAAGGCGGGCCTATCCAGCGAAGCGGACCTGCGTACCGCCGGCATGGACGGCAGCCTGCGCCGGCTGGCGCCGGTGTTCGCCGAGACCAAGGCGACCTTCACACGTTACGGGTTGCCGCTGGAGACCACCCTGGCGGACCTGCGCACCGGCCTGGTCGAGCAGAAGGGCGACCGCGCCACCGTGCGCATCCACTATCCGTTGGGCAATCGCGAGATCGACAGCCAGGTCAGCCTGGAGCGCCGCGACGGTCGCTGGTACCTGAGCGATTACCTGCGGGCGGCCGAGCGTGCCCAGCCGCCGCCCCCGCCACCGGCCGAGCCGCCCGCCGAGCCCGAACCCCCGACCTCGGCACCGCCGACCACCGCCGCCAGGTAGGAGCGCCGTCCCCGGCGCGAGCCCTTCGGCCCGGTCCCTGGGAATCACGCACATGCGAGACCATCCATAAAAGCTCGCGG
>NZ_JBQENC010000013.1:24570-31083 GCF_052044485.1 Pseudoxanthomonas sp. 22568
TCCCTGGGAATCACGCACATGCGAGACCATCCATAAAAGCTCGCGGCCGGAGGCCGCTCCTACCTTGGGACCTGCCGGTCCAACGCACGCACGCCCCACCGGTAGGAGCGCCGTCCCCGGCGCGAGCCCTTCCGTCTGGCTCCGGGAACCACTCACATGCGAGACCGCGCACAAAAGCTCGCGACCGGAGGCCGCTCTTACCCCCGGGGTGCGAGTAGGCGCTTTTCTGCCTGACAGGCCCGTGGGCCATAATGCCGCCGATGCCAGAACAGAACTCCCTGCCGTTCCCGGAAGCCCCCACCCCGCCGCCGTCGCCGGACAAGAAACCGGAGGCGCCGCGCGAGGAAAAGGCCGAATCCGCCCCCCAACGCGCGCCGATGGTGGCTACCGCCACGCGTCCCTCGCGGCGACCGCTGTGGGCCCGCCTGCTGGGTCGCCTGGCCGACCCCTGGCTGTCCCTGCGCATCGATCCGGAGTCGCCGCGGGAAGTCGTGGACGGACGCCCGATCTGCTACGTGCTGGAGGACTACGGCCTGTCCAATGCGCTGATCCTGGACCGGGCCTGCCGCGACGCCGGCCTGCCCTCGCCGCTGGAACCGCTGCCGGTCGGCGGCGACCCGCTGGGTCGCAAGCGCGCCTACGTGGCGCTGTCGCGGCGCAACGCCAGCACCCTGATTCCCGACCAGATCAGTGCCAAGACCCATTCCGGCTCGCTGGCCAAGCTGCTCGACGCCCACCGCGTGAACCCGGACCTGGATGTGCAGCTGGTGCCGGTGTCGATCTTCGTCGGCCGGGCACCGGACAAGCAGAGCGGCTGGTTCTCGGTGCTGTTCTCGGAAAACTGGGCCATCGTCGGCCGCTTCCGCCGCCTGCTGGCGATCCTGCTCAACGGCCGCGGCACCATCGTCCGCTTCGCCGCGCCGGTCTCGCTGCGCGACACCGTGGCCGAGGGGCTGGACCCGGAACGCACGGTGCGCAAGCTCTCGCGGGTACTGCGCACGCACTTCCACCGCATCCGCGAAGCCATCATCGGACCCGACCTGTCGACCCGGCGCCTGCTGGTGGACCAGGTGCTGGCGGCCGAGCCGGTGCGCGAAGCGATCACCGAGCAGGCCCGGCGCGACAAGAGCAAGCCCGAGGACGCCTGGAAGAAGGCGCACGCCTACGCCTGGGAAATCGCCGCCGACTATTCCAACCCGGTGGTGCGCTCGGCCAG
The DNA here is from genome assembly GCF_052044485.1 of Pseudoxanthomonas sp. 22568. Taxonomy (NCBI): domain Bacteria; kingdom Pseudomonadati; phylum Pseudomonadota; class Gammaproteobacteria; order Lysobacterales; family Lysobacteraceae; genus Pseudoxanthomonas; species Pseudoxanthomonas sp. 22568. Next base: position 25,787 of record NZ_JBQENC010000013.1, read on the forward strand.
CTTCCTGCTCTCGCACGTGTGGAACCAGATCTACGACGGCGTGCTGGTCCACCACCTGGACAAGTTCAAGGAGGCCGCGCCCGGCCACGAAGTGGTCTACGTGCCCTGCCACCGCAGCCACATGGACTACCTGCTGCTGTCGTACCTGCTGTACGAACGCGGCATCGTGCCGCCGCACATCGCCGCCGGCATCAACCTCAACCTGCCGGTGGTGGGGACCATCCTGCGCAAGGGCGGCGCGTTCTTCATGCGCCGCAGCTTCCGCGGCAACCCGCTGTACTCGGCGGTGTTCACCGAGTACGTGGCACAGCTGGTCTCCGGCGGCTATTCGCTGGAGTACTTCATCGAGGGCGGGCGCTCGCGCACCGGCCGGCTGCTGCCCCCCAAGGGCGGCATGATCTCGATGACCGTGCGCGCGTTCCTGCGCCAGCCGCGCAAGCCGGTGCTGTTCCAGCCGGTCTACATCGGCTACGAAAAGCTGCTGGAAGGCAACAGCTACCTGGACGAACTCAGCGGTCGCCCGAAGGAAAAGGAATCCATCTGGGTGCTGCTGTGGAACATCCCCAAGGTGCTCAAGCAGAACTACGGCCAGGTGGTGGTGAACTTCGGCGAACCGATTCCGCTGGGCGACGTGCTGGCCGAACACGCGCCGGAATGGGACGGCAAGCCGGTCTCCGACGACGAGAAGCCGGCCTGGCTGTCCGACACCATCGACACCCTGGCCGAGCGCATCCAGATCAATATCAACCGCGCCGCGGACGTGAACCCGATCAACCTGCTGGCGCTGGCGCTGCTGTCCACGCCCAAGCACGCGATGGGCGAAGTGGATCTGATCGCGCAGATCGAACTGTCCAAGTCGGTGCTGGCGGACCTGCCGTATTCGGACCGGGTGACGGTGACCCCGCATTCGCCGGAGCGGATCATCGCCCACGGCGAGGAGATCGGCGTGCTCCGCCGCATCAAGCATCCGCTGGGCGACGTGCTGAGCTTCGACAGCGACGACACCGCGGTGCTGATGAGCTACTACCGCAACAACGTGCTGCACCTGTTCACCGCCTCGTCGTGGATCGCCTGCTGCTTCCAGAACAACCGGCGCATGAGCCGCGCCGGCGTGCTGCGCCTGGGCCGCGGGCTGTATCCGTTCCTGCAGGAGGAGCTGTTCCTGCCGTGGAGCGAGGACGAGTTCGTCGAGCGCATGGATCGCACCGTCGATGTGTTCATCCGCGAGGGCCTGCTGCAGCAGGTCAACGAGGAGGACGGCGGCATCCTGGCGCGCAGCGCCGGCCAGACCGACGAGGTGTTCCGCCTGCGCGCGATCGGCCACTCGCTGCAGCAGGCGTTCGAGCGCTACTACATCGCGATCTCGGTGCTGGTGAAGAACGGCCCGGGCAAGCTGGGCACGGCCGAACTGGAAAGCCTGTGCCAGCAGGCCGCGCAGCGCCTGAGCCTGCTGTACGCCCCGGCCGCGCCGGAATTCTTCGACAAGACCCTGTTCCGCAGCTTCATCCAGAAGATGCGCGAAATGAAGCTGGTGTGGCCGGACGAGAACAGCAAGCTGATGTTCGACGAGCGGCTGGACGCGTGGGCCAAGGACGCGAAGGTGATCCTGGGCCGCGAACTGCGCCACACCATCGAGCGGGTCAGCCCGGAAGCGGCCGCGCCGGAACCGCCTCCCGCGCCGGTGGAATAAGCGCGGAGAAGTGATCGCGGCGCCCCCGGGCGCCACGCACGTTTTCAGTTGACGTGGCCGAAGCTGCGGGTGAGCCAGGCCTTGGCCATGGCGCCGGACGCCGGATCCTCCACCAGCGGACGCAGCGGCGATCCGCATTCGCCCAGGTGCTGGGCATCATCGATCACCAGCGCCATCCGCAGCAGTTCCGCGCCGCCGGCCAGGATCACCGGCGGCAGGTATTCGCGGAAGCCGTAGTGCTCGAACGCATCGATCAGGAACGGTTCGCAGGCCACCAGCCAGAAGCGGATGCCGTTGTCCTGCGCCCAGCGGTAGGTGCCTTCCATCAGCCGATCCACCACCGGTTTGGCGCGCTGGTCGGCCTGCACCGCGAAGCGGGTGCCCACCGCGATGCTCCGCGGCGGCCAGGCGCGGGCGAAGCGATCGACCTGGAACAGGCTGCCGTATTCCACCTGCACCGCCGGCGAGCCGAAGTCGTGCAGGCGCAGGGTCGCCACCGCCTGCGGCCCGACCTCGACCACGACGGTGGTGCCGCAGCCGTCCAGGCCGTCGGCGATGCGCTTGCCACGCCCGTCCGGCCGGCCCCGTTCCAGGAAGTACACCTCGCGGCGCAGGCGCTGGACATCGCCCAGCGCTTCGCCGGGAGCGATGCGGCGGACCCGCAGCGGGGCCATGCCCGCGCCCGGATCGCGCGGCGGGGACAAGCTCCCGATGGGTTCTTTTTCCTGGTTCATGCGGCTCCCGGCCACGTCCTGCCCGCCCGAAATGGGCAACTGTTCACAGAAATGAAGCAAGCATCGGGCCAACTCCGGGCCAGCCCCGGATGCCCCGCGCGGAAGGGGCTGGGCGGCGTTCCGGCTGACCACGGCGCCGCCGCCGAACGGATGGGAGGTGACGCGACGCGTCAGCTTCGGGCCGGATGGGACGCCGGGGGCGGCGGGCGACGGCCGGTCAGGCCGGCTCGTCCGGGATCAGCGCGCTTTCCAGCCGGGCAATGCAGTCCTTCAGCCAGAGCTTGCGCTTCTTCATGCGCTTGATGGCGATTTCGTCGTCTTCCAGGCTGGTGGACACCCGCTGCGCGATCGCGTCGTCCAGCTCGCGGTGCTCGCGCCGGAGCTCGGCGATGCGCTGGGCGATGTCGGCGGGGTTCTGGCTGTCCACGCACCGAGCGTACACCGCCGGGGTTTCGTCGTCATCGCAACGCGGCCGGTACAATGGCCGTTCGCATGAACGCCATCCATCCCCTGCCCCAGGTCCTCGCCGATCCCGCGCCTCGTGGCGCGGATCCCCGCCGCCACGCCCGCGAACAGGGCAAGCTGGCCAAGCGCCTGCGCCGCCAGGTCGGCCAGGCCATCGCCGACTACGGGATGATCGAGGATGGCGACAAGGTCATGGTGTGCCTGTCCGGCGGCAAGGACAGCTATACGATGCTGGACATCCTGCTGCAGCTGCGGAAGAAGGCGCCGGTCGATTTCGAGCTGGTCGCCGTCAACCTGGACCAGAAGCAGCCCGGCTTTCCCGAACACATCCTGCCGGAGTACCTCGAATCGATCGGCGTGCCCTACCGGATCCTGGAGCAGGACACCTATTCGGTGGTGTCGCGGGTGGTGCCGGAAGGCAAGACGATGTGCTCGCTGTGCTCGCGCCTGCGCCGCGGCGCGCTGTACTCGTACGCCGAGGAACAGGGCTTCACCAAGATCGCGCTGGGCCACCACCGCGACGATCTGGTGGCGACCTTCTTCCTCAACCTGTTCTTCCACGCCAAGCTGTCCGGCATGCCGCCCAAGCTGCTGTCGGACGACGGCAAGCACGTGGTGATCCGGCCGCTGGCCTACGTGCGCGAGTCGGACATCGAAACCTACGCCGAGGCGAAGGGATTTCCGATCATCCCGTGCAACCTGTGCGGCAGCCAGGAAAACCTGCAGCGCAAGCAGGTCAAGAAGATGATGGATGCCTGGGAACGCGAGTCCCCCGGCCGCATCGAGACGATCTCGCGCGCGCTCGGCGACATCCGGCCCTCGCAGCTCAGCGATCCGAAACTGTTCGACTTCCTTTCCCTCGGCCACCGCGAAGGCGCGCAGCAAGCCGACGCGCATGCGTGGCTGGCGGGCGATGAACGGGAATCGGGAATGGAGAATCGGGAATCGTAGAAGCCCTTTCCGCTGGTTTCCCCGCTATCCCGCCGTCCGCCGCCCGCTGTTCCGATTCCCCATTCCCTATTCCCCATTTCCGGTTTTTAAATGTTCTTCCGCAACCTGACGCTGTTCCGTTTCAATCCCTCGCTCGATTTTTCCCAGCTCGATGAACTGCTTCCCGAGGCCCGGCTCAAGCCGGTCGGCCCGCTGGAGCTGTCCTCGCGCGGCTTCATCTCGCCGTTCGGGCGGGGTGAGGAAGCGCTGTCGCACCGCATCCAGGATTCGATCTGGCTGAGCGTGGGCGGCGAGGACAAGATCCTGCCCGGCGCGGTGGTCAACGACCTGCTGGCGCGCAAGCTGGAGGAAATCGAGGAGAAGGAAGGCCGCAAGCCGAGTGGGCGCACCCGCAAGCGGCTGAAGGACGACCTGCTGATGGAGCTGCTGCCGCGCGCCTTCGTCAAGCCTTCGCGCACCGACGCGCTGCTGGATCTGGAGCATGGCTTCGTCGCCGTGGACAGTTCCTCGCGCAAGAGCGGCGAGAACACGGTGTCGGAAATCCGCCGCGCGATGGGCAGCTTCCCGGCCCTGCCGCTCAATGCCGAAGTGGCGCCGCGTTCGGTGATGACCGGCTGGATCGCCGGCGAACCGCTGCCCGAAGGCCTGAGCCTGGGCGAGGAGTGCGAACTCAAGGACGCGATGGACGGCGGCGCGGTGGTCAAGTGCCAGCACCAGGAACTGCAGAGCGACGAAATCGCCAAGCACCTGGAAGCCGGCAAACAGGTCACCCGGCTGGCGCTGACGCTGGACGATCACGTCTCCTTCGTCCTCGGCGAGGACCTGATCATCCGCAAGCTGAAGTTCCTCGACGGCGTGGTGGATCAGCTGGAAAACTCCGAGCGCGAGGACTTGCGCGCCGAACTGGATGCCCGCTTCGCGCTGATGGCCGGCGAGGTGAAGCGCCTGTTCATCGTGCTGGAGCATGCGCTGAAGCTGAGCAAGGCGGAGGCTTGAGGCACTGGGATTCGGGATGACCGGCCATGCGGCCGTTGAAGGCCGGGATTCGGGAGTCGGGATTCGGGATTCGTAAGAGCCCCGCATTTACCTCCCCCTTTGCAAAAGGGGGATTGAGGGGGATTTAGCTTTTGGCGCCAAGAGCCAAATCCCCCGTCACCCGCTTCGCGGGTGCCCGCCCCCTTTTGCAAAGGGGGCTACTGAAGCGTTCGTCCCCGTTTGCAAAGCGGGCTTACTCAGCACCTCGATTTCGCGAAAGCCTCCGCTTTTGCCTCCCCCTTTGAAAAAGGGGGACTGAGTGGGATTTGGCTTTTGGCGCCAAGAGCCAAATCCCCCGTCACCCGCTTCGCGGGTGCCCACCCCCTTTTGCAAAGGGGGCTTACTCAGCACCTCGATCTCGCGAAAGCCTCCGCTTTGCCTCCCCCTTTGAAAAAGGGGGACTGAGGGGGATTTGGCTTTTG
>NZ_JBQENC010000013.1:31096-78036 GCF_052044485.1 Pseudoxanthomonas sp. 22568
CAAAAGCCAAATCCCCCCGTCACCCGCTTCGCGGGCTTCCGCCTCCCCTTTTTTGCAAAGGGGGCAATCAACATCGCTCCCCCTGCGCACTCCCGGACAGCCAGCAGCCGGGTATTCCATGCGATGCTTTTGTCCATGCCCTTCCGGTTGCAACGCCTGATCGCCAAGACGCCCCGCAGCGTCGAGCGCGACGTCGTCCCGCTGGCGCTGGAGGACGGCCGCACGATCGAGGTGCAGCGGGTCCGCGATCCGCGCGCGCGCCGGCTCAAGCTGAGCGTGGACGAACGCGGCGCGCGGCTGACCCTGCCGATGCGCGCCAGCCTGGTCTCGGGCGAACGTTTCCTGCACGAACACCGCGCCTGGCTGCAGGCGCAGCTGGCGCGCCAGCTCGGCGGCGAGGCACTACCCTCGCTGGTGCCGTTCACCACCGCCACCCTGCCGCTGCGCGGCGAGGATGTGCCGGTGGACTGGCAGGAAGGGCGCTACGCGGCCATCCGGCACGAAGACGGACGCATCCGCATCCAGATGCCGGCCCGGCTGGGCGACGCCGGACTGCGCCGGCACCTGCGCGCGTTCTACGAAACCGAGGCGCGCGCGGACATCAACCGCTGGCTGCCGCGCTACCTGGCGGCGCTGCCGCGCGCGCCCTCGCCGATCCGGCTGAAGATGATGTCCTCGCTGTGGGGCTCGCTGAGCCCGGACGGTGCGATGACGCTGGATCTGTCGCTGGTCGTCGCGCGGCCGTCGGCATTCGAGTATGTCCTGGTCCACGAGCTGTGCCATCTGATCCACGCCAATCATTCGCGCGCGTTCTGGCGCGAAGTGGAGACGCGGTTCCCGGCCTGGCGCGACGAGCGCGCCTACTTCCATGAGCATGGCCGCCGCCTCAAGGCGGGCCTGCGCGCACTGCTGGCCGGCTGAGGTTTCCGCTATCGTTCGATCCGGTGACGGGCCGGCGTGGATGCCGGTTCCGGTGATCATCGATGACAAGGAGAAATGCGGAATGCGTGGAATGCTGTTGGTGTGCTGCGTGGCGCTGGCCCTGGCGGGCTGCAAGCAATCGGCCGAGGAAACCCTGGCCGAGGCGGCGCTGGAAAAGGCGACCGGCCACAAGGTCGATCTCGACAAGGACGGTGAGACGGTCACCATCAAGACCGAAGAGGGGGAAATGAAGATCAGCGGCGGCGACAACGCCAAGCTGCCCGCGACCTTCCCCAAGGACGTCTACCTGCCGCCCAATTACGCGGTGGAAAGCGTGATGGAAGTGAACAAGACCCAGCTGATCGCGCTGAAGGCGCCGGGCGAGGTCGCCAAGCTGTACGCGGACGCGCGCACGGCGATGGAAAAGGAAGGCTGGAAGCAGACCATGGCGATGCAGGGCAGCGCCAACGACGGCCTGCTGGCCTACGAGAAGGAAGGCCGCAAGGCCACGGTCTCGTTCAACGGCGAAGGCGCGGGCGAGCCGGTCTCGATCGGCCTGCAGGTGATGGACGCGGAAACCGCCGCGCAGTAATCACCGTCGTGCCGGCCGCACCCGTGACCGAAGGTTTCGGGCAGACGCGGATCCCGAAAAAAAAAAAAGCGGCCTTCGGGCCGCTTTTTTTTTCCGCCGTCCGCTTCCTCGCCACACACCTCGGAAAGCTCGCGCCGGGACGGCGCTCCTACCCCGCTCCAGACCGATTGCGCATTGAGACACCCCGGTAGGAGCGGCCTCCGGCCGCGAGCTCCTTCCCGCACGCCCCGGAAAAGCTCGCGCCGGGACGGCGCTCCTACCCCGCTCCAGACCGATTGCGCATTGAGACACCCCCGGTAGGAGCGGCCTCCGGCCGCGAGCTCCTTCCCGCACGCCCCGGAAAAGCTCGCGCCGGGACGGCGCTCCTACCCCCAAGCTCAGGGGGCGGTGAAGAAATCGCCGATCGCGCGCGCCACGCCGGCCGGATCTTCCATGTGCAGGTGATGGGTGCCGGCCATGACGATCAACTCGCCGTTCGGCAACAGCGCCGCGCGCTGGCTGCGCAGCGGTTCGGGGAAGTAGGGCTGCGCCGGCTCGGCGAAGATCACCCGGGTCGGGCAGCGGATGTCGGCGACCAGCGCGGCGATCTGCGCCTCGTCCAGGCGCTGCGGGGTCGGCAGGGTCAAGCGCTGATCGCTGCTCCAGACATGGCCGCCGTCCACCGCGCGGATGCCGCGTTCCACCAGCAGCCGCGCATTGGCCTCGCTCAACTGGTTGGCCTGCATGCGCGCGCGGATCGGCGTGGCCGTGTCGGTGAACACGCGCAGGCGCTTGCCCGGCAGCGCGCGCGCGGCGGCGATCGCCTCCTGCCAGCGCGCGGCGGTGCGATCCACGGTCTCGGACAGGCCGCCGAGGGCTTCGATCACAAGCAGCCGGCGCACCCGCCGTGGCGAGGAAGCGGCCAGCAGGCTGGCGATGCCGGCGCCCATCGAGTGGCCGAGCAGGCAGAACTCGTCCCAGCCCAGCGCGTCGGCCAGATCCAGGACCGCGTTGACCGCCACCCCGCTGGTGTACTCGGCACCCGGACCGATATGCACGCTGTGGCCATGCCCGGGCAGGTCCGGAATGACCAGTTCGACGCCGGACAGATGCGCGGCCAGCGGCACGAAGCTGGCGGCGTTGTCGAGCCAGCCGTGCAGCGCCAGCACCCGCGTGCCGCCGGGCGCGCCGCCACGCAGGCCGCCGATCCGTCCCATCGCGATGTCGGCGGAAAACTCCTCCAGCCTCATGCCGGCTCCCCGGCCACCTGGCGCGCCAGCGCCGCCAGCGCGTCGGCGTGCGCCGGCGACGCGTTGAGGCAGGGGATGTAGCGCAGCTCGCCGCCGCGTTCGGCGAAACGCTGGACGAAACCGATCGCCACTTCCTCCAGGGTCTCCAGGCAGTCCACGGCGAAACCGGGGCAGACCACGTCGACCTTGCGCAGGCCGCGCGCGGCCATCGCGTCGAGGGTGGCGTCGGTGGCCGGTTCCAGCCAACGCTCCTTGCCGAAGCGCGACTGGTAGGTCAGGGTCCATTCGCCCTCGCCCAGCCCCAGCGCGGCGGCAATGGCGCGGCTGCTGGCCTCGCAGCGCTGCGGGTAGGGATCGCCCTCGCGCGCCAAGCGCTGCGGCAGGCCGTGGAACGAGAACAGCAGGTGCTCGCCGGCGCCGTTGCGCGCGCGCCAGTCGCGGATCGAATCGGCAACCGCGCCCACCCAGCCGGCATCGACCGAGTAGTCATCGATCACGGTCAGGTCGAAGCCCTTGGCCTCGCGCGCCAGCACGTCCTTGACCGACTCGGTGGTGGTGCTGGAGTACTGCGGGTACAGCGGCAGCACGATCAGCCGGCGAATCCCGGCCTGGCGCAGCTCGCGCAGCCGCTCCGGCAGGGCCGGCTGGCCGTAGCGCATGGCATCGACCACCCGCCAACGCGGCAGGCGTTGCTGGATCGCCTCGGCCAGGCGGCGGGTATGCACGGCCAGCGGCGAGCCTTCCGGCAACCAGATCTGGGCGTACTTGTGGGCCGCGCGCGGACCGCGCAGCGGCAGGATCAGGCCGAACAGCAGCGGGTACCAGATCCAGCGACTGAGCTGGACCACGCGGGGATCGAGCAGGAACTCGCCCAGATAGCGCCGGACGGCGGGAGCCGTGGGCGCCTCGGGCGTGCCTAGATTGACCGCGATCAGCGCGGTATCGGGTGCGTCGGGCATCCGCCTATTGTGGCAGAGCGCACTCTTGCGAGCCGCTTCTCCTTATCAATGGCCTTCTTCGATCGAATCGATGGACGGCGGCCGAAGGCCGGAATCCTCAGCGCCGATTCATTCGCATTTACCTATTTTCAAGCGGTTGCAGTAAATTTCTGCAAATCCACCTTCGGAGCGCCCATGAAACGCCGCCATTCCCGCCTGCTGATGCTGCCGGCCGCGACCCTGCTGGCCACCGCCCTGTTCGCCGGCCAGGCCCTCGCCGGTCCCAAGGAGGACGAGCGCGCCACCAACGCGGTGCGCGTGCTGGACGAAATCCGCCGCATCCCCGAGGAAGGCATCCCCGACAAGCTGCTGGACGAAGGGCGCGCCATCGTCGTCATTCCCGACACCCTCAAGGCCGGCCTGGTGTTCGGCGGCCGCCGCGGCCATGGCCTGATGTCGGTCAAGAACCCGGACGGCACCTGGTCGCAGCCGGTGTTCGTCAAGCTGACCGGCGGCAGCATCGGCTTCCAGGCCGGCGTGCAGTCCTCGGACATCGTCCTGGTGTTCCGCAACGACCGCAACCTGGACAACATCGTCAACGGCAAGATCACCCTGGGCGCCGATGCCGGCGTGGCCGCCGGTCCGGTGGGCCGCAACGCCGCCGCCGCCACCGATGGCCAGCTCAAGGCCGAGATCTGGTCGTGGTCGCGCGCCCGCGGCCTGTTCGCGGGCGTGGCACTGGATGGCGCCGTGTTGCAGATCGATGACGACGCCAACACCGCGGTCTACGGTGGCGGCAGCACGCCGCGCGCCATTTTCGAAGGCCGCGCCGGCCATCCGTCCGGCGCCGTGGTCGGCTTCCGGGATCAGCTGGAGGAAGTGACCGCGGCCGCGCGCGCCGCGCGTGCCGGCAAGTCGACGCCCGCACCGGCCGCGACCGTGACCGCAGCGGCCCCGGCAGCGGCCGCTTCGACCGCGCCGGCGGCCGAAACCGCCCCGCTGGGCCAGGCGCCGACCACCCCACCCGCCCAGTCCGGTTTCCAGCCGGTGGCCGAGGGTGAAGTCCGTACTGAACCGCTCAACAGTACGCCCTAGGAAAAGCGAAAACATCGCACCGCGCCCGGGATCTCCGGGCGTGCCTGCGCTATGCTGATCGCCTGAATTTCATTACTCAACGCACGAGAAGACCATGGGCGGTTTCAGCATCTGGCATTGGATCATCGTTCTGGTGGTCGTTCTGCTGATCTTCGGCACCAAGCGCTTGCGCAACGTCGGCCAGGATCTGGGCGAAGCGGTCAAGGGCTTCAAGAAGGGCATGCAGCAGGACGAGGACAAGCCGGTCGAACGGCTTGACGATCAGTCGCAGTCCCGCAACGCCGAATCCAGCGCGTCGAAAGAGCGCGACCGCGACGCCAACTGACCGCGCGGCCGGCCTGCCGCCATGTTCGATATCGGCTTCAGCGAACTGCTGATCATTGCCATCGTCGCGCTGGTCGTCCTGGGCCCGGAACGGCTGCCCAAGGCGGCGCGTTTCGCCGGCCTGTGGGTACGCCGCGCGCGCGCGCAATGGCATTCGGTGAAGGACGAATTCGAGCGCGAGCTGGCGGCCGAGGAACTCAAGCGCAGCCTGCGCGACACCGAAGAAGCGCTGCGCGAGACCGAACGCAAGGTGCGCGAGGGCGCGGCGCAGACCGAACGCGAATTCGAGGACCTGCGCGCCTCGGTGGAAAGCACGCCGGCCCCCGCCCCGGGCGCCGAACCGGAACCCGCCCCGCCGGCCGACGACGCCGCGACCACGCCCCACGACGCCAGCGATGAACCACGACGCACCTGAGGATCAGGCCGAAAGCAGCCTGATGGGCCACCTGCTGGAGCTGCGCACGCGGTTGATGCGGGCGCTGCTGGGCGTGGTGATCGTGCTGGTGGCGCTGCTGCCGTTCGTGAAGACGCTGTACAGCCAGCTGGCCCTGCCCATGCTGAGCCAGTTGCCGAAAAGCCAGGCCGCGCAGATGATCGCCAACGATCCGACCTCCGGCTTCTTCGCGCCGATCAAGCTGGCGTTCTTCGCCGCCCTGTTCGCGACCGCGCCGTGGCTGCTGTACCAGGCCTGGGGTTTCGTCGCGCCGGGTCTCTACAAACACGAGAAGCGGCTGGCGCTGCCACTGCTGGTCTCGGCGATCACGCTGTTCTACGCCGGCTGCGCGTTCGCCTACTTCCTGGTGCTGCCGGGCGTCTTCCACGCACTGATGATGTTCACTCCGGACATCGTCACCATCGCGCCGGATCCGGGCAAGTATCTCGATTTCGTGCTGGTGATCTTCCTGGCCTTCGGGGTCAGCTTCGAGCTGCCGGTGGCGCTGGTGATCATGGCGGTGATGGGCTGGGTGACGCCGCAGCAGTTGCGCCAGGGGCGTGGCTACGCGGTGGTCGGCATCTTCATCCTGGCCGCGGTGATCACGCCGCCGGACGTGGTCTCCCAGCTGATGCTGGCGATTCCGATGTGCCTGCTGTACGAAGCCGGCATCCTGGCCGCGCAATGGGTTGCGCCGAAACCCGACAGCGACGATTCGCGTACGCCGCGCGATGCGTGATCCGCATTCGCGCTGATCGCGCCGGGTGATTGGCCGGCGTTAATTGCTCTCCACATTGCTGAAGTCGCGAGCCTGAACCGTTCGCGGCGGTGCCTTGGGTACGTTCATCCTCGCTTTGCCAGACTCGCCCGCGCTGACGCAAACGAGAAAGGAAGATCGATGAATCAACGCCTGGGTGCGGTCTGTCTGCTGAGCCTGTTGTCGGCCTGCCAATCGGAACATCCCGTCGATACCGCCAACGCCACGTCCGCCACGCGAGCGGTCGCGACCGCACCGGCTCCGCCGCCGGTGTCCGATGCGCAGGCCTCGCGCATCGCCTTGCAGGCGCAGTTCGTGGACGAAGCGCTGGGCGTGGCGATCCTGCCATGGCCGGGTTTCACCCTGCGCCGCGACTTCCGCCGCAGCTATCTGGCTATCGATGACTGGAAGGCGTTCGCCCAGACCGACAGCCGCGGCAAGGCGGTGGCCGCGCTGGTGCTGGACGGCTCCAACGAGGTGACGGCGGCGGAGCTTCGCGTGGGCGTCAGCGATGACGCGGACAGCGTGGCCCGCTGCCTGGAGGTTTCCGATTCGGCGCTGCCCACGCCGCGCGACGAAGTCCGCATCGATGGCCAGCCGTTCCGGCATTTCCGCGCCAGCGACGCGGCGATGAGCCACTACCTGACCGTGGACGCCTACCGCGCGGTGCGCCAGCAACGCTGCTACGCCATCGACCTGCTGGTGGTCGGCACCCGTCCGGAGGTCTACGACCCGCCGCGCACGCCGCCGTTCGACGGGGCCGTCGCGCAGGCGCGCCTGCACGAAGCGCTGGCGGCGATCCGCTTCGTGAAGTAGTCATCGCGTGGAACGCCCGCCACTGCAAGGTGTCGGGTTTCACAACAGCGTCGGCACCATATTTGGTGTTGACGCTCCCATATGCCCCCACTATCTTGTGGCCGTCGGTTCCTCCGGCCGCAAGCCGGGGGATGAAAAGGGAAGCCGGTCGAATGCCGGCGCTGCCCCGCAGCGGTAGGTGGAAACGAACCCGTCATTGGCACTGAGGCGCCTCGCCTTGGGAAGCGACGGGCTAGGAGGAAGCAAGGCTTCCGCGTCCACGAGTCCGAAGACCTGCCGACAGCCGCGCGTTGCACACCGCGCGGTGCCGGCCGCGGAATCTCCGGGGGGAGATGGCTGGTGAAGCAGGCCGGCCATCCGTTCCACGGTCGCGGTCCCTGCGACGCCGCTTCCCCACCCTGATGCTTCATCCGGCCTTCCGCTGCCTGCGAGGGACAGGTCGCCGCGTGCATCACGCATGGAGGAAGCCCCGTGACCCCGACCGATACCGCCGTCGCCGAAACCGACGTCTCCCCGTCCCAGAAGGACGCATTCCTGTTGACCTCGCCGCCCACCGCCACCGCGATGAGCGTGACCAAGCGCAACGGCAGCCGCGAGCCGGTGGATCTGAACAAGATCGTCCGCGCGGTGCAGCGCAGCTGCGAGGGCCTGCACGCCATCGATCCGATGCGCGTGGCCACCCGCACCATCTCCGGCCTGTACGACGGCGCCAGCACGCGCGAACTGGACGAACTGTCCATCCGCACCGCCGCGCTGCTGACCGCCGAGGAACCCGAATACAGCCGGCTGGCCGCGCGCCTGCTGGCCAGCTACATCGCCAAGGAAGTGACCGGGCAGGAAATCCAGGCGTTCTCGCAGTCGGTGACGCGCGGCCACGAGGTGGGACTCATCAACGATCGCCTGCTGAACTTCGTGCAGACCAACGCGCGCAAGCTCAACGACGCGCTGGACGCCTCGCTGGATCTGCATTTCGATTACTTCGGCCTGCGCACCCTGTACGACCGCTACCTGCTGCGCCATCCGCACACCCGCAAGGTCATCGAGACCCCGCAGCAGTTCTTCCTGCGCATCGCCTGCGCGCTCAGCGAGGACGTGTCCGAAGCGCTGGCGCTGTACCGCCGGATGGGCAACCTGGACTACCTGCCCAGCTCGCCGACCCTGTTCAACTCCGGCACCACCCACGAACAGCTGTCCTCGTGCTTCCTGCTGGATTCGCCGCAGGATTCGCTGGAATCGATCTACCAGAAGTACGGCGATATCGCCCAGCTGTCCAAGTTCAGCGGCGGCATCGGCGTCAGCTACACGCGGGTGCGTTCGCGCGGTTCGCTGATCAAGTCGACCAACGGCCATTCCAACGGCATCGTGCCGTGGCTGAAGACGCTGGACTCCTCGGTCGCGGCGGTCAACCAGGGCGGCAAGCGCAAGGGCGCGGCCTGCGTGTACCTGGAAACCTGGCACGCCGACGTCGAGGATTTCCTGGAACTGCGCGACAACACCGGCGACGAATCGCGCCGTACCCACAACCTCAACCTGGCCAACTGGGTGCCGGATCTGTTCATGAAGCGGGTGGAGGCCGACCAGGAATGGTCGCTGTTCGATCCGCGCGTGGTGCCGGAGCTGACCGATCTGTACGGCGAGGCGTTCGAGCAGGCCTACCTGCAGGCCGAGACCCAGGGCAAGGCCGCCAAGGCGGTGCCGGCGCGCAAGCTGTATGCGCGGATGATGCGCACGCTGGCCGAGACCGGCAACGGCTGGATGACCTTCAAGGACAAGTGCAACCGCGCCAGCAACCAGACCCTGCGCGCGAACAACGTCATCCACCTGTCCAACCTGTGCACCGAGATCCTGGAGATCACCTCGGCCGAGGAAACCGCGGTCTGCAACCTGGGCTCGATCAACCTCGCCCGCCATTTCGACGAGTACGGCGACTTCGATTTCGAACGCCTGGCCGAAACCGTGCGGCTGGCGGTGCGCCAGCTGGATCGGGTGATTGATCTGAACTTCTACCCGATCGAATCGGCGCGCCGCGGCAACCTGCGCTGGCGCCCGGTCGGCCTGGGCTGCATGGGCCTGCAGGACGTGTTCTTCCGCAAGCGGTTGGCGTTCGACAGCGCCGAGGCGCGTGCGCTGTCGCAGAAGATCGCCGAGACCATCTACTTTCACGCGCTGGAAACCTCGTGCGAGCTGGCCGAGGAACGTGGCCGCCATCCGTCCTTCGCCGATACCCGCGCGGCCTCCGGAGAACTGCAGTTCGACGCCTGGAACGTGGCGCCGCAGGACGGCGCGCGCTGGGACGCGCTGCGCGCGCGCATCCGCGAGCACGGCCTGCGCAACTCGCTGCTGATCGCCATCGCCCCGACCGCGACGATCGCCTCGATCGCCGGCTGCTACGAATGCGTGGAGCCGCAGATCTCCAACCTGTTCAAGCGCGAGACACTGTCCGGCGACTTCCTGCAGGTCAACCGCTATCTGGTGGCCGAACTGAAGCAGCTGGGCCTGTGGACGCCGGAGATGCGCGATGCGATCAAACTGGCCGAGGGTTCGATCCAGGGCATCGCGCAGATTCCCGAGCCGCTGCGCCAGATCTACCGCACCGCCTGGGAACTGCCGATGCGCTCGCTGATCGACATGGCCGCCGAGCGCGGCGCCTACATCGATCAGTCGGCCTCGCTCAACCTGTTCATGGAAAGCCCGAACATCGGCGCGCTGTCGTCCATGTACATGTACGCGTGGAAGCAGGGCATCAAGACCACGTACTACCTGCGCTCGCGCCCGGCCACCCGCATCGCCAAAACCACGGTCAGCAGCGTGGGCAGCGAGGCGCCGAAGCCGGCCTATACGGCGGTGGAAGCGGTGTCGTGTTCGCTGGAGAACCCGGAAGCGTGTGAGGCGTGCCAGTAGTCGGTTTCATGGGTGGTCGAGAGACCACGCATGCAAAAAAATCCCCCCGCGCAGGATGCACGCAGGAAAGACAGGAACAGGAGGTTCCGGGCGCACGGATGCGCCAATCCCTTGAACAGTCCCCTCCCCCGCTTGCGGGGGAGGGCCAGGGTGGGGGCAAGGCCGAAGCCATTGAACGCAAACCGCCGGAACGCCCACCGAAGAGCCATTTCGCTTCATCACGTTTTTTTCGCGGACGGACAGGCCTCCACTTCGTTCGCCCCCATCCCAACCTTCCCCCGCCAGCGGGGGAAGGAGCGGAAATTCGCGAACGGATGCATCCCGCTCCGTTTGCCTCCATCCCGGCCTTCCCCCGCTTGCGGGGGAAGGGGCGGAAATCCGCAAACGGATGCATCCCGCTCCGTTTGCCCCCATGCCGGCCTTCCCCCGCTTGCGGGAGAAGGCGCTGAAACAGGAAAAATGCGACATGTCCTCCCAACCCCGCCAGATGCTGCTGGACCCCGGCTTTGAACTGACCCTGCGCCCGATGCGCTATCCGCAGTTCTACGAGATGTACCGCGACGCGATCAAGAACACCTGGACGGTGGAGGAGATCAATTTCCAGATCGACATCAGCGATCTGCACGACAAGATGACCCCGGCCGATCGTCACCTGATCCACCGGCTGGTCGCGTTCTTCGCCACCGGCGATTCGATCGTGTCCAACAACCTGGTGCTCAACCTCTACCAGCACCTCAATGCGCCGGAAGCGCGCATGTACCTGTCGCGCCAGCTGTACGAGGAAGCGCTGCACGTGCAGTTCTACCTGACCCTGCTGGACAACTATCTGCCGGATCCGGCCGAACGGGTGAAGGCGTTCGCGGCGGTGGAGAACATCCCCTCCATCCGCAAGAAGGCCGAGTTCTGCTTCAAGTGGATCGACTCGATCCAGGACCTGCGCCGGATCGAAACCCGCGAACAGCGGCGGCAGTTCCTGCTCAACCAGATCTGCTTCGCCGCCTGCATCGAGGGCCTGTTCTTCTTCGCCGCGTTCGCCTACGTGTACTACTTCCGCTCGCGCGGCCTGCTGCCGGGGCTGGCCTCGGGCACCAACTGGGTGTTCCGCGACGAGAGCTGCCACATGGAGTTCGCGTTCGAGTCGGTGCGCACGGTGCGCGAGGAGGAGCCGGACCTGTTCGACGACACCATGCGCCAGCAGGTCTACGACATGCTGGCCGAGGCCATCGAGTGCGAGGTGCAGTTCGCCGAGGACGTGCTGTCCGGCGGCGTGGCCGGCATCTCCACCCGCGACATGCGCCAGTACCTGCAGCATTGCGCCGACCAGCACTTCGTCAAGCTGGGCATGGAGAAGAAGTACAACGTGCGCAACCCGCTGCCGTTCATGGAACTGCAGGACGTGCAGGAGCTGACCAACTTCTTCGAACGCCGCGTCTCGGCCTACCAGGTCGGCGTGCAGGGCGAAGTCGGCTTCGACCACGCGTTCTGACCGTTTCCTGTAAACCACCTTGTGGGAGCGACGTCAGTCGCGATGCGCTTCGGCCGGATCAGGAGCTTTCGCGACTGACGTCGCTCCCGCAGGGATTCATTCCGGAATCCGTTTCCTGCGCTAGGATGCAGCCGGGAGGCACTGGCACCACGGAGCAACCCCATGTCCGAACATCCCCTGTCCGACCTGCGCCCGACCGAGGCGCGCCTGCTGCACATGGTCTTCCCGGACCACACCAACCACTTGGGCACGCTGTTCGGCGGCCAGGCGCTGGCGTGGATGGACATGTCCGCCTTCATCGCCGCCTCGCGCTACGCGCGCACCACCGTGGTCACCGCAAGGTCGGAACAGGTCGATTTCAACCAGCCGATCCACAAGGGCGATCTGGTCGAGGTCATCGCCCGCATCGTCAAGGTCGGGCGCAGTTCGATGAACGTCGATGTCGAAGTCATCACCGAGGATCTGCTGAGCGGCGAGCGCAAGCTGTGCACGCGCGGCCACTTCGTGATGATCGCGCTGGATCCGCTGGGCCGGCCCACCCAGGCTCCGCCGCTGCCGCCACCGGTCGTGCAGGGCTGAGGTCCGTCCCCCTCCGCTGACCGCGGATGCCGTGGCGCGCACGAGGCTGCGCGCGCCACGGCCCGGCCGCATCACGCCGCGGCCCGCATCCTCTTCGCCGCCTCCACCATCGCCTCCAGCGCCGCGCGGGTCTCCGGCCAGCCACGCGTCTTCAGCCCGCAGTCCGGATTGACCCAGATCTGCTCCGGTGCCAGTACCTCCCGCGCCTTGTCCAGCAGGGCGTGCATCTCGCCGCTGTCCGGAACCCGCGGCGAATGGATGTCGTACACGCCCGGCCCGATCTGGTTCGGGTAGCGGAACTTCACGAATGCGTCCAGCAGTTCCATCCGCGAGCGCGAGGTTTCGATGGAGATCACGTCGGCGTCCATCGCCGCCACGGCTTCGATGATGTCGTTGAACTCGGAGTAGCACATGTGGGTGTGGATCTGGGTTTCGTCGGTCGCCACCGCGGCGGTGATGCGGAAACATTCCACCGCCCAATCGAGGTAGCGTGACCATTCGGCCCTGCGCAGCGGCAGGCCTTCGCGCAAGGCTGGTTCGTCGATCTGGATTACGCCGATGCCGGCGGCTTCCAGGTCGCGGACCTCGTCGCGCAACGCCAGCGCGATCTGCCGGCAGGTCCGCGCGCGCGGCTGATCGTCGCGGACGAAGGACCACTGCAGCACCGTCACCGGTCCGGTCAGCATGCCCTTCATCGGCCGGGATGTGAGTGATTGCGCGTGCCGCGACCAGCGCACCGTCATCGGCGCCGGCCGCACCACATCGCCGAAGATGATCGGCGGCTTCACGCAGCGGGAGCCGTAGCTCTGGACCCAGCCGTTGCGGGTGAAGGCGAATCCGTCGAGCTGCTCGCCGAAGTACTCGACCATGTCGTTGCGCTCGAACTCGCCGTGCACCAGCACGTCGATGCCGAGTTCCTCCTGCACGCGCACGCAGCGCGCGATCTCGGTCGCCAGGAAGGCGTCGTATTCCGCATCGGGCAGTTTCCCGGCGCGGTTGAGCGCACGGGCCTGGCGTACTTCCGGCGTCTGCGGAAAGGAACCGATGGTCGTGGTCGGATAGGGTGGCAGGCGCAGGCCGGCCTGCTGGCGCGCGCGGCGCGTGGGATAGGGCGAGGAACGATGGGCGGCCGCGGGCGTCAGCGCGGCCAGGCGCTCGGCCACCTCTTTCCGGTGCACGCGCGCGGAACGGCGACGGCTTTCGTGGCGCTCGCGGGCGATGGCCAGCGCCGGCCCGGCCGCGGGCGCATCGTCCAGGGCGGTCGCCAGCAGGCGCAGTTCCTCCAGCTTCTGCCGCGCGAACGCCAGCCAGCCACGCAGTTCGGCATCCAGCCCGGTTTCGCCTTCCGCGTCCACCGGCACGTGCAGCAGGGAGCAGGAAGGCGCCAGCCACAGCCGGTCGGCACCGACATGGCCCTGCGCGTAGCGCGCGAGCACCAACGCGTTGTCGAGGTTGGCGCGCCAGATGTTGCGGCCGTCGATCAGCCCGAGCGACAGCGTCCGCCCCTCCGGCATGGCTTTCAGCACGGCGTCGAGTTGGTCCAGCCCGCGCATCAGGTCCACATGCAGGCCATCGACCGGCAGGGCCGCCACCAGCGGCAGGTTCGCGCCCAGGTCGCCGAAATAGGTGGTCAGCAGCAGCTTCGGGCGCGTCGCTTGCGCCAGGGCGGTGTAGGCGTGCCGGTAGGCCTGTTGCAACGCCGGGTCGGCGTCCAGCACCAGGCAAGGCTCATCGATCTGCACCCATTCGGCGCCGGCGGCGGCCAGCCGCGACAGCAGTTCCGCGTAGGGTGGCAGCAGGCGTTCGAGCAGCGCCAGCGGATCGCCGCCATCGCTTGCCTTGGACAGGCGCAGGAAGCTCACCGGTCCCAGCAGCACCGGCCGCGCATTGAAACCGGCCGCATGGGCCTCGTTGAACTCGCTCAACGGCTTGTCGCCACGCAGGCGGAACGTTTGCTCGCGATGCAGTTCCGGCACCAGGTAGTGGTAGTTGGTGTCGAACCACTTGGTCATTTCCAGCGCGCGCAGGTCCACGCCGTCCTGTTGCCGCCCCCGCGCGAGGGCGAAATAGGCCGCCAGCGGATCCACGTCCGCCAGCGCGCGATAGGGTTCGGGGATGGCGTCGAACAGGAAGGCGGTGTCGAGCACGTGGTCGTACAGCGAAAAGTCGTTGCACGGCACGACATCGACGCCCGCGTCTACCTGCATGTGCCAATGGCGGAGGCGAAGCCGGCGCGCGGCGGCGTGCAGTTCTTCGCCGGTGGCGTCGCCGCGCCAATGGGCTTCCAGTGCCCGCTTGAGTTCCCGGCGCACGCCGATGCGCGGGAAACCGAGATTGCCAACAGTCGTCATGATGCATGTCCTCATTCGTGGTCGGATGAGGAACGAAGGACCGCGCCGCCTTCATCGCCGATGGCGATGGCGGACAACGCCAGCGACCTTCGCCCCCTCGGGCGAACCGGAACGGCGAAGGGAGGCGCACGGACTTGCGCGCGGACGCGACGCGTCCGCGGCAGTTCCGGGCACCTCCCCTCGGAAGTTCCAGGTCATGCGGAAGACTTCGGGTCTTCCGGCCAAGGCAGGTCTTCGGGCTCATGGACGTCGGCCCGATCCGGGGATCGGGGCCGGCCTACTGTCCGCCGCTTCCCGGCCCTTGGGGGCCAGTGCCGATGACGGGGGTCGTTTCCAAATACCGCTGCGGGGCAGCGCCGGAATGGGGCTTTTCGGCCCGCACCGGCTTCCCTATTAATTCCATCTCTTCATTCGCATGAAGAGATGGAAACCCTGGCCCGGGCACGTTACGGCGATGCGACCGCTGCGTCAAGCGGCCTTCCTCGCGGGATACGGCCCGCCACCTTGGCGGGCGCGGCAAAAGCCGGCACGGTGAAGGTCGGGGAAGACAGGGTCACTTCCGTCGGCAGATCGCGAAGCTCTCCCGTGCGCAGGAAACGGTGGACCGCTTCCCGGGCCGCCGGCTCGTTGCGCAGCTGATAGAACGTGCCGTCGTGACCACCGCGATGGATCACGATGGCGTGGCCATTGCGCAGGTAGGGCAGTTGCGCCAGCGCGTTGTCGATGGGCGTGGAGGTATCCCAGTCGCCGTGCACCAGCAGCACCGGCGTATCGATCGGCCGCAGCTGGCGGTAGTCGTCGCCCAGATCCGGTGTCGGCCATGTCGACGCGGCCGCCAGATAGGGCGCGAAGCCGCCCTCGCCGAGATAGGCGCTGGCCGGATCGTGGCGCAGACGGAACTCGTGAGACGGCGTGATGCCCAGGCTGGTGTCGATCAGCGGTCCAATCAGCTTGTATTCCTGCGCCTGCCGGCCCTTGGCCACTTCGCGGGCCCAGTCCGTGTAGCGGCCGTGGTACAGCGACAGCACGAACGCGGGCCAGGTGTGCGGCACGCTGGCCTCGGCCAGCAGCGAAGCCTGCAGGTCGGCCAACCCGATCACCACCGGTCCACCGCCATCCTGCGGATCGACCGTGATCGGCTGCCGCGCGAAGCGTTCGCGCAGCGCGTCGATGGCGGCCATCAGTCCGCCCGTCGGCAGATACGGCGCCAGGCCGGGATCCCGATCGGCATCGAAGGCGATGCGCTGCATCGTCGCCAGCAGCGGCGATGGCATGTCGTAGCCGAAATCCAGCGGCTCCACCGACGACAGCACGGCGCGCGCGACGATGTCCGGATGCGAGCGCATCACCGCGAAGCTCCATTGCGATCCAAAGCTGCCGCCGAACAGGCTGATGCGCGGGTAGCCCAGCGCGCGACGCAGATCGTCGACGTCGTCGGCGCAGGCGTCGATGGTGTAGCCCGCCAGATCCTTGTCCGGATGCGCGGCGATGGCCGAGGCGGCGCGACGAAGCGCGTCGTCGATGTCATCCCGCGCGGTGTATTCGCGGTCGCGCGGCCACGCCGGCGACATCGCGGTCAGTTTTTCACCGCGCTCGCTGTAACCGCGCTGTTCGATGATGACCAGATCCGCGGTGTCCCGATAGGTCAGCCAGGATCCGAGCCGATTGCGCGCGGTCTCGGTATCGCCGTCGAATGCCTCCAGCACCGCCAGGCCCGGGCCACCGGGTAGCCAGAAGACGGGCGGCGCACCGGTGGGCACGCGTGCGCGGATGCGGGCGAAGCCCACCCCGATCAGGCGGCTGCCGGTGGCACGGCGGTTTTCCGGCACGTACAGCGTGCCGATTTCGTAGGGCACCGTCGTACCATCCGCGGCGCGGACCGTCGCCGCGGTGACCACGATGTCGCCGGCGCGGCGCGCCTGCGCGAAGGCGCCGGAAGCGATGGAACCAAGCATCATCACGACAGCCGACAACCAGAGCCTGCGCTTCATGGGCGGATTCCCGACGATGGGGTGGGCGTAGCCTCGCTCCACAGATATCTTTATGTCAAGATATTTTTCATGACGACCCCACCGACCGATTCCCCGCCCTCCCCCGCTCCCGACCTGATCGACCAGCTGCTGGCGGACTGGCGCCGCGAACGGCCCGATCTGGATGCGTCCGCGATGGCGGTGGCGGGCCGCGTCCTGCATCTGGGCCGCCTGCTGGAGGCACAGGCCGACGAATGCCTGAAGGCGCTGGAACTGAGCTACACGGAACTGGACCTGCTGGCGACGCTGCGCCGCTCCGGCGCGCCCTACCGGCTGTCGCCGACCGACCTTCGCCGTTCGGTGCTGCTGACCTCCGGCGCGATGACCGCCTGCCTCAACCGCCTGCAGCGGCGCGGCCTGCTTCGGCGCGAGGCGGATCCGCGCGACGGCCGTTCCCTGTTCGCGGTGCTGACCGCCAAGGGCGTCAAGCTGGCGGAGCGCGCCATCGCGCTGCGTTTCGAACAGGCGCGCCTGGCCGTGGCCGGACTGGACGCCGGCGAACGGGCGACACTGGCGGGACTGCTGCGCAAGCTGGGCCAGGGCATGGCGGCGGACTGAGGCGGACCGCGCCGGGTCCGCGCGGTGCGGCGACACCGCGCGCGGCCTACACTGGCCCGCCCACCCGTGCCCCGGCTCCATGCGCCACGATCACATCCTGACCCTGTCCTGTCCCGATCGCACCGGCATCGTCTACCGGGTCACCGGGCTGCTGTTCGAGTCGGACTGCAACATCATCGACGCGCAGCAGTTCGGCGACGAGGAATCCGGGCGCTTCTTCCTGCGCGTGCATTTCGACGTGCCGTCCGCGGCGACCCTGCCGGCGCTGGAAGCGCGCTTCGAGACGCTGGCCGAAGCGTTCGGCATGGAATGGCGAATCCACGATGCGCGCCGCAAGGCGCGCCTGCTGGTACTGGTCAGCAAGCAGGGACATTGCCTCAACGATCTGCTGTTCCGCGCGCACAGCCGGCAGTTGCCGGTGGAGATCGCGGCGGTGGCGTCCAACCACGCGGACTTCGGCCCGCTCGCCGCCTCCTATGGCGTGCCGTTCCACCATCTGCCGGTGGACGCGGGCAATCGTCCCGCGCAGGAGCGGCGGATCCTGGATCTGGTCGAATCCGGGCAGGTGGATCTGGTGGTGCTGGCGCGCTACATGCAGATCCTGTCGCCGGAGCTGTGCGACGCGCTGTCCGGGCGCGCGATCAACATCCACCACAGCTTCCTGCCCAGCTTCAAGGGCGCGCATCCGTACCACCAGGCGCACCGGCGCGGGGTCAAGATCATCGGCGCCACCGCGCACTACGTGACCCGCGATCTCGATGAAGGACCGATCATCGAGCAGGACATCGCGCGGGTGGATCACGCGATGACGCCGCGCGATCTGGTCCGGCTGGGCAGCGACACCGAATCGCTGGTGCTGGCGCGCGCGGTGCGCCGGCACGTGGAGCACCGCATCCTGCTCAACGGGCATCGCACGGTGGTGTTCCGCTGACGCGCGCGGAAACCGGAACGGCGCTCAGGGCGGCGGCAGCACTTCGCGCAGGTAGTCGATGAACACCCGCAACTTGGGCGGCAGGTGTTCGCGCGCCGGGTAGTAGATGTGGAAACCGGCGAACGGCGCCTGCCAGGCTTCCAGCACCCGTACCAGCGCCCCGCTGCGCAGTTCCGCTTCGACCTGGGACTCGAACACCTGCGCCATGCCCAGGCCCTGCCGCACCAGCACCAGGCCGAGATCACTGTCGTTGACGATCAACCGGCCACCCACCTCCACCTCGAAATCGCAACCCTCGCGGGTGAACTCCCACGCCATGATGCGGCCGTTGCTGCGCCGGTAGCGCACGCAGGCGTGGTGCACCAGGTCCGCCGGTTCGGCGGGCGCGGGATGGCGGCGGAAGTAGTCGGGGGTGGCGACGATCGCCTGCCGCTGCATCGGCCCGATCGGCAGCGCGATCATTTCCCGGGCCAGCGATTCGCCCAGGCGGATGCCGGCGTCGAAGCCGCCACCGACCAGATCCGCCAGCGCCGGATCGACGAACAGTTCCACCTCCACCTCGGGCCAGCGCGCCATGAAGCCGGGCAGGTGCGGCGCGATCATGCGCTCGGCCACCACCCCGGGCAGGTTGATGCGCAGATGACCGGCCGGCCGGTCACGCAGGAAGTCCATGTCGCGGAAGGCCTCGTCGATCTGGCGCAGGCCCGGCGCGACCTGCTGCAGGAAGCGCTGGCCGTGTTCGGTCAGCGCGACCCGGCGGGTGGTCCGGTTGAACAGGCGCACGCCGAGCTGGCGTTCCAGCGCGCGCACCGTCTGCGACAGCGCCGAGGGACTGACCTCCAGCTCCAGCGCGGCGCGGGTGAAGCTGGCGTGGTGGGCCACCCGCGCGAAGGCGAGTACGGCCGGCAACGGATGGGACGCCATTGTGAAGTCTTGCTTCAAACAGGATTCGGATATTGCGTCTTTATCGACGCAATCGCCAGTTCTATCGTGCCCGGGTCGCGTCGGCCCGGCATCGCCGTGCCGGCGTGCCTCCCCCATCCGCAAGGAGTTCCCGATGAAAACCCGCATGCTGGGCCGCAATGGCCCGACCGTCTCCGCCCTGGGCCTGGGCTGCATGGGCATGAGCGCCTTCTACGGCGGCCGTGGCGAAGAAGGCGAATCCATCGCCGTGATCCACCGCGCGCTGGAGCGTGGCCTGACCCTGCTGGACACCGCCGACATGTACGGCCCGCACACCAACGAAGTGCTGGTCGGCAAGGCCATCGCCGATCGTCGCGATCAGGTGTTCCTGGCCACCAAGTTCGGCATCCGCATGGACCCGGCCGACCCGCACGCGCGTGGCGTCGACGGCCGACCCGAATACGTGCAGGCCGCCTGCGAGGGCAGCCTCGAGCGGCTCGGCGTGGATCACATCGATCTGTACTACCAGCACCGGGTCGATCCGCAGGTGCCGATCGAGGACACCGTGGGCGCGATGTCGCGCCTGGTCGAACAGGGCAAGGTGCGTTTCCTCGGCCTGTCCGAAGCCGCGCCCGACACCATCCGCCGCGCCCACGCGGTGCATCCGATCACCGCGGTGCAGACCGAGTACTCACTGTGGTCGCGCGAGCCCGAGAGCAACCACGTGCTGGATACGGTGCGCGAACTGGGCATCGGCTTCGTGCCCTATTCGCCGCTGGGACGCGGCTTCCTGACCGGCGCGATCCGTTCGCTGGAGGATTTCGACGCCGACGACTACCGCCGTCATTCGCCGCGCTTCCAGGGCGAGAACTTCGCCCGCAACCTGGCGCTGGTGGACCGGGTGCGCGCGCTGGCCGCGGACAAGGGCGTGACCGCCGGCCAGCTCGCGCTGGCCTGGGTGCTGGCGCAGGGCGATGACCTGGTGCCGATTCCCGGCACCAAGCGCCTGCGCTATCTGGAGGAGAACCTGGACGCGCTGGACGTGGTGCTGGCACCGGAGGAACTGGCCGGCATCGAAGCCGCGTTCCCGCTGGAAGCGGTGGCCGGCGATCGCTACACCGCCGCCGGCATGGCGATGGTCAGCCGCTGAGGAGCAGCCGCTGAGGATCGGCGGATCCCGCCACGCGTCCGGCCATCGCCGGGCGCGTGGTGGCAGGTTCCGTCACAGGCCCAGCCACTGGCGCAGCGGATGCGCCGGATCCGCCAGCAGGCGGACCGCCAGCGCGATGGACACGGTCACCAGCAGCGGCTTGATGATTTTCGCGCCCTGCCTCATCGCGAAACGCGAACCCAATTGCGCGCCGATGAACTGCCCGGCGCCCATCGCCAGGCCGACCTTCCACAGCACCGCGCCGGTGGCGAGGAACACCGCGAAGCCGCCGACGTTGGAGCCGAAGTTGAGGAACTTGGTGTGCGCGGTGGCCTTGAGGATGCCGTAGCCGGCCAGGCTGACGAAGCCCAGCATCAGGAACGAGCCGGTGCCCGGGCCGAACACGCCGTCATAGAAACCCACCACCGGCACGAAGCCGAAACCGAATGCGGTCACGCCCATGCGGCGATGCTTGTCCACGTCGCCGATGTTGGGCTTGAGGCCGAAATACACCGCGATGGCGATCAGCAGGAACGGCAGCGCCATCTTCAGCCAGTCCCCCGGCACCACCGTCGCCAGCAACGCGCCGCCCACCGCGCCCAACGCCGCCATCAGCGCCATCGGCCATTGCATGCGCAGGTCGACGTGGCCGTGGCGTGCGTAGCTCCAGCTGGCCGACGCGGATCCGAACAGCGATTGCAGCTTGTTGGTGCCCAGCGTCTGCAACGGCGGAATGCCGGCCAGCAGCATCGCCGGTATGGTGATCATGCCGCCGCCACCGGCGATGGAATCGATGAATCCGGCCAGCAGGCCGGCAAGGAACAGCAGCAGCAGGACCTGCAGGGCGATCTCGGGCATGGGTGTTTCTGGGGGAAGGGACGGCGGCGGCTCCTCCGGCCGCTCGGACCTTGTGGGACGCGTGTGACAATGATAATCGCGATGCGCACTGCGCGACGGGAAACGGCTAGCATCGGACCGTCCCCGATACGGAGTTCGATGATGCGCGTCGCCCTGCCCATCCTTCCGCTGCTGTCCGCATTCCTGCTGTGCCCCGCCCAGGCGTGGGCTTCCGACACCGCGCAACGTCCCGAGGTGGCCGCGGCCGCGCGCGATTTGCAGGACAAGGTGCTCGCCTGGCGACGCGACTTCCACCAGCATCCGGAACTGTCCAACCGCGAGGAACGCACCGCCGCGCAGGTGGCCGCGCACCTGCGCAAGCTGGGCCTGCAACCGAAGACCGGCGTCGCGTTCCATGGCGTCACCGCGGTGATCAAGGGCGGCAAGCCGGGCCCGCGCGTGGCCCTGCGGGCGGATATGGACGCGCTGCCGGTGACCGAACAGACCGGCCTGCCATTCGCCTCCAAGGCCACGTCGACCTACCGCGGCGAGACCGTGGGCGTGATGCACGCCTGCGGCCACGACGCGCACACCAGCATCCTGATGGGCGTGGCCGAGGCCTTGGTGGCGATGCGCAAGGATCTGCCGGGCGAGGTGCTGCTGGTGTTCCAGCCGGCCGAGGAAGGTCCGCCCAGTGGCGAGGAAGGCGGTGCGTCGCTCATGCTCAAGCAGGGCTTGTTCGATGGCTTCAAGCCGGACGCGGTGTTCGGCCTGCACGTGTTCGCCAATATCCCGGTGGGACGCATCGCGGTGCGCCAGGGACCGATGATGGCCGCCTCGGATCGCTTCAGCGTCCGCATGATCGGCCGCCAGACCCACGGCTCGCGGCCGTGGGGCGGCGTCGATCCGATCGTGGCGATGGCGGATCTGATCGGCAGCGCGCAGACGATCGTCAGCCGCCGCACCGACATCTCGCGGTTGCCGGCGGTGGTGACCTTCGGCGCGATCAAGGGCGGCATCCGCTACAACATCATTCCCGACGACGTCGAGGTGCTGGGCACCATCCGTACCTTCGACGAGGGCATGCGGCAGAAGATCTTCACCGACCTGACCAATGTGTCCGAGCATGTCGGCGCCGCGCACGGCGCACGCGCGGAAGTGAACATCGAAAGCCACGACGGCAATCCCGCGACCATCAACGATCCCGCCCTGACCGCGCGCATGCTGCCGAGCCTGCGCGCGGTGGCCGGCGTGGACAACGTGTTCGAGCCGCCGCTGCAGATGGGTTCGGAGGACTTCTCGCTGTACGGGCAGAAGGCGCCGGCGATGTTCTTCTTCGTCGGCGCGACCGGCAAGGACGTGGATCCGGCTACCGCGCCGAGCAACCATTCGCCGAAGTTCCTGCTCGACGAAGGCGCGCTGGACGTGGGTTTCCGCGCGCTGCTGCAGGTCACCCTGGATTATCTGAACGGTGCGCCGGCACCCGCCCCGGCCACTGCCGGCTAGGCCTGCCTTTCCCGGCGGGGTTCAGTCCCCGTCGGCTCCGTCCACGGCCGCCGTGACCGTCACCCGGTAGCGCGCCTCGCGCGCCGGCGGCACCTCCTTTTCCCACGAACGCCGATAGACCAGCCGCAGCTGCGCGGTGCCCGCGCGTTCGGCGACGAAGCGCCAGCGCGACACACCGCCGGCGCCGGGCATCGGCGGCGACGCGGGCGCGGCCTCGGCGACGGGAGACGGGTCGACCCGGCGCAATACCGGCGCGCCGGTCTCGATGAGCTCCCAGCCATAGCCGGTGCTGGCGTTGGCCGGCAAGGCGAGGTCGAGGAAGCCGCCTACCGCCAGTTCCCGCGCCTCGGTGCTGGTCTCGCCGGCCGGCATGGCCGGCGTGGCCCCCGTGGAAGGCGACGGAGAAGTCGCCGGTGACTGTGCGCAGGCGGCCAGCAGGCCGGCCAACGTGGTGGCGACGATGCCGCGACGCGCTCCGTTGCTTTCCATGGCGTTCTCCAGGACAGCCTGGCGTACAGGCGGACGGGACTAAACTAACACCATGAGCAAGCCCGAAGATTCCCTGCTGGGGCGCGAAGTCGCCTATCCGGATCACTACGATCCCAGCCTGCTGTTCCCGATTCCACGCCGCCAGGCGCGCGCCGAGATTGGCATCGCCGACGACACCCTGCCCTTCACCGGACACGACCGCTGGCACGCCTACGAACTGAGCTGGCTGGACGCGCGCGGCAAGCCGCGGGTCGCCACCGCGACCTTCACCGTGCCGTGCGATTCGCCGAACCTGATCGAATCCAAGTCGCTCAAGCTGTTCCTCAATTCGCTCAACGCCACCCGCTTCAACAGCGATGCCGCGGTGCTCGAGTGCATCCGCACGGATCTGTCGGCGCGCGCCGGCGCCGACGTGACGGTGGCGTTCGGGTTGCCGCCGATGATCGAAACGATCGCAGGCGAGTCGCTGGACGACCTGGACGTGGAGATTGATCACTACGGTCCGCCGCGTCCGGAGGGACTGCTGATCGACGGCACCGTGCTGGTGGAGGAAACCCTGGTGTCGGCGCTGCTCAAGTCCAACTGCCCGGTCACCGGCCAGCCCGACTGGGCCACCGTGGTCATCCGCTACGCGGGGCCGCGCATCGATCGCGCCGAGCTGCTGCGCTATCTGGTCGGCTTCCGTGATCACGCCGAGTTCCACGAGCAATGCGTCGAACGCATTCATTGCGATTTGATGACGCATTGCTCGCCGCAATGGCTGTCGGTGGAAGCGCGCTATACCCGCCGCGGGGGCCTGGATATCAATCCCTGGCGCGCCACCCCCGGCGTAACCGCGCTTCCGGCGCAACGTGAACCGCGTCAATAGCCGCTGGCTGAAGGCCACGCCGGTCTTCACGCCAATGCCATGATTTCTTAACAGGGCGCATGCAAGGCTAGCTCGTCCCAACATCCTGCACGGAAGGACGGTTGTGTATGAGCAACGAGAAGAAAGCGGATTTTTCGGGCGTCACCGCGAAGGTGGATTCCACCGAGCAACAGAAAGCCGATTTCTCCGGTGTCACCGCGAAGGTGGACAGCACCGAGGAAATCATCGGCGAGCAGAGCTACACGATCGAGAAGGGCGACACGCTCTCCAAGATCGCCAAGGAACACTACGGCAGCGCCAACGCCTGGAAGCACATCTTCGAGGCCAATCGCGACATCATCGAGGACCCCGACCGGATCTTCCCCGGCCAGGTGATCAAGCTGCCGCCCAAGGACAGCATCGCCTGATCGTGCGCTCACCCTACCGACCATTCAACGGCTGACACAAGGACAGACACCATGAAGCAGAACCGCATTTCCTATGCCCTGATGATCGCGCTGGCCGGCACCGTGGCCCTGGCAGCCTGCAAGAAGAAGGAAGAACCGGTAGCCCCGCCGCCGGCCGCGACCGAACCGGCTCCGGCGCCCGCGCCCGCTCCGGCCGAACCCGCTCCCGCTCCGGTGAGCGCGACCAGCGTGACCGTGGGCAACACCGCCGCGCCGGACAAGTCCGTCGCAGCTGTCAGCACGTTTACGCCGAAGGACAAGATCATCGTGTCGGTGAAGACCGACGCGGCTACGCCCGCCGATGCGGCAATCGATGCCAAGCTGACCTTCCAGGATGGCCAGGTGGCCGGCCAGAAGAGCGCCAATGTCACCGCCGCCGACGCCGGCACCACCAACATCGAATTCACCAATGCCAATCCCTGGCCCGCCGGCAAGTACAAGGTCGATGTGACCTTGAACGGCCAGGCCGTCGGCATGACCCAGGAAATCGAAGTCAAGTAATCCCACCCTCTCTCCCACCCTGGTGGGCAAGCTCGGGCGCGATGCGAATCGCGCCCGCTTTTTTTGCGGCCTCCCACCATGCCGCGGGCCATACGCCGGGCCATGGTGATCCGGGTTTTGCCCATGACTGCATAAACCGCGACAATGGGGGTCCGCTTCACCCGTCGTACCCCACACCTTTGCTGGACCCTTTTTGTTCACCCCCGCGCGCGGTCCGCCGCGTGCCATCTCAACCGGGAGCAGTTCCATGGCAGAACCTGTCCTCACCCCGCCCCCCGGCGGTGAGAAGATCACCATCTCCGGCGGCAAGCTCAATGTCCCCAACCATCCGATCATCCCCTTCATCGAGGGTGACGGCACCGGTCCGGACATCTGGCGCGCCAGCGTCCGCGTGCTCGACGCGGCGGTGGAAAAAGCCTACGGCGGCGCCAAGAAGATCCATTGGCTGGAAGTGTTCGCCGGCGAGAAATCGAACAACCAGTTCGGCACCTGGCTGCCGGATTCGACCGTGCAGGCCTGCCGCGACTACCTGGTCTCGATCAAGGGCCCGCTGACCACGCCGGTCGGCGGCGGCATCCGCTCGCTCAACGTGGCGCTGCGCCAGATGCTGGACCTGTACGTCTGCCTGCGCCCGGTGCGCTGGTTCGAGGGCGTGCCCTCGCCGGTCAAGAAGCCGGGCGACGTCGACATGGTGATCTTCCGCGAGAACACCGAGGACATCTACGCCGGCATCGAATGGGCCGGCGGCAGCGCCGAGTCGCAGAAGGTGCTGGACTTCCTGGCCAAGGAATTCCCGCAGGCGTTCGGCAAGATCCGCTTCGGCACCCAGGAAAAGGCCAACGAGTGGCAGCAGGCGCTGGAAGGCATCGGCGCGCCGCACCGCGAGGTGGGCGTGGACGTCGGCCTGGGCATCAAGCCGGTCAGCCGCCTGGGCACCGAGCGCCTGGTCCACAGCGCCATCCAGTACGCCATCGACAACGGCCGCAAGTCGGTCACGCTGGTGCACAAGGGCAACATCATGAAGTTCACCGAAGGTGGCTTCCGTGACTGGGGCTACCAGGTGGCGCGCGACTACTTCGGCGCGGTGGAACTGGACGGCGGTCCGTGGCACGTGATTCCGGAAGGCAAGCCGGGCGCGGGCATCGTCATCAAGGACGCCATCGCCGACGCGTTCCTGCAGCAGATCCTGCTGCGTCCGCGCGAGTACGACGTGTCCGCCACGCTCAACCTCAACGGTGACTACCTGTCCGACGCGCTGGCCGCGCAGGTCGGCGGCATCGGCATCGCGCCGGGCGCCAACATCAACTACGTGACCGGCCACGCGGTGTTCGAGGCGACCCACGGCACCGCGCCCAAGTACGCCGATCTGGACAAGGTGAACCCGGGTTCGGTGATCCTGTCCGGCGAGATGATGCTGCGCTACATGGGCTGGACCGAAGCCGCCGACAAGATCATCGACGGCGTCAACAAGGCCATCGCCAGCAAGCGCGTGACCTACGACTTCGCCCGCCTGATGGACGGCGCCACCGAAGTGAAGTGCAGCGAGTTCGCCGACGAGATCATCAAGCACCTGTGAGGGTGGTGATCCGCGGTTGATGTCGCAGACGCCCGGCCTTGCGCCGGGCGTTTGTTTTTTGGGGCCAGCAGATTCCCAAGCACCAACAGTCCCCTTTGCAAAAAGGGGCAAACGCTGGAGGCGACGGGGGATTGGCTTTTCAACGCCAAGAGCAAATCCCCCTCAATCCCCCTTTTCCAAAGGGGGAGGTCAAAGCAGGTTCCGGGCGATGAGACCTCCCTAGGCCCCCCTTTGGAAAAGGGGGCGGGCGCCGGAGGCGACGGGGGATTTGCCGTTGGCGCCAACATCAAATCCCCCTCGGTCCCACTTTTTCGCTTTCAACAGCCGAATGGCTAATCAAAGGGGAGGTAAGGCGGATCACTCCCGAGCCGACGCCGCGGGCTCACCGGAACAACGACAGCGCGGTCATCTCGCGTCGCCGGCGGGCGTGCAGTACCCGCAGGGCACGCTCGTGGCGTTCGGGCGGGACCGGCCGCCGCGCCGGGCGCTGCTCGCCGTCGCCCGCGCGGAGCGCTTCGGTGCTGGCGATGTGACCATCGAGGAACAGCATGCCCTGGCTGACGGCGCCCAGTTCACGCCACCACGAATGCTTCGTTTCGGTACGCATGGGATTCTCCTGCCGCCGGGACGTCCGGCTTGAACAGGAGCCAAGTTAGGCTCATCCTGATTGCCGAAAAAGCGAAACCTCCGCAAGCCAGCCTTGAGCCGGGTTCAACATGGACCAATCCGCATGAGCCGTTTGCCGCTGGACCAGATCGACGCCTTCGTCACCGCCGCGCGGTTGAAGAACCTGACCCGCGCGGCCGAGGCCATGCACCTGACGGTGAGCGCGCTCAGCCACCGGATGCGATTGCTGGAGGAACGGGTAGGCCACAAGCTGCTGGCGCGCGGACCACGCGGGGTCGAACTGACTCCGGAGGGCCAGCGCCTGTTCGACGCGGTGGCCACGCCGCTGGATGCGATCGGCCACGCGCTGCAACGGATGTCGGCGCGCAACGACCACGTCATCACCCTGAGCCTGATCCCGTCGATGGCCACCGCTTGGCTGGTGCCGCGCCTGCCCGATTTCCTGGCCGCCAATCCGGAGCTCGGCCTGAACCTGCAGTCGAGCACCCACGTGGTGGATTTCGATCGCGAACCGGTGGACGTGGCGTTGCGGCTGGGCGGCGGGCGCTGGCCCGGCGTCCGCTCGGAACTGCTGTTCCACGAATGGATCCAACCGGTCGCCAGCCCGGCCTTCCTCAAGCGCCACGGCAAGCCCGCGCTCACGCGCATCGGCAGCCTTCCGCTGCTGGGCGATCCCTCCGATCGCTGGAAGGAATGGTTCGCCGAGTTCGGCGGCGAGGTGCCGCGCCGGTTCGTGGCCCAGTTCGACGACACCGAGACCCTGCACCAAGCCGCCGCGCAGGGCATGGGGGTGGCGTTGGCGCGGCTCACCCTCGCCGAACCGCTGATCAAGGCGGGCCGGCTGGTACCGCTCACCGGCAAATGCCTGCAGGCCGATTTCGCCCACTACCTGGTCTATCCGGAGCGCAGCCTGGCGCATCCGGATTTCCAGACCGTGCGCAAATGGGTGCTGGACCAGGCGCGGGTGGACGCATGATCCAGCCGACCGTCATCGCCACGCTCATCCACGATGCGTTCGCCGACTATCACGCGCGCTTCGCCGAGATCACCCAGCGCGCGCGGCATCGGTTCGAGACCATGGACTGGGCCGGCGCGCGCGCCGATGCGGTCGAGCGCATCGAGCTGTACGACGAATGCATCGCCGAATGCGCGCTGCGCCTGCAGGCGGCGCTGCTGGATCACGCGCATGACCGTACCCTGTGGTCGGCGGTGCGCGACGGCTACGACCGGCTGATCGCGGATCTGATCGACCGCGAGCTGTACAAGACCTTCTACAACACCCTGACCCGGCGCTTCTTCAAGACCCGCGGCGTGGATCCGTCGATCGAGTTCATCGCGATGGACGTCGAACCGACCGACGCCATCACCCATCCGGTCGCGCGGCACAGCTACGCGGTGTCCGAGCAGCGCCCCACCGACACCTTCGTGCGGGTGCTGGGCGATTATCGCTTCGATATTCCCTACGCACACCGCACCCGCTGCGCGGCCTCGATTGCCATCCGCCTGCAGGACGATCTTGCGCACTGGGGCGAGAACCCGGTGCGCGGGATCGAACTGCTGGACACGGTGTTCTACCGCGAGCGCCGCGCCTACCTGATCGGCCGGGTGTTCGGCGAGCACCGCTTCTCGCCCTGCGTGATCGCGCTGGTCAACGACGGCGGCAAGCTGAAGGCCGAGGCGGTGCTGACCCGGCGTGGCGACGTCGCGCACCTGTTCGGCACCTCGCGCAGCTATTTCCACGCGGACCTGTCCACCGTCGGCGACGCGGTGGTGTTCCTGCGCTCGCTGCTGCCGGGCAAGCCGATCGACGAGATCTACACGGTGCTGGGCCGGGCCAAGCAGGGCAAGACCGAACGCTTCCGCACCTTCTTCCATCACTTCGATACCCAGGCCGGCGAGCAGCTGGTGCAGGCCGAGGGCACCCCGGGAATGGTGATGGCGGTGTTCACCCTGCCCAGCTATCCGCTGGTGTTCAAGATCATCCGCGACCGTTTCGCCTATCCCAAGGAAGTCAGCCGCAAGGACGTGGAGGACCGCTACAACCTGGTGTTCCACCTGGATCGCGTCGGTCGCCTGCTGGACACCCAGCCCTACCGTTTCCTGCGCTTCCCGCGCGCGCGTTTCGCGCCTGCCCTGCTGGAGGAACTGCGGTCCACCTGCGGTCACGGCATCACCGAGGACGGCGACAACCTGATCATCCACCTGTGCTACGTGCAACGGCGGTTGCGCCCGCTCAACCTGTACCTGCGCGAGCAGAAGCCCGAGGCCGCGCTCGCCGCCGCCATCGACTACGGCCAGGCGATCAAGGACATGGCGCGCAACAACATCTTCCCCGGCGACATGCTGCTGAAGAATTTCGGCGTGTCGCGGCACGGCCGCGCGGTGTTCTACGACTACGACGAGCTGTGCCTGGTCACCGACTGCCACTTCCGCGACTGGCCGCAACCCACCTGTTATGAGGAGGAAATGGCCGACGGGCCGTGGTTCTACGTTGGTCCTGGCGACGTGTTTCCGGAACGCTTCCCGCAGTTCCTCGGCCTGCCCGCGCCGCAGGCGAGCGCATTGCGCGCGGCGCATGGCGATCTGTTCCGCGCCGGCTGGTGGCGCGATCTGCAGGCGCGGCTGGCCGCCGGCGACTATCCGGACACGCCGCCGTATCCGGACGCGTTGAAACTGGCCTGAGCTTCGTCTGAGCCGCTACGCGGGCTTCCACGATCGCGCCCATTTCCCTGCGGCGGTGCGGCTCGACAATCGGACACGTCCTATGGGAGATCCCGCCCGGGCCGCCTAACGTCTCCGGTTCCTTCACCGGTAACGGCATCGTGCGACTCATTCCCCGAATCCTGCTTTCCATTCTGATGGTCGCCGCATGGCCGCTTGCGGCCAAGGACGCGGTACCGCCATCGCCAGCGGAAACCTTCCAGCTCTACATCCGCACCTTCCTCCGTTTCGACACGGAAGCCGCCAGAACGCTCCAGGACGCAATCGAACCCCGGTATGGCGCCGGTATCGTCCCCAAACCGGAAGACGTCGCCGCGATGGCGGCACTGGTTCGCTCCGGCGGCGTACCCGGATTCCCGACTCAGGCCGAGGTCGCGGGAAGCGGCGAGGATCCGGTGGAAAAGAAGATCATGCAATCCATGCAGCTGATATCCGCCCCTCTGTACGATACTTTCACCAGCGTGGCCTGCACGGTCGGGGACGTCACCATCACCAGTCCCGGCGAGCCTGCCGAGGGAAAGGTCGCGACCTTCGCCTACACCTGTCTTGTTCCGGATGTCTCCCGCACGCACGAAGCGTTCCAGGCCGCCATGAACGAGCCCTCGCCGGAGCGGATGGAGGCCTTCGCCAATACGTACATCGCCGCACTGAAGGGTCCTCGCAACAGCCGGGTCGAGGGCACCTTCACGCTATCCGCCGCGACCGTCGATGGTCCCTGGTACGACCCTGACCGCGATTTCATCAGCGTCCTGTACGCGCTGCAGATGGCGATGGTCCCGTTCGCGGATCTGCACGAGGAAACCGAGGTCGCGAAGGTTCCACCGCTCACCGGCGTCCCGATCTGCGATGTGCTGATCGCGCGGCATCGCGCCTGCATGACCCGGCGCGCCCCCGACGCGCTGCCGGTGGTGGAGGAGATGGCGGACGAACTCGAGCAGATGTCGGCATTCCGGGATGCCCGGGACATGACCCGCCATTGCAAGACGCTTCATCTGCTGCTCCAAACCCAGTGGGGACCGGAGTGCTTCGCCACTCCCTGACCCCTTGTTACGGTATCGACACGGGGAGGCGGGGCTTCCCGAAGCGACAATTGTCCCCGCCAGTTCCGAAGATCGCCAGCGACCTGATCATGGCCCGCTGACGGCCAGCGCGTTACCTTTGTCGCGCCTCCCGTCTTTCCGGTCCGCGATGAGCACCTACCGCCTGCAATCCATCTTCCGGCCCACCTCGGTGGCGGTGGTCGGCAGCCGGTCGCGGCCGCGCTCGGTCGGACGCGCGGTGATCAACAACCTGCTGGAAGCCGGTTTCGGCGGACCCGTCGGCCTGGTCAACCTGCATCCGGCCACCATCGACGGCGTGACCACCGCCCGGCGCCTGCGGGACCTGCCGTGGAAGCCGGATCTGGTGGTGATCGCCACCCCGCCGGCCACGGTGCCGGGCATCGCCCGCGAGGCGGCCGAGTGCGGCGCCGGCGCGGTCGCGGTGCTCACCGCCGCGATGGGTTCGGGCCCGGACTCGCCGGCGGCGCAACTGGAAGCGATCGCGCGCGAGAAGGGCCTGCGCGTGCTGGGGCCGAACTGCCTGGGCGTGATCGCCCCACACGTGCGCCTCAATGCCAGCCTTGCCGGCCGCCTGCCGAGTGCGGGCGATCTGGCGCTGATTTCGCAATCGGGCGCGATTTCCGGCGGACTGGTGGAATGGAGCGTCGGCCGCTCGGTCGGATTCTCCGCGGTGGTGTCGCTGGGTGACGCGCTGGACGTGGATTTCGCCGACCTGCTCGACTACTTCGCCACCGATCACCGCACCCGCGCCATCCTGCTCTACGTCGAGGCGATCAGGGACGCGCGCAAGTTCATGTCGGCCGCGCGCGCGGCGGCGCGCACCAAGCCGGTGGTGGTGGNNNNCCGCCGACAGCACCCACGTGCAGCACCTGGCGCATCCGCGCGCGGTGTATGACGCCGCGTTCCGACGCGCCGGCCTGTTGCAGGTGCGTTCGCTGGACGAACTGTTTTCCGCCGCCGAAACCCTGGGACGCCTGCGCGCGTTTCCGGGTCGGCGGTTGGCGATCCTGACCAACGGTGGCGGCGTGGGCGCGCTGTCGGTGGACCGCCTGCACGAACTGGGCGGCACCCTGGCCGCGCTGTCCGACGGCACCCGCGACCGCCTGGACGCGATGCTGCCGGCGGGCTGGTCGCGCAGCAATCCGGTGGATCTGCTGACCGACATCGACGCCGAACGCTACGCCGCCACCATCGCCGCACTGCTGGACGATCCGGAGAACGACGCCCTGCTGGCGGTCAACGTACCCACCGTGTTGTCCTCGGCGGTGGAGACCGCCGAAGCGATGACCCGCCTGCTGCGGGCGCGCCCCGCGCACGGCCCGCACAAGCCGGTGTTCGCGGTCTGGCTGGGCCACGATCCGGCCGCCGCCGAAGTGCTCGATGCGGCGCGCATTCCCAACTACCCGACCGAGTCCGACGCGGTCGGCGGCTTCATGCACCTGGTCCGCTACCGCGAAGCGCAGGCGGCGCTGATGGAGACGCCGCCCAGCCTGCCCGAGGATTTCGTGGTCGACACCGATGCGGCGCGCGCGCTGGTGGAGCAGGCATTGAGGGATGGCCAGCACTGGCTGGATCCGCTGGCGACCGCGCACGTGCTGGCGGCCTACGGCATTCCGGTCGCGCCGTTGCAGCGCGCGCGCGATCCGGACGACGCGGCGCGGGTGGCCGAGCCGCTGCTCGCGCAGGGCCTGGCGGTGGCGGTGAAGATTCTTTCGCCGGACATCCCGCACAAATCCGATGTCGACGGCGTGCGCCTGAACCTGGTCAGCGCCGACGCGGTGCGCGAGGCGGCCGCCGGCATCCTCCAGCGCGCGCGCGCGGCGCGCCCGGATGCCCGCATCGGCGGCGTGCTGGTACAGCCGACCCTGCTGCGACCGAAGGCGCGCGAGCTGATCGCCGGCATCGCCGACGACGAGGTGTTCGGCCCGGTGATCGTGTTCGGGCGCGGCGGCACCGCGGTGGACGTGATCGACGACAAGGCGCTGGCGCTGCCGCCGCTGGATCTGCGCCTGGCGCATGAACTGATCGGCCGCACCCGGGTCTCACGGGTGCTCAAGGCGTATCGCGACGTGCCGGCCGCCGACGAGCGCGCGATCGCGCTGGTGCTGGTCAAGCTCGCCCAGCTGGCCGCCGACATCCCGCAAATCCGCCAGCTGGACATCAATCCGCTGCTGGCCGATCGCGACGGCGTGATCGCGGTGGACGCTCGCATCGCGGTGGCGCCGGGCCGCAAGCTGCACAAGGGCCGCGGCCATCCGCGCTTCGCGATCTTCCCCTATCCGAAGGAATGGGAGCGCACGATCACCCTGGCCGACGGCAGCGACGCCTTCGTGCGGCCGGTGCGGCCGGAGGACGACGCGATGTTCCGCGAGTTCTTCACCCACGTCACCGACGAGGACCTGCGCCTGCGCTTCTTCCAGTCGGTACGCCATTTCAGCCACGAGTTCATCGCCCGCCTGACCCAGATCGACTACGCGCGCTCGATGGCGCTGGTGGCGCTGGATCCCGCCAGCGGACAGATGCTGGGCGCGGTGCGCCTGCACGCCGACGCCAATTACGAACGTGGCGAGTACGGCATCCTGGTGCGCTCGGATCTCAAGGGCCACGGCATCGGCTGGCGGCTGATGCGGATCATGATCGAGTACGCGCGCTGGCTGGGACTGGCGGTGGTGGAAGGCCAGGTCCTGCGCGACAACCGCACCATGCTGGCGATGTGCGAGCAGCTGGGCTTCCGCATCCGCGCCGATCCCGACGAGCCGACCCTGATGGACGTGGAACTGCCCATCGACGGACGCACCGGGGACGGCGCCGGCTAGAGCCGGCAGACCTGGCGCAGGCGCACCTCGCCTGGGTCCACGCCATGCTGGTCGGCGGCCGCCTGGCGCAGCCGCCGGATCAACCCCGCGGGATCGCGGTTGGCGGCGTCGGCGGCGCAGCCCAGGGTGATCTGGCCCCAGGCGACCGCTTCGCCCATCGCGTAGACCTCGTAGTCGGCGAAGTAGCCGCTTTCGGGCGCCAATCGCTCAGGTACCGACATGGCGTTCGGACTCGCATTCGGCGCAGCCCAGATGCTCCAGCGCCATTTCCAGCGCCAGCGTATAGCTCTGCGCGCGGTAGCCTTGGGCGACCGCGAGGCAGGCCGGCGAGGGTGGCAAGCGCGGTTCGGGCGCGTCGCAGGCGTCGTCGTGCACTTCGATGTAGGGAATCCCGGT
The DNA here is from genome assembly GCF_052044485.1 of Pseudoxanthomonas sp. 22568. NCBI lineage: Bacteria > Pseudomonadati > Pseudomonadota > Gammaproteobacteria > Lysobacterales > Lysobacteraceae > Pseudoxanthomonas > Pseudoxanthomonas sp. 22568. The sequence goes on from NZ_JBQENC010000013.1 coordinate 64,935, forward strand.
GTGGCCCACCGCCTCATGCAGGCGCGCGCTGCCGGCGGTGCTGCCGGGATCCAGCAGCAGCAGTTCGGTGTGCGCCCGTCGCGCGCTGTCCAGTGCATGCAGGTACTCGGCTTCGTTTGCGCACACGCGCACCGCCAGGGTCTTGCCGGCGACGGCCGCGCGCTCGGCCAGTCCGCGCAGGATCTGCGGCGGCAACGGGGGCGGCGGTTCGCTGTGGTGGGCGCGGCGCTCCGGGCCGCGGATGAGCAGTAACGACATGGGAGAACTCCGTCGGGAGGGAGGAATGGAAAGTGGTCAGACGCTGCTCGCCGGCATGGCCAGCCGGCGCAGGGCGATGGACAGCGCCAGTGCGTGACCGCCGGGACGATCCCGGTTGAACACGACCGTCGCCAGCGGCGCGTGTCGCAGATCCAGGTAGGTCTCGAGCACCTGCGCGCTGTCGTCGTGCACCTCGATGTAGGGCATCGACAGGTGATCCAGGGTTTCGCGCAACGCCGGCAGGCCGGGGTCGTTGGCGGCGATGTCACCGGAATCCAGCAACAGCATGCGCGCGTCCAGGCTGGTGCCGGCACGCAGTCCGGTCAGCAGCGCGTCCACGCTGGGGCAATGGCAATGGAACACGGTGTGGCCGCGGGCGCGCGCCTGGGATTGCAGGCCGCGCACGGCCCGCGGCGCCAGCATCGGCGCGTGGCCAGCCGATGATGCGTGCGGGCCTTCGATGATCAGCAGGTTCATGCCTGGCTTCCGGACGCGCTTGCGCGCAGTCCGGTCAGCCTAGGCGGCGGTGGCGTAAACGGGCCATTCCGGACACGGGCACCCAGCGTAAATTCCACATAAGCGCGCCGACGCCGATGGCATGGATTCAGCCATGCCGCAGCGCGACCGCGTGGTAGGCTCGCGGCACTTTTCCCCCGGAGGACACCCGATGAAGTCGCATTCGATTTGCCTCGCCGTGCTGCTGGCCCTGGGCGCACCCGTGATCGCGCAGGCGCAGGACGCCGCGGCAACCGCCGCCGACGCCGCTTCCGGCATCGACACGGTGCTCAAGGGCAACTGGCGCGCGCCAGCCAACGCGGCCCGCGACGATGCCCGCCATCCGCTGGAAACCCTGACGTTCTTCGGGCTGAAACCGGACCAGACCGTGGTCGAGATCACGCCCGGTGGCGGCTGGTATTCCGAGATCCTGGCGCCGTACCTGCGCGAACGCGGCCAGTACGTGGCGGCGGTGGTGGATCCGATGGCGGTGGCCGAAGGCCGTGGCCGCGATTACCAGCAGCGCAGCAAGGACGGACTGGAGAAGAAGCTCGCCGCCTCCCCCGCCCAGTACGACAAGGTCCGGGTGACGACTTATTCGCCGTCGGCGCCGGTGTTCGGCGCGCCGGGCTCGGCGGATCTGGTGCTGACCTTCCGCAACGTCCACAACTGGCGCTCGGCGGGTCAGGCCGAAGGCATGTTCAAGGGGTTCTTCGATGTGCTCAAGTCCGGCGGCGTATTGGGCGTGGTCGAGCATCGCGCCAAGCGCGACGTGCCGGCGGACGACAACAGCGGCTATGTCGGCGAAGCGCAGGTGATCGCGATGGCCGAGGCGGCCGGCTTCCGCCTGGACGGCAAGAGCGAGGTCAACGCCAACCCGCGCGACACCAAGGATCATCCCAACGGGGTGTGGACGCTGCCACCGACCAACAACCACGACGCCAAGGATGCGGCGAAGTACCAGGCCATCGGCGAGAGCGACCGGATGACGCTGCGGTTCGTGAAGCCCTGATTCAAGCGGTTGTTCCGTGCTGATTGCGTTCAACAAGCCCTTCAACGTGCTGTGCCAGTTCACCGACCGCAGCGTTCCGCCCCGGCGAACGCTGGCGGAATTCGGCCTGCCGCCGCGGGTGTACGCGGCCGGCCGCCTGGACCATGACAGCGAAGGCTTGCTGCTGCTGACCGACGACGGCGGACTGGCGCATCGCCTGACCGATCCGCGCCACAAGCAGGCCAAGACCTACTGGGTGCAGGTGGAGGGCGCGCCGGACGGCGCGCAGCTGGACGCGCTGCGGCGCGGCGTGGTGTTGAACGACGGCCCTACCCGGCCGGCGGAGGTGCGCCGGCTGGATCCGCCGCCGCTGCTGTGGCCGCGCGATCCGCCGGTGCGCTTCCGCAAGACCGTACCGGACGCCTGGCTGGAAGTGCGCATCACCGAAGGCCGCAACCGGCAGGTGCGGCGGATGACCGCCGCCGTCGGCTTGCCGACCCTGCGACTGGTGCGCGTGGCGATGGGTGAAGTCTCCCTGGGCGACCTCGCTCCCGGCCAATGGCGGGAAGTCCGCACGTAGAGCCGAGCTTGCTCGGCTTGGGAGTCATCGGGAAGGAAGCACCGCGCGCAGCGGAGCAAGCTCCGCTCTACGATGCCGTGTAGAGCCAAGCTTGCTCGGCTTGGGGATCATCGGGAAGGAAACATCGCGCGCAGCGGAGCAAGCTCCGCTCTACGGCGTTGTGTAGAGCCGAGCTTGCTCGGCTTGGGTCATCGGGACGGAAACACCATGTGAAGCGGAGCAAGCTCCGCTCTACGTCAGGGGTTGGGCGAGGTGGTGGAGCGGGCGGCGGCGCGGCGGCCGGCGCGGCCGGTGCCGTTGACCTTGCGCGCTTCGATGCGGCGCGACTTGCCTTCGATCGGCGCATCGGCGGCATCGCGCTTGCGCTTGCGGTAGGCCGCATAGGCCAGCAGGCCGATGCCGGCGGCCGCGGCGACGGCCACCACCGGGTTGCGGCGGATGAACTTGCCCGCGGTCTTGGCGCCAGTCTTCGCCGCGCCCAGCACCACGCCGGTCTGCAGCAGCTTGTCGGCGTTCTTCGGCATCGCCTGCTTGAGGTTGCTGCCGGCCTGGCTGACCAGCTCCAATGCGCGGTCGGTAATGATGGTGAGCTTGCTCATCGTCGTTGTCCTGTGGGAGATGACGGGGTCCAGTGTCCATCGGGGGATGTTCACGGCCCGTTAGCGGACCACGCCCGCGCCGACCGTTGGCTGAACGGCTGCGGCCCCGTTCTTGTGGCCCTGCGGGAGCGACGTCAGTCGCGAAGGGGCTTTCCCGCGGGCGTCCATCGCGACTGACGTCGCTCCCACAAGGGAAGAAACCTGATCTCAGGTCCCGCGCGGCTTGGCGCGGTGGGTGGCCTGGGCAGTCCAGGGGTCGTCGGGCCAGGGGTGCTTGGGGTACCGGCCCTTCATTTCCTTCTTCACTTCCGGGTAGGTGCGTTCCCAGAAGCCGCGCAGGTCCTGGGTCACCTGCAAGGGGCGGCCGCCCGGCGAAAGCAGATGCAGGGTCAGCGGGACGCGACCGTCGGCGATGCGCGGCGTTTCGGCCAGGCCGAACAGTTCCTGCAGCTTCACCGCCAGCACCGGGGGTTGCCCGTGCGCGTATTCGATGCGCCGTTCCATGCCCGACGGCACGATGATGCGGGTCGGGGCGAGCGCATCGACACGCTGGCGCAGCGACCAGTCCAGCGGCGACTTGAGCGCCTCGGCCAGTTCGGACTCGCCGAGCGCATCCAGCCGGCTCTTGCCGGCGAAGGCGGGCCGCAGCCAGCGATCCAGATCCGCCAGCAGGGCCTCGTCGGACAAATCCGGCAGGCCAAGCTCGGGCATCCATTCGCGCAGGCAGCGCACGCGTTCGCGCCATTGGCCCAGTGACTCGGTCCATGGCAAGGCATCGATGCCCAGTTCGCGCACCGCGTCGGTGAGCGCTTGCGCCGCCAATGCGGGATCGACACGGCCGGTTGAACGCGCTTCCAGCACGATGCGATCGAAGCGGGCTTCGCGCTGCGCGCTCAGCGCGCGCTTGCCGGCATCCCAGCGCACCGCGTCCACGGTGACGAAGCGGTCCGGAAACTCGGCGCGCAGAAACCCTTCATCGACCGGCGCACCGCGCTGGATCAATGCGTCCTTGGCTTCGTAACGCAGTTCGCTGGCGACAATCCAGGGTTCGCCGAACAGCGCGCTGTCGTCGAACAGGCGCGCCATGCGTCCGTTCGCCAGCGCATAGCGGCGCGGGTCCTGCGGATGCTGGTAGCCGATGCGATCGGGATAGGCATGGCTCAGGCGATCACCCAGCAGGTGCGCCTCGACGGTCGATGGCGGCGGCGCGTCTTCGCGCAGGCGCCGACGCCACTGCTTGGACGCCGCGTCGATGGCGGCGAGCGCGGAACGATGCGCGTCCGCTGGCGCCCTGCCCTGGCGGAATGCCGCCAGCGCGCGCCAACGCGCGGCCAGGGCATCACCGCCGCCACGCAGCGGATCCCGCGCTTCGATCAGCGCCGCCAGATCGCAGGCCAATGCGCGGGTCGCACCCGCCGGCGCCGACAACAGCATCGCCGCCAGCCTGGGATGCGTGCCCAGCGCCAGCATCCGCTGGCCCAGCGCGGTGACGCCGCCGCTGTCGCCGAGCGCGCCCAGCCGCTGCAACAACTCGCGCGCCGCGCCGAGGGCGCCGGCCGGCGGCGGATCCACGAAGCGGAGTTGGTCGCTGCCCCACGCCGCCAGTTCCAGCGCCAGCGCGGCCAGTTCGACCTGGGCGATTTCCGGGCGGCGCTGTGGTTCCAGCCGCTGCGATTGCGGCCACAACCGGTATGCCCATCCTTCGGCGACGCGACCGGCGCGACCGGCGCGCTGGTCGGCGGAAGCCTGCGAGATGGCAACGACTTCCAGTCGCGCGAAACCGCTGTTGGGATCGTAGCGCGGCTCGCGCGCCAGCCCGGCGTCGATCACCACGCGCACGCCCGGCAGGGTCACCGAGGATTCGGCCACGTTGGTCGCCAGCACCACCCGGCGATGGCCGTGCGGATCCGGTTGCAGCACTTCGGCCTGGCGCTCCACGGGCAGCTCGCCGTGCAGCGGCAGCACCGCGACATCGCGCGGCAAGCCATCGAGCAGCGATTGCAGCCGCGCGATTTCGCGCTGGCCGGGCAGGAACACCAGCACGTCGCCCGGATGCGAGGCCAGCGCCTGCTCGATCGCGCGGCGCGCCTGCACCTCGGCGGGTTCGTCGCGGCGCGCGGGGAAATGCGCCACCGTCACCGGAAAGCTCCGCCCTTCGCTGCTCAACCGCGGCGCATCGAGGAAACGCGCCAGGCGCTCGCCGTCCAGGGTCGCCGACATCGCCACGATGCGCAGGTCCTCGCGCAGCTGCGCCTGCACATCGAGCGCCAGTGCCAGGCCGAGATCGGCCGACAGATGGCGTTCGTGGAATTCGTCGAACAGGATCGCCGCGACCGATTCGAGCATCGGATCGTCCTGGATCATCCGGGTCAGGATGCCCTCGGTGACGACCTCGATGCGGGTGCGCGCCGACACCTTGTTCTCGAAGCGGATGCGATAGCCGACGGTTTCGCCGACCGCCTCGCCGCGCTGCTTCGCCATGAAGCCGGCGGCCGCGCGCGCGGCCACCCGGCGCGGTTCCAGCATCAGGATGCGGCGCCCCTGCACCCACGGCTCGTCGAGCAGCGCCAGCGGCACCTGGGTGGTCTTGCCCGCGCCGGGCGGCGCTTCCAGCACCAGCCGCGGATGCGCCGACAGGCTCCGCCGGATCTCCGGCAGCAGCGGGGTGATGGGGAATTCCGGTGACGGCACGGGCGACGGCATGGCCCGCTAGGATACCGGCTCCGCGCGCCGGGCCGACTACAATGGCGCGCCCTCCGCTCCACGACTTCCGCTCCATGCACCTGATCGACATCGGCGCCAACCTGACCCACGAAAGCTTCGGCCACGATTTCGACGCGGTGATGCAACGCGCCCGCGCGCACGGCGTGGTGCAGATGGTGGTGACCGGCGCCAGCCGCGAGCATTCGCCGCAGGCGCTCGCGCTGGCCCAGGCGCATCCGGGTGAACTGTTCGCCACCGCCGGCGTGCATCCGCATCACGCGGTCGAGTACACCGACGAGTGCGACGCCGAGATGCGCGCGCTGCATGCGCATCCGGAAGTGGTCGCGGTGGGCGAATGCGGGCTGGACTACTTCCGTGATTTCTCGCCACGGCCGGCGCAGCGGCGCGCGTTCGAGCGCCAGCTGCAAATCGCGGCGGAGAACGGCAAGCCGCTGTTCCTGCACCAGCGCGACGCGCATGCGGACTTCGTGGCGATGATGAAGAACTTCGACGGCCGGCTGGGCCCGGCGGTGGTGCACTGCTTCACCGGCAACCGCGAGGAATTGTTCGACTACCTGGACCAGGACTGGCACATCGGCATCACCGGCTGGTTGTGCGACGAACGCCGCGGCCAGCACCTGCGCGAACTGGTCCGGCACATCCCCGCCGAACGGCTGATGATCGAGACCGACTCGCCCTATCTGCTGCCCCGCACCGTCCGGCCGCAGCCCTCGCATCGCCGCAACGAGCCGATGTACCTGGCCCACATCGTCGACGAGCTGGCACGTGATCGCGGCGAATCGGTGGAGGCCACCGCCGCCGCGACCACCGCGACCGCGCGCGCGTTCTTCCGCCTGCCGTCGCGCGAACCGGGTACCTAGCAGGTACCTAGGGTCGTCCGGCCAACCCACGCTCCGGCGCATCGGCCAGACGCGGCAACTGCAACACGACCGTGCGGATGCCGGGCTTCCGGCAGGCGCGCTGGATCTCGGCCATCAGCCGCTGGCGCGAGGCATAGGCCTGGCCGGCGTTGGCCTGGCCCAGCCAGCGACCGGTCTCGTACTGGGACGGCAGGCGTGGTTGCGCGCAATCCACCCGCAGGTCGGTCGGCGGCGTCGCGGCGCCGGCACGGGCGGGCGGCGACGGGGCCGCTGCCAGCAGCAGGGCGGACAGCACGGTGGCGGGAATGGCGTTCATGGGGTTTGTTCCTTCGATGGCCGGGTCGCCAGCCTCGCGCCGCCGCCGCGTCCGGGTCTTGAGGAGGCTGGCGGGAAACCCCGATGGACGGCTTGGGAAGCTTGGGAAATGCTTAGGCCGGCACGGCCGCGCTTCCGCGTATCCCTAGGATGTACGTGTTCCGCCGGAACCTTCCTGCGCCGATCGCCATGCCGTCATCCGCTTCCGCCCGCATCGTGCTCGACGGCGTGGTCATCGACCTGGCCGGACGCCAGTTGCTGCGCGACGGCGAAGTGCGTCCGCTGGAGCCCAAGGCGTTCGACGTGCTGGCGCTGCTGGCGTCGGAACCGGGCCGCGCGTTCAGCCGCGAGGAGATCCTCGACGCGGTGTGGGGCCACCGCCACGTCACCCCGGGCGTGCTCAACCGGGTGATCACCCTGCTGCGACAGGCGCTGGGCGAGGACGCCCATCATCCGCGCCGGCTGCACACCCTGCATGGCATCGGCTACCGCTTCAACGAGGAACCGGCACCTCCCGGTGCGGCCTCCGCTCCCGCAACCGATCCTTTGGTCGCCACGGCGCACCCACGCCCTCCGCGTGCGCCGGCCTGGGCCATCGCCTCCTTGCTGGGCCTGCTGCTGCTGGCCGCCGCGGTATTCGTCCCGCGTGCCTACGACACGGCGCCGGCATCGGCCCGGGCCGAGCCGCGCACCCTGATCGTGATGCCGCTGGTCGCGGTGGGCGAAGGAGATCGCGACATCGCCTTCGGCCTCAGCGAGGAGCTGATCAGCACGCTCTCGCGCATCCGGGGGCTGCGTGTGATCGCACGCGATTCGACCCGCCTGGCCACGGCCGACGGCGCCGACCTGTCGCGGCTGGTCCGCCGGCTCGGCGTCAGCCATGCGCTCGAAGGCAGCGCCCGCCAAGCCGGGGAGCGCCTGCGGGTGCACCTGCGGCTGGTGGATGCGGCGACCGGACGCACCTTGTGGACCCAGGACTACGATCGCGACGTGGCCGACGTGCTGGCGCTTGAACGCGACATCGCCCAGGCCGTCGCCGGCGCACTCGCGCTCAACCTGGGGCTGGCGCATCCGGCCGCGGCAACGCGCGGCGGCGACGCGGATTTCTACCGTCGCTACCTGGCGGTGCAGGCCTTGCTGCGTGCGCCGCCACCGGTACCGCCCGAGCGGGTCGAGCTGGCCGAAACGCGCCTGCGCCAACTGGTCGCCGAACAACCCCGGCACGCGCCTTCGCACGCCGCCCTCGCCGCGGCGCTGGACGGGCGCGCCTACCTGCGGCCGGAACTGGCCATCGAGCTGCGCCAGGATGCCGCGCACCACGCCGCGTTGGCGCAGCGTCTGGATCCCGCCTTGCCCGAGCCCTACCTGGTGCAGGCCAGCGCCGCCTGTCGCGGCAACCAATGGGAGCTCTGCCTCTCGCTGTACCGCCATGCCACCGACCTGGCGCCCAGCGAGATGCGCGCGCAGTTCCAGTACGCCATGGCGCTGGCGTCGCTGGGCTACCTGGACCAGGCCGAGCAGGTGATGCGGCGCGGCGCCCGCCGCGATCCGCTCAACCAGGGCTGGCATTTCGGTCATGGCCGCATCCTCGACACCCTGGGCCGGCACCGCGAGGCCCTGGTCGAATTGCAGCGCGCCGGCCGCTTCGGGCGCTATGGCCGCTGGTTCAACGCGGTATGGCGCGGCGATCACGCGGCCTTGCCAGTGATCGCCGCCGGCATCGGCGGACCCGAGGACACCGGCAGCCGGCAGTATGGCCCGCTGCTTCGCCAGTCCTACCTGCTGGCCAGTCGGGCCGTGGTGGAACCTTCCGCCTGGCCGCGGACGCGCATCGCGATGAAGGAGTTCGAACAGCGCACCGGGTTGATGAACTTCCTCAGCGTGCTGGATCCGCAACGCGACACCGCCGCCGTGATCGACGGGCTGGATCAGGTGCGAAGGCGTTCGTATTCATCCTGGGATCTGCTGCTGTGGACCCGCGACCTGGGGTATCTGCGCGAGGATCCGGCGTTCCAGGACTACCTGCACCGCAGCGGCATCGCCGCGTACTGGGACAAGCATGGCCTGCCGGCGCAATGCCGGCGCGACGCACGCCGTTACCGGTGCCAGTGAAGCCGTGGATGCGGAGGCGATTCTTCTCTAGCGATTCCGCGCCTTCCATTCGCAAACGCCCCGCACCCGCGCCAGATCGCAGTGCATGTCGATGCGGCGGGGCGGCCATCCGATGTCGCCTTCCTTGAATCCTTCGACCCAGCGTCCGTCGTCCTCGATGCAGACGCCCCACGTGTTGATGCGATCGCCCATCGGCAACATCATCCCGATCTCGCTGGCGCCGCGGATCGTGAACCGGCCCGTCGCGTCGGTGACCGCCGTATGCCGGGAAGGTCCGCAGTCGGCCTTGAACATGCTCGGCAACACGTGGATCCGCGCACCCGCAACGGGAACCTGCCCTCGCACCAGCATCCCGTCGATCGCCGGGACGATCTGCTGCCTATGCGGGAAACAGCCAGTCAGCAGCAGCAGGCCCGCGGACAGCGGCAAAAGGCGTCGCAGATGGCGTGGATGCATCGGTTGAAGGACTCCGGAAGGATTCATGGCGGTGTCCCCACCGTACGAACGGCGACCGCCGGCAGCCATCGGAGCATTCCGAATGGCGCCGATTCTCCGCTCCGCGCGATCAACGTGCCGGCAGCGACGCCTCGTAGGCCTGCAGATGACACCAGGCGGTGGACAGCAGGGGCGCCGGCAGTCCGAACCCCTGTGCGCGATGCACCATGTCGCCGACGATCTGCAGGCCCTCCACGCGGTGGCCGGCTTCCAGGTCGCGCAGCATCGAGGCCTTGATGTCCGACCCCGATTGCCGCAGCGTCGCCAGCGCGGTGTCTTGCGCCGCTTGCGGAATCGGTTGTCCGGATGCCGCCGCCACCGCGGTGCACTCGGCGTACAGCGCGGTCATGAACGCCTCGCCGCCCTCGCCCGCCACGATTCTCCCGATCGGCGCGCGCATCAGGCAGGTGCCGGCGGCCAGCGCGGTGAGGAAGCTGTACTTGATCCACTGCTCGCGGGCGATGTCAGGTGCCAGCAGGTGATCGATGCCGGCCTTCACGCAGGCTTCGGCGAAGGCCGACAGGCGCGCGCGCGGCGCGGCGCCATCGCGTTCTCCAAAGGTGATCGAAGCCGGCTTGCCCAGGTGCAGGATCTCGCCCCGCGGTCCCTTGGTGGCGCTGATGAAGCACAGGCCGCCGATCACGTGATCGCGGCCGAACCGCTCATCCAGCCGCGCGTAGTGCAGCAGGCCGTTGAGCACCGGCAGCACGTCGGCACCGGCCTCGACCGCGGGCGCGATCGCGTCGATCGAACTGTCCAGATCGTAGGCCTTGCAACTGAGCAGGACCAGATCGAAGGGATGCGACGCGATCAGCGCTGGCAGGGCTTCGGCGGTCACCGTCGCCACCGGCAGCTCGGCGTCGCCGAGCGGACTGCGGATGCGCAGGCCCTCGCGCGCCAGATCCGCCGCGCGCGGTGCACGGACCAGGAAGGTGACGTCGGCGCCGGACTGCGCCAGGCGTCCGCCGAAGTAACCGCCGGTGCCACCGGCGCCCAGGATCAGGATTCGCATCCGCACCACTCCCTGCATCGCGCCGGACCCTGCCGGCGCAAATTCAACTGCGCAGGCCGACGCCGCGCTTGAGCAACCACAGCGCCAGCGAACTGAGCGCCAGCACGAATCCCAGCATCAGCGCGTAGGCCACCCACAGCGGCACGTCGCTGCTGCCCAGCAGGCCGTAGCGGAACGCGTTGACCATGTAGAAGATCGGGTTGGCGTGGGTCAGCGCCTCGGCCCAGGACGGCAGCAGCTTCACCGAATAGAACACGCCGCCCAGGTAGGTCAGCGGGGTCAGGATGAAGGTCGGCACGATCGCCACGTCGTCGAACTTCTTGGCGTAGACGGCGTTGATGAAGCCGGCCAGCGAGAAGATCGTCGCGCCCAGCAGGACCGTGCTCAGGGTGACCAGCGGATGCGGCATGCGCACGGGCGTGAAGAACGTGGCGATGATCAGCACGATGATGCCGACCATCAGGCCTCGCAGCACCGCGCCGGCCACGTAGCCCCACAGGATCACCCAGTTCGGCATCGGGCTGACCAGCAGTTCCTCGATGTGGCGCCCGAACTTGGCGCCGAAGAAGCTGGAGGAGATATTGCCGTAGCTGTTCTGGATGACGCTCATCATCACCAGGCCCGGCACGATGAACTCCATGTAGCTATAGCCGCCCATGTCCCGGATCTGCGAGCCGATCAGGCCGCCGAAGATCAGGAAGTACAGGGTCATGGTGATGGCCGGCGGCACCAGCGTCTGGCCCCAGATGCGCAGGATCCGCGCCACTTCGCGGCGGACGATGGTGCCGAAGGCGATCAGGTTGGGATTGCTCATGCCGCCTGCTCCTTGCCGTTGCCGGTCATGCGCACGAACAGTTCCTCCAACCGGTTGCTCTTGGTGCGCATCGAGCGCACCCGGATGCCGGCTTCGTTGAGCGCGGCGAAGATGCGGTTGAGATCCATCGCCCGCGGCATGTCCAGATCCAGCGTATGCGGATCGGTCGCCACCAGCGTCGCGCCTTCGATGAGCGGCAGCTGCGCCGGCAGCTCGCCGTCGATGTCCAGCAGGAAGCCTTCCACGTCCAGCTTGGCCAGCAGCTCGCGCATCGGGCCCTGCTCGACGATGGTGCCGTGGTCGATGATGGCCAGATTGCGGCAGAGGCTTTCGGCCTCCTCCAGATAATGGGTGGTCAGGATGATGGTGGTGCCGGCGGCGTTTATGTCCTTCAGGGTCTTCCACATGCCACGCCGGATCTCGATGTCCACGCCGGCGGTGGGCTCGTCGAGGATCAGCAGCTTCGGCCGGGTCATCATCGCGCGGGCGATCATCAGCCGCCGCTTCATGCCGCCGGACAGCGTGCGGCTCATCATCTGCGCCTTGTCCCACAGCTGGGCGCGCTTGAGTTCCTCTTCGGCCAGCACCAGCGCCTCGGCGCGGGGCACCCCGTAGAAACCGGCGTAGTTGACCAGGATGTCGATCGGCTTCTCGAACATGTTGAAGTTCAATTCCTGCGGCACCAGGCCAATCAGCCGCAGGGCGTCGTCGCGGTGGCGCGACAGGTTGACGCCGAACACCTCGACTTCGCCGCCGCTCTTGTTCACCAGCGAGCTGACGATGCCGATCAGGGTCGACTTGCCGGCGCCATTGGGGCCGAGCAGGGCGAAGAAATCGCCGGGCGCGACCTGCAGCGAGATGCCCTTGAGCGCCTGCACGCCGTTGTCGTAGACCTTGCGGAGATCGGAAATGGCGAGCGCGGGCGCGTTCGCGGGAACCACGGGTTGGGGCACGTAGGGACCTTGCGGCGCCAGCGTGGGCGCCCGGGGGGACACGAACGCTTATTATAGGCACCCCGCCGGGTCGGTCCCGGCACCACACCGTTCCATCGCCCAGCACCTTGGCCATCGTCCATTTTCCGTTGAAGCTCGTCGGGCGCCGCATGCTGGCCCCCAGCGTCGGCCACTATGTCTTCGTCCGTGACGACGGCCAGCCCCTGGACTTCATCCCGGGCCAGTTCATCCAGGTGCATTTCAGCTACGCCGACGGGACCCCGGCCAAGCGCAGCTATTCGCTGGCGACCATCCACGATCACCGGCTGGGACCGGGCGAGGCGGTGGAGATCGCGGTCAGCTACGTGCCCGGCGGCGCGGCCACGGCCCTGTTCGAGGGCCTGCCCGAAGGTGGCCACGTCGACGCCAGCGGTCCCTACGGCCGGTTCTGCCTGATGCCCAACGACCGCAACCGCCGCTACCTGCTGATCGCCACCGGCACCGGTGTCACGCCATACCGGGCGATGCTGCCGCAGCTGGCCGAGCAGATCGCCGGCCGCGACATCGAGGTGGTGCTGCTGTTCGGCGCGCGTACACCCGCCGAACTGCTGTACGGCGAGGATTTCCGCGCCTTCGCCGACCAGCATCCGCAGTTCCGTTTCGTGCCCTGCTTCTCCCGCGAACTGCCGGAACATCCGCACCCGGATGTCCGCCAGGGCTACGTACAGCAGCACCTGGCCGAGTTCGCCCCGAATGCGGACACCGACATCGCCTACCTGTGCGGCAATCCGGACATGGTCGATGCCTGCTTCGAGGCGTTGAAGGCCGCCGGCCTGCCGATTCCACAGATCCGCCGCGAAAAATACGTCAGCAGCAAGTAGGAGCGGCGTCCCGCCGCGAGCTCTTCGCCCGACT
>NZ_JBQENC010000013.1:78068-127368 GCF_052044485.1 Pseudoxanthomonas sp. 22568
CTCCTACCGCCGGTCGGTGATTCCGATGGTTTGGGATGCCTACGGGTGGTCGGAAAAAAGCCACCGCACTTTGGTCACATCCGTCGGTTGGCGTCGTCATGGCATCCTGAAACGCATCGCAACCAGGACGAACGCCCATGCGACACCACCGCAAGACCCTGCTGGCCTGCGCCAGCCTGCTCGCGCTCACCCTCGCGCTCACCGCCTGCAGCAACGCCCCCGCGCCGGACAAGGCGGCCACCGGCCGCCACTATGGCCGCGTCACTTTCCAGCCTTGCACCCTGGCCGAGGCCGGGACCGGCGGGAACGTCGAGGCGCAATGCGCGACCTTCGAGGTGCCGGAGAACCGGCAGGCGCCGCAGGGCCGCAAGATCGCCCTCAACCTCGCCTGGCTGCCGGCCACCGATGAAGGCGCGGCCCTCGAGGATCCAGTGTTCTTCCTGGCCGGTGGTCCCGGCCAGGCCGCGACCGAGCATGCGGTCCTGGTCGACGCAGCCCTGCGCGAGGTCCGCAAGCAGCGCCACGTGGTGCTGGTGGACCAGCGCGGCACCGGCCGCTCCAATCCGCTGGAATGCGATGGCCCCGAGGACGGGCCGTCGGTCGCCGACATGGATTCGCTGGATGAGGCCGCCTTGCAGGCCATATCACGCAAGTGCGTGGACGCGCTGTCCAAGCACGCCGATTTGCGCTTCTACACCACCACCGAGGCCATCCGTGACCTGGACGCCGTGCGCGCCGCGATCGGCGCCGCGCAGATCAACCTGATCGGCGTGTCCTACGGCACCCGCGTCGCCCAGCAGTATGCCGGCACCTATCCGCAGCACACCCGCGCGATCGTGCTGGACGGCGTGGCGCCGAACGCGCTGGTGGTCGGCGGCGAGTTCGCCCGCCGTTTCGATGACGCGCTGGCGCTGCAGTCCAAGGCCTGCGCCGCCGATGCCGCCTGTCGCGCGCGCTATCCGACCGACCTGCGCACCCGCCTGCTGGCGCTCAAGCAGCGCCTGTCCGCCGCGCCGGTGGAGGTGACTTACCGGGATCCGTCCAACGGACAGGAGAAGCGGGACAAGCTGTCCGCCTCGACGGTGACGGGCCTGACCCACGCGTTCTCCTACATGCCGGCCACCACTTCGCTGCTGCCGCTGGTGCTGGACGAAGCCGACCAGGGCCGCTACGGCCCGCTGATGTCGCTGGCCAAGTTCATGGACGGACAGGTGTCCGGCCAGATGGCGCGCGGCATGCAGCTGTCGGTGATCTGCGCCGAGGACGCCGATCGCTATCGGCCGGATCCGGCCGACGCCGATACGGTGATGGGCGACGACCTGGCCCGGCTGTTCTTCAGTCCCTGCGCGGTGTGGCCGAAGGGCGAACGCCCGGCCGGCTTCAACCAGCCGCTGGTGTCGAAGGTGCCGGCGCTGCTGATGTCCGGTGAGCAGGATCCGGTCACCCCGCCCAGCTACGGCGACGCCGTGCTCAAGGGGCTGTCCAACGGCCGCCACCTGGTCCTGCGCGGCCAGGGCCACAACGTGATCGGCCAGGGCTGCATGCCCAAGCTGGTCAGCCAGTTCATCGAATCGACGGATGCCAAGGCGCTGGACGCCAAGTGCCTGGACGCGATCGACGGCACGCCCGCCTTCACCAGCTTCAACGGATGGGAGCCGTGATGGACCTTCGCATCCCCTTCCCATCCGCAGCAGCGATTCCAGGAGACATTCGATGATCGTGGCACAGGATCTGCACAAGAGCTTCAAGACCAAGACCGGCCTGGTCAACGCGGTGGACGCGGTCAGTTTCCAGGCGCGCGACGGCGAGATCACCGGCCTGCTCGGCCCCAACGGCGCCGGCAAGACCACCACCATGCGCATGCTGTACACCCTGATGTCGCCGGATCGCGGCAGCGTGCTGGTCGACGGCATCGACGCCGCCCGCGACCCGGTCGCGGTGCGCCGCGCGCTGGGCGTGCTGCCGGATGCGCGCGGCGTCTACAAGCGCCTGACCGCGCGCGAGAACATCGCCTATTTCGGCGAGCTGCACGGCCTGTCGCGCGAGGTCATCGCCGAGCGCACCCGCAAGCTGTCGCAGGCGCTGGACATGGACGACATCCTGGATCGGCAGACCGAAGGATTCTCGCAGGGCCAGCGCACCAAGACCGCGATTGCGCGGGCGCTGGTGCACGACCCGAAGAACGTCATCCTCGACGAACCGACCAACGGCCTGGACGTGATGACCACGCGCGCCATGCGCGGCTTCCTGCGCCAGCTGCGCGAGGAGGGCCGCTGCGTGATCTTCTCCAGCCACATCATGCAGGAGGTCGCCGCGCTGTGTGATCGCATCGTGGTCATCGCCAAGGGGCGCGTGGTCGCCGCCGGCACCGCCGACGAACTGCGCCAGCAGGTCGGCGAGGACAACCTGGAAGACGCCTTCGTCAAAGTGATCGGGTCCGAGGAGGGACTGCACGCATGAGCCTGTTCGGTACCGTCATCACTGTGATGCGCAAGGAGCTCAAGGACCTGTCGCGGGATCGCCGCACGCTCGCCCTGGCCCTGTTCCTCGGCCCGCTGCTGTACCCGGCACTGATGCTGGGCATGGGTTCGCTGGCCGAGAAGCGCGCCCGCACCCAGATCGACAAGGAACTCGACATTCCCGTGGTCGGCAAGGAGAACGCGCCCAACCTGGTGGCCTTCCTCGCCAGCTACGGCCTGAAGGCAGTGGACCCGCCGAAGGATCTGGCCGCGGCGATCCGCAACCAGGACATCGACGTCGCCCTGCGCATCAGCCCCGACTACGCCCGGGACTGGCGCGCCGGCAAGCCGGCGCTGGTGGAAATCATCAAGGACAGCACCCGTCGCGATGCCGAGATTCCCAGCCGACGGCTGGAAACCACGCTGGCGATCTACAGCCAGCAGGCGGGCGCGCTGCGGCTGATGGCGCGGGGGCTGGATGCCTCGGTCGCCAAGCCGGTGAACATCGGCGCGCAGGATCTGGCCACGCCGGAAGCCAAGCGTGGCGTGCTGCTGTCGGTGCTTCTGCCCTACCTGCTGATCCTGACCTCGTTCATCGGCGGCGCCTACCTGATCCTGGACGCCACCGCCGGCGAACGCGAACGGCAGTCGCTGGAACCCTTGCTTGCCACGCCGGCTTCGCGCGGCGCGGTGGTCAGCGGCAAGATCGCCGCGGCCTGCGTGATCGGCATGGGCACGCTGGTGCTGACCTTGCTGGCGTTCCGTTTCAGCGCGCAGATTTCCTCCGGCGTCGGCCGCCAGTTGAACGTGTCGTTCCCGGCGATGGCGCAGATGCTGCTGGTGCTGCTGCCGATGCTGTTCATCGGCACGTCGCTGCTGACCTGGCTGGCCGCCAGCGCCAAGAGCATGAAGGAAGCGCAGAGCCACATGACCTGGTTGCTGCTGTTGCCGATGGTGCCGACCTTCGCGCTGATGGCCAGCCCGGTGAAGAGCCAGCTGTGGCAATTTGCGGTGCCGTTCCTCGCGCAGAACCAGCTGATCCTCAAGGTCATCCGCAACGAGGCCATCACCCCGCAGATCTGGGGCGTCTACCTGGCCAGCGCGTTCGCCCTGGCGGCGCTGCTGTGGTTCGCCGCGGTGCGCCGCTACCACCAGGAGCGATTGGCGATCTCGGGCTGACGGGAACGCGATGCCGGAATGAAAAAGGGGGCGGAAATTCCGCCCCCACTTTTGCTGCCCGGTGTTCCGGTTCAACCGCCCGGATTGAACCCGATGGTGCGGCGGGTGGTGACCGGCTCGCTGACCGGCTGGAACTTCCAGCGCTTGGCCGCGTTGACCGCTTCGCGATCGAATACACGGGCCGGAGTGGCGCGCACGACCCGCGCGGAGGTGACCGAACCATCGGTGCCCACCGTGAATTCCACCAGCACCTCGCCGGCGGTACCGGCGCGCAGGGCTTCCGGCGGATAGCGCGGCGCCGGCGTGCTGATCGGACGCAACTGGTTGCTGCCGCTGGAAGTCGCCGCGGTGCTGGCTGGCGCCGACGCGGGTGCGGACGGTGTCTGCGCCGCCGCGCGGGCGGCGGCCTCGCGCTGTTCGGCCTCGCGCCGCGCCGCGGCCTGGCGTTCGGCTTCCTGGCGGGCGGCTTCCTGCTGCTGGGCCAGCTGTTGCGCGGCGGCGGCCTCGGTCGCGCGTTGCTGTTCGGCCTGCTGCGCCAGTCGCTGCTGGTCCTTCAACCTCGCCTCTTCCGCGGCCTTGGTCTTGGCCTCGCTGTCCTGCGCGCGCTGGGCGACCGCTTCCTGCGCCGCGGTGATGCTCTGCTTCAGGCGCGGCAGTGCCGGCGCCTTTGGATCGGCCTTCTCGATGATCGCCGACAGGCGTTGCGCCTCGGTGAACTCCTCGCGCGCGATGCTCTGCTCGGCGGCGATCAGCGTGTAGGGCATCAGGTCGGTCAAGGCGCTGGTCACGCCCGGATCGTTGGGCAGCTTGTCGCGCAGGGCCAGGTAGTACTCCATGGCGTTGTTGCCGCCGGGCGCGTAGATGCGGTTCTCGCGCAACGCGTTGGTGGCGGCGTCGCGGAGCTGGTCCACGTTCATGGCCTGGACTTCCGCTGAAACCGCCGGCGGCGGCGGCGCGGCCTGTCCCGCGGCGGCGGCCTGGCCGGCGGCGGGAGCCGTGGCCGGTTCGTCCTTGGAGCATGCGGCGATGGCCAGTACCAGCAATAGCGGTACCGCCAAGCGCGACTTGGCGTAGTGCGTCTTCGACAGCATCGGTTGTTCCCCCGGAAACACGAAAGTGAATCAATGGATCCCGCGTGCCCAGCACACGGGATCACGCCCCGTCTGTCAATCTTGTCACCTTATTTGCCGATGCAGAAGGTCGAGAAGATGTATCCCAGCATCTCGTCGGCGGAAATCTTGCCGGTAATCTCCCCCAGCGCATCGTGCGCCAACCGCAGTTCCTCGGCGGCCAGCTCCAGCATTTCGTGATTCAGTTCACTATTTGCCTGTTCAGCATGCCCGGACGCGCGGCGCAGGGCATCGACGTGGCGGGCCCGGGCGGAGAACTCCCCTTCGCTGCCCTCGCCCGCTCCCTGCCCGGCCAGTTCCCGCAGGCGCGCATGCAGGGCCGGCAAACCCTGGCCGGTCGCGGCTGAAACCGTCACGACCTCCGCATCGGGATCCTCCGGCACCGTCGGCAGCAAGTCGACCTTGTTGTGGATCCACAACCTGCGCGGCACGTCGGCAACCACGTCGGCCACCGCCGCCGCGCCGGCCTGCACGTCGCGGGCATCGACCACGATCAGGGCCAGGTCCGCGCGCTGCAATTCGGCGCGAGCGCGGCGCATGCCTTCGCGTTCGATTGCGTCGCCGCCCTCGCGCAGGCCGGCGGTGTCGACCAGATGCAATTCCAGTCCATCCAGGCGGATGGTTTCGTGCAGGGTGTCGCGGGTGGTGCCGGCGACATCGGTGACGATGGCGCGATCACTGCCGGCCAGCGCGTTCAGCAGCGAGCTCTTGCCGGCGTTGGGCGGGCCGACGATGACCGTATGCAGGCCGTCGCGCAGTTTGCGCCCGCGTTCGGCGTCGGCCAGCAGTTGCCGCAGTTCGGCCTGCGCCTGCTGCAACCCGGCCCGGACCTCGCCGCCGCCGAGCGTTTCAATCGACTCGTCGGCGAAATCGATCGCCGCCTCGACATGCACGCGCAACCGCAGCAAGCTCGCGGCGATGTCATCCACCCGGCGCGAGAACACACCGTCCAGCGAACGCCGCGCGGCTCGCGCGGCGCGGGTGTCGGACGCGGCGACCAGATCGGCCACCGCTTCGGCCTGGGCAAGATCCAGCTTGTCGTTGTGGAAGGCGCGTTCGCTGAACTCGCCGGGACGGGCACGTCGGGCCCCCAGCGCGCAGGCGCGATCGACCAGTGCCTGCAAGACCACCGGACTGCCGTGCGCCTGCAGTTCGGCCACGTCCTCGCCGGTGAAACTCGCCGGACCCGGGAACGCCAGCGCGATGCCGTCGTCCAGGATGCCGCCTTCGCCGTCATCGAAACGCACGTGGTGGGCACGCCGCGCATGCAGCGCGCGTCCGCACATCGCCGCCGCGATGGCCAGCGCGCGCGGTCCGGACAGGCGCACGATGCCCACGCCGCCCGCACCGGGCGCGGTGGCGACGGCGGCGATGGTGTCGGAAGCCGGCGCGGGATTCATTGCAGTTGCCTCAACTGTTCGCGCGCCGCGTCGGCGGAGGCGCCGGCCGGTTGCAGTTCCAGATAGGTCTGATACGCCTTCTTCGCCTTGGCGACATCGCCGAGGTGACGATAGGCATCGCCGAGATTGAGGTAGGCAACCGCACGAGAAGGGTCGATGCGCAGGGTGTTCTCCAACCAGCGCGCCGCCTGCGCGTACTTGCCCTGCTTGTAGTAGACGAAGCCCAGGTTGTTGGCGGCCAGGGCGAAATCCGGCCGCAGCTTCAGTGCTTCGGCGAAGGCTTCCTCGGCCTCGGCGTAACGCTTTTCCTTGTACAGCCGCAGGCCGCGATCGTTGGCGCGCTGCGCCTGCTGGCGATCGGACATCCGGCCGGCCGCCGCCGGCAGCGCGACCTGGCGCGCGTCACCCTGCAGATCCCGGATGGTCACCTGGCCCGCTCCCGCTTCGGGTGTGGACGCCTCGACCTTGCCGTTGAGGGCGATTGCCTCGGTCGACAACTGCTGGGTACCCGCGGTCAGGAATTCGTCGCCGGCCGGCACCTCGAACACGAACTCGCCGCCCTGCGATCCCGGCAGCGATCCGAACGCCGGCGTCTGCGGCGAAATGCTCGACACCGCGGGTGCGACGTACGCCGCCAGCTCGGTGCCGGTGATCAGGCCATCGCCATTGAGATCGCCCTTGCCCGACAGCGCCTGCAGCAGCACCCAGGTGAACACCGAATGGCCGTTGGGCCCGCTGTCGGCGACCTGCTGATCGGCGCCGCCGGCGGTCAGCATCTGCCGCGCGATCCGGCGCGCGTTCTCGCGCAGGTAGGCGCTGGTGCCATTGCCGCCGCGGGTCAGGCCCAGGCCGCTGTAGCAGGCGTCCATCACGAACATCACGTGCTTGGCCTCCAGGCTCTCGGCTATGTTCTGGATGTCGGTCATGGCGATGGCGTCGTTGGCGAACTGCGCCGGATCCGAATCAACCGGAATGATGTAGCCCAGCTCGCGTCCCGATGCCAGCCGGCGGGTGGCGCCATGGCCGGCGAAGAACACGAACACGCGATCGTTCTTGCCCAGCCCGCCGTGGCCGAGGCGATCGTGGAAGGCCGCCAGGATATTGTTGCGCGTGGCTTCCTTGTCCTTGAGCACGATCACCTGCGAGGACGGGAATCCGAACTGGCCGGTCAGGGTATCGGCGATGGCCTGGGCATCGTTGCCGGCGTAACGCAACTTCGGCCAGCGCAGGTAGTCGTCGATGCCGATGACGATCGCCCAGGAACGCGCATAGCCGGTGGTGACCGCGGCCTCCTGGCTGCGCGCGGCGCGGGCGACGCTGAAGTCGCGTCCGTTCCAGGCGGCGAACTGGTAGCCCTCGGCGGACAGGCGATCCAGGATCTGCGGCAACGCCTTGACCGTGCGTTCGTGGATGTCATGGAACAGCAGGATGCCGCGTTGTTCCTTGTGGACCTGGTCGAGCACACGCTGGACGATCGATTCGGGCACCGGGTCGGCCCAGTCCAGCGAATCGATGTTCCACATCACCGAACGCAGTTTCGCTTCGCCGAGCACGCGCATGCCTTCGGCATTGCGCGCGCCATAGGGAAAACGGAACAGCGGCGCGCGTCGGGCATCGATATCGCGCAGCAGCGTGTCGGTGTCGAGGATCTGGCTGCGCAAAGCGTCGCCGGTCTGCTTGGAGAGCTGCGCATGGGTCAGGCTGTGATTGCCGACCGTGTAGCCCTGCGCGATCAGATCGCGGGTGACCCCGGCCAGCGGCCCGAGCGCGGCCTGGCCCTTGTCGTCGAGCTTGCCGAGGTTGCGGCCGACCTGGAAGAACGTGGCGGGCACGTCGTAGCGCTTGAGGATGGCGACGATTTCGTCGGTGTAGGCGCGATGTGGACCGTCGTCGAAGCTCAGCACCACGGTCCTGGCGGGCAGGTCGCGGCCGAACACCTCGCGATCGCCATCGGCCATCGACATCGGATAGGGCGCGATGACGCCATGTTCGCGCAGCAGGGCATCACGGTCGTAGCGTTTGCGCAGGCCGGCGACGTAGTCGTCCCACTTCTCGCGCTTGAGTTCGATGGCCCGGGTGGCATCGAAGCGGCTGAAGATGCGGGTGATCTCGCGGTTGTAGTTGCGCTCGATTTCCTCCAGCGCTTCCAGATCCTCGCCGATGCGCTGATGCAGCTTGATTGCCGGCAACGAGGAATCCTTGCCGACCAGTGCCTGCAGGTCCCGCAGGATTTCACGAAAGGCCAGGCGATCCGCGTCGTACAGATCCGGTGCGGATTCGATGTAGTCCAGGTAGCCGCCGATGGCAGCGAAACGTTCCGGCTCGGGCCGGGCCAGCAGCGCGGCGAACAGGCCTTGCAGGCGCTCGGCGCGCTCCAGGTTTTCGTGGAACAGGCTCTGGCCTATCGCGCTGGCGCTCGCGCGTGCGCTCGCCGGCAGGGACGCTTCGTCGTCGAGCAGGACGATGATCCGGCGATGGTTTTCCAGTTGCGCCTTGAGCTCGGCGTCGATCGCGCGGGTATCCACCGCGCTGGCCGCATCCGCCCGCACCGCGGTTTGCGCATTCCCGGCGCCGCCGGTCGAAGCGCCGTCGCCCTTGCCGCACGCCACCAGCGCGAAGCCGGCGAACAGCACCAGCAACAGGACGGGGAAACGACGGAATGGCATCACGGCAGGATCCGTGGGAACGGAGGGAAGGTGGCCGCGCATGTTACCGCGGCAAAGAAAAACCCGCCTTGCAGCGGGTTTTTCTCGAAGCGGCGCGGCTTACTTCTTGGCGGTGGCCGTCGCGGTGGCCGGTTCGCCGTGCCGCTTGGTCATCCACCACTGCTGGAGCAGGCCCAGCGCGCCGTTGGTGACCCAGTACAGGACCAGACCGGACGGGAAGAAGGCCATCATGACGCCGAACACCAGCGGCATGAACTGCATCATCTTCTGCTGCATCGGATCCATGCCCGGCGCCGGCGTCAGCTTCTGGGTCAGCCACATCACCAGCATGTTGAGAATCGGCAGGATGAAGTACGGATCCTGCGCGGTCAGGTCCTGGATCCAGGCGAACCACGGCGCCTGGCGCAGTTCCACCGATTCCACCAGCACCCAGTACAGCGACAGGAAGATCGGCATCTGCACGAGGATCGGCAGGCAGCCGCCCATCGGGTTGATCTTCTCCTTCTTGTACAGCTCCATCATGGCGACCTGGAACTTCTGCTTGTCGTCGCCGTAGCGTTCCTTCAGCTGCTGGATGCGCGGCTGGAACTTGCGCATCTTGGCGAAGCTCTTGTACTGCGCCGCCGACAGCGGATACAGCGCCAGTTTCACCAGCACCACCAGGCCGATGATCGACCAGCCCCAGTTGCCCAGCAGCGCATGCAGGTGCGCCAGGATCCAGAACAGGCCCTGGCCGATCAGATCGAAGATCTGGAACTGGCTGTAGTCGACCGCGCGGTGCAGGCCCGGCACGTTCTCGGCCTTGATCTTGTTGACCAGTTTCGGGCCCACCCACAGCCGCGCGCTGGTGGCCACGGTCTGGCCCGGCGCGACGTTCAGCGGATCGGCCATGTCGCGGATCAGCGGACGCGGGCCGGTGGCGTACTTGGGCTCGTCCAGCGAGATGGTGGTGTGATCGGCCGCCTGCGGAATCCAGGCGGTGAAGAAGTGGTGCTGGAGCATCGCGATCCAGCCACCGGTGCCGCGCCAATCGACGCGGCCATCGGCCACGTAGTCCTCGTCGAACTTGCGCCGCTGGTAGCTGCCGTCGTACCAGGTCGCGCCGCTGAAGCTGAAGGATTCCGGGTTGGTCATGCCGCGCTTGACCAGCGGCGGGTTGCGGGTCAGCTGGCGATAGATCGCACCTTGCCACGGCGTGCTGCCACCGTTGACCACTTCGTCGCGCACGGTCAGCGCGTATTCGCCGCGCTTGAGCGTGTAGACGCGGCGGATGGTCACGCCGTCCGGACCGCGCCAGATGAAGGGCGCGGAAATTTCATTGCCACCCGCCGCCAGCGCGAAGGCGGTGCCGGCTTCCGGCACGAAACCCTTCTCGTGATTCGGCGCGGCGCGCGTTCCACCGGCGGGCACCCAGCCGCTCTCGGCGACGTAGTAGTGCGCCGGATCCTGGTTGAACAGCTTCACCGCCGGGCTGCCGGGGCGCTTGTCCTGCGGGTAGTGCAGCAGTTCGGCTTCCAGCACGCTGCCGCCATCCAGGGTCAGTTTCAGCACATCGCTGCTGACGGTCACGCGCTGGCCGGCCGAGGGCGCGGCGGCGGCGACGGCCGGGGCCTCGACCGCGGCCGGCGCCTGCGGGACCGTACTGCCGGGTTGCGCGGCGGGCGCCGAGGTGGGCACGGTGCTACCGGACTGCGTCGCGGCGGCGGCCGCCACGGTGGGCGCGGCGACGGCGGGCGCATTGAACTTGCCCCACTCCATCCACAACAGGATCGCCACCATCAGCCAGGCGAAAATCAGGAAAACACGGGTCTGGTTCATCGGACAGGCAATCTCAACCGGCGTCGGGTTCCGGTGTCGTGGAGGGAGAAGAGGGGGAATTCAAGGCCGCCGGCATTGTGCCTACCGTCGCTGGCGGCGGCAATGCGCCGGCGCGGGTCAGCACGCGCAGGAAGGTCGCGCGCAGCTGCGCGTTGCTGGCGGCGGCGGCCGGCGGTCGCGCAACCACGACATAATCGCCGCCGGGCAGCTGCGAACGCAGGCTGCGGAACTGTTCGCGCAGCTGGCGCTTGATCCGGTTGCGGCCCACCGCGCGGCGATCGACCTTGCGGGAAACGGCCATGCCCAGCCGGGCCGGCTGCTCGCCGGCCAGCCAGTGCAGGCTCAGCAACGGATCCGAAGTACGGCGTGACTGCTCGAACACGCGCGCATACTCCGCGCCCGTGCGGACCCGGGCGTGGCGTGGAAATGCTGCGCTCATGACAGCAAGAAGCCCGCACCGTTCAGTGCGGGCTCCTGGCAAGGGCATCGCATGATTGATGTCTCGGCCGCGAATTGCGGCAAAGCCATCAGGCGGTCAGGCGCTTGCGGCCCTTGGCGCGGCGACGCGACAGGATCTTGCGGCCGTCGGCGGTCTTCATGCGGGCACGGAAACCGTGGTCGCGCTTGCGCTTGAGATTGCTGGGTTGGTAAGTGCGCTTGGTGGCCATGGGGCCCTCGTGCGGGTTTGCGGATGGAAAGAACCGGAAATTCTATAGGTATCCGCCGGTTACGGTCAACACCGGCGAAGAAGATCGAAATGGGCCGCGCAAGGCCCCGCGCCGGAAGGGATCGCCGCCGGTCCATTCATCCACATCTTATGCACAGGAACCATTGGCGCGGCCGGATGGCGGTGGTAGTCTGGCCGACCCCTTCTTTACAGGCTCCCGTCCGCGCAATCGCGTGGCGCGGACGCCGTGTTTTCCACACCTTATCAAGAACGAGTTGTTTCACGCGATGGATGCCTGGCCCCGCTGCCTTGAACGCCTGGAAGCCGAATTTCCGGCAGAGGATGTACACACCTGGTTGAAGCCGCTGCAGGCCGAACAGCGCAGCGATGCGGTGGTCCTGTACGCGCCGAACGCCTTCATCGTGGAACAGGTGCGCGAGCGTTACCTGGACCGGATCCGGGAGCTGCTGGACTATTTCGCCGGCCACGCCGAGGTTTCGCTGGAGATCGGCTCGCGCGCCCGCGCGCCGGAACCGGCCAGGCCGGCCGCCCCCGGCCAGGGAATGCCGGCCGTGGCCGCGGCCGAGCCCTATGCCGGCAACCTGGATACCCATTACACCTTCGACAATTTCGTCGAAGGCCGCAGCAACCAGCTGGGCCGCGCCGCGGCCTGGCAGGCAGCGCAGAAGCCGGGTGACCGCGCCCACAACCCGTTGCTGCTGTACGGCGGCACCGGCCTGGGCAAGACCCACCTGATGTTCGCCGCCGGCAATGAGATGCGTCGGCAGAACCCGAACGCGCGCGTGCTCTACCTGCGTTCGGAGCAGTTCTTCAGTGCGATGACCAAGGCGCTGATCGAGAAATCGATGGATCAGTTCAAGCGCCGCTTCCAGCAGGTCGACGCGCTGTTGATTGACGACATCCAGTTCTTCGCCGGCAAGGACCGCACCCAGGAAGAGTTCTTCCACACCTTCAACGCGCTGTTCGACAGCCGCCAGCAGATCATCCTGACCTGCGATCGCTATCCGCGCGAAGTGGAAGGGCTCGAGCCGCGACTGAAATCGCGCCTGGCCTGGGGCCTGTCGGTGGCCATCGAACCGCCGGATTTCGAGACCCGCGCGGCGATCGTGCTGGCCAAGGCGCGCGATCGCGGCGCCGAGATTCCCGACGAGGTCGCGTTCCTGCTGGCCAAGAAGATGCGCAGCAACGTGCGCGATCTGGAAGGTGCGCTCAACACCCTGGCCGCGCGCGCCAACTTCACCGGACGCGCGATCACGCCGGAATTCGCCCAGGAAACCCTGCGCGATCTGCTGCGCGCGCAGCAGCAGGCGATCAGCATTCCCAACATCCAGAAAACGGTCGCCGACTACTACGGACTGCAGATCAAGGATTTGCTGTCCAAGCGCCGCACCCGCTCGCTGNCCAGGTCGCGATGGCGCTGGCCAAGGAACTCACCGAACACAGCCTGCCGGAAATCGGCGACGCGTTCGCCGGCCGCGACCACACCACCGTCCTGCATGCCTGCCGCCAGATCCGAAGCCTGATGGAGACCGATGGCAAACTCCGCGAGGATTGGGATAAGTTGATCCGTAAACTCAGTGAGTAAGCGGCCTGCTCCCTTGTGGACAAACTGTGGCTGGAATTTCCGCCGAAATTTATCCACAGGTTTCAGTGCCCTTCCCGAGGGGCTTGTCCACGGGGTTGGATCTGTCGGAAAATCGTTGTGATTCAAATGTTTGTGATGGTTCCCCACTGAAATCGGCGAAACCATCACCACCAGTTTTTAAGATCTTTCCTTCTTTTTAGAAGCACAAGGCACAAGGGGCACCCACCGACATGCGTTTCAGCCTTCAGCGCGAAGCATTCCTCAAGCCGTTGGCCCAGGTGGTCAATGTGGTCGAACGGCGGCAGACCCTGCCGGTCCTGGCGAACTTCCTGGTGCAGGTGCA
This sequence comes from Pseudoxanthomonas sp. 22568, assembly GCF_052044485.1. NCBI lineage: Bacteria > Pseudomonadati > Pseudomonadota > Gammaproteobacteria > Lysobacterales > Lysobacteraceae > Pseudoxanthomonas > Pseudoxanthomonas sp. 22568. Next base: position 91,337 of record NZ_JBQENC010000013.1, read on the forward strand.
GAACGGGCAGCTGTCGCTGACCGGCACCGATCTGGAAGTGGAAATGATTGCGCGCAGCGCGGTCGAGGACGCGCAGGACGGCGAAACCACGATCCCCGCGCGCAAGCTGTTTGAAATCGTCCGGGCCCTGCCCGATGGCAGCAAGGTCACCGTCAGCCAATCGGCAGACAAGGTCACCGTGCAAGCCGGGCGCAGCCGTTTCACCCTCGCCACCCTGCCCGCCAACGACTTCCCGTCGGTGGATGAAGTCGAGGCGACCGAACGCGTGGACGTGCCAGAGGCGACCCTGAAGGAACTGATCGAGCGCACCGCGTTCGCGATGGCCCAGCAGGACGTGCGCTATTACCTCAACGGACTGCTGTTCGATCTGGCCGACCGTACCCTGCGCTGCGTGGCCACCGACGGCCATCGCCTGGCCCTGTGCGAAGCGCAACTGGAAGGCTCGCCGCTGTCCAAGCGCCAGATCATCGTGCCGCGCAAGGGCGTGACCGAGCTGCAGCGCCTGCTGGAAGGCGGTGATCGGGCGCTGGAACTGGAAGTCGGTCGCAGCCACATCCGGGTCAAGCGTGACGATGTCACCTTCACGTCCAAGCTGATCGATGGCCGTTTTCCGGACTATGCCGCGGTGATTCCGATTGGCGCGGATCGCGAGGTTCTGCTGGATCGCGAAGTCCTGCGCGCGGCGCTGCAACGCGCGGCGATCCTGTCCAACGAAAAGTACCGCGGCGTGCGGGTGGAAGTTTCGCCCGGCCAGCTGAAGATCAGCGCGCACAACCCGGAACAGGAAGAAGCCCAGGAAGAAATCGAGGCCGACACTAAGGTGGACGGACTGGCCATCGGCTTCAACGTCAACTATCTGCTGGATGCGCTCAGCGCCCTGCGCGACGAGCAGGTCGTCATCCAGCTGCGTGACGCCAACTCCTCCGCCCTGGTGCGTGAGGCCAGCAGCGAGAAGTCCCGCCACGTGGTCATGCCGTTGCGCCTCTGACATCTGGTTTCACGTGGAACACGAACAACGCCCGGCTTGATGCCGGGCGTTTTCGTTGGGGAGTCCCGTCGACGTTCCCAAGGTGCCCAGGGCACTACGGTGTTGATTCCCGGATTCTTCGGGACACGCATGTCTGGCCCTGATGTGATGGCTGCCCGTTGCGCCTCCGCTCCCGGAATCGGTGGCGCCGGATCCCGGTAAGATCCCTGCATGCCCTCCCGCACCTTTCCGCCAACACCGGCGGCTTCCCGCGTTTCGTTCCCTGTTTCCAGCCCCCGCCAGGCCGGAGCGGTGTCCCTATGCATGTGACCCGATTGACGGTGGCAGGGCTGCGTCGGTTCGAGCAGGCCAGCCTGCAGCCGGGCCCGGGCCTGAACCTGGTGATCGGGGAAAACGGTGCGGGCAAGACCAGCCTGCTGGAGGCGTTGCACGTGATGGCCTATGGCCGGAGCTTTCGCGGCCGGGTCCGGGACGGGCTGGTACGGACGGGAAGCGAGGCGGTCGAGATTTTCGTGGAGTGGGAGGAAGCGATGGCCATCCGGCCGCGCCGCGCCGGCCTGCGCCACAGCGGCCAGGCCTGGACGGGGCGGTTGGATGGTGAGACGGTCAGTCAGCTGGGCGAGCTTTGCGCGGCTTTGGCCGTGGTGAGCTTCGAACCTGGCAGCCATGCCCTGGTCACCGGGGGCGGGGAGCCCCGCCGGCGCTTCGTCGATTGGGGCCTGTTCCACGTGGAACAGGACTTCCTGGGACTATGGCGCCGCTATGCCCGCGCCCTGAAGCAGCGCAATGCGCTGCTCAAATCCGGAATCGGCGGTGCCCAGCTGGACGCCTGGGACCATGAGCTGGCCGAATCCGGTGAACCGCTGACCCAGCGGCGACTCGGATATCTGGAGCAGCTGCAACCTCGCCTGAGCCGGATGGCGGCTGAATTGGTCCCCGGGCTGGGCCGGGCCACCCTGGAGTTCCAGCCCGGCTGGCGCCGTCACGAACTGTCCCTGGCCGATGCCCTCTTGCTGGCGCGGGACCGGGACCGCGCGGCCGGCCATACCTCGGTGGGGCCGCATCGCGCCGACTGGCGGGTGGACTACGCCGCCTGCCCCGCCAGGGAAGCGCTTTCGCGCGGCCAGGCCAAGCTCACCGCGCTGGCCTGCCTGCTCACCCAAGCCGAGGACTACGCCGCCCGGCGCGGCGAGTGGCCGGTGATCGCCTTGGATGACCTGGCTTCCGAACTGGACCGCGGGCACCAACGCCGCGTGCTGGAACGCCTGCTGGGCAGTGGTGCCCAGGTCTTCATCACTGGCACCGAGCCTCCGGCCGCATTGGAGGAAATGGGTGTCAGCCCAACCCGGTTCCACGTGGAACACGGCCGGCTGTCCCCCGTCTAACGCCGCCACGCGGCGGGGCCGGGTTCGCCCGGGATGCTATAATTTCGCTTCGTATCCCTATAGCTGCGTGCCTGCCCGGCGTTCCCCGGTCCGGCACCAGCGGCTATGCAGCCGACCACGAAGCGAATGACCGACGAAACGATTCCTGCACCGAACGGCAATTACGACTCCAGCAAAATCACCGTCCTTCGGGGCCTGGAAGCGGTCCGCAAGCGGCCCGGCATGTACATCGGCGACGTGCACGACGGTACCGGCCTGCACCACATGGTGTTCGAAGTCGTCGACAACTCGATCGACGAAGCCTTGGCGGGCCATGCCGATGACGTGATCGTGAAGATCCACGAGGACGGCTCGGTTTCGGTGTCCGACAACGGCCGCGGCATTCCGGTCGACATCCACAAGGAAGAAGGCGTTTCGGCGGCCGAAGTCATCATGACCGTGCTGCATGCCGGCGGTAAGTTCGACGACAACAGTTACAAGGTTTCCGGCGGCCTGCACGGCGTCGGCGTGTCGGTGGTCAACGCCCTGTCGAACAAGCTCACCCTCGATATCTGGCGCGATGGCTTCCACCACGAGCAGGAATACAAGCTCGGCGAGCCGGTGTATCCGCTGAGGCAGCTGGAAGCCTCGAGCAAGCGCGGCACCCTGACCCGGTTCTGGCCGTCGGCGGAAATCTTCACCGACGTCGAATTCCACTACGACATCCTGGCCCGCCGCCTGCGCGAACTGTCGTTCCTCAATTCGGGCGTGAAGATCACCCTGATCGACGAGCGTGGCGAAGGCCGCCAGGACGTGTTCCAGTACGAAGGCGGCATCCGCAGCTTCGTCGAGCATCTGGCCCAGCTGAAGACCCCGCTGCACCAGAACGTCATCTCGGTGACCGGCGAAACCAACGGCATCACCGTGGACGTCGCCCTGCAGTGGACTGACGCCTACCAGGAAACGATGTTCTGCTTCACCAACAACATCCCGCAGAAGGACGGCGGCACCCACCTTGCGGGTTTCCGCGCGGCGCTGACCCGCACCCTCAGCAACTACATCGAACAGAACGGCATCGCCAAGCAGGCCAAGGTCAACCTGTCCGGCGACGACATGCGCGAAGGCATGATCGCGGTGCTGTCGGTGAAGGTGCCGGATCCCAGCTTCTCCTCGCAGACCAAGGAAAAACTGGTCAGTTCCGACGTGAAGCCGGCCGTTGAGGCCGCGTTCGGTGCACGTTTGGAGGAGTTCCTGCAGGAACACCCGAACGAGGCCCGCGCCATCGCGGAAAAGGTCGTCGACGCCGCCCGCGCCCGCGAAGCCGCGCGCAAGGCCCGCGAACTCACCCGCCGCAAGGGCGCGCTGGACATCGCCGGCCTGCCCGGCAAGCTGGCCGACTGCCAGGAGAAGGATCCGGCGCTGTCGGAACTGTTCATCGTCGAGGGTGACTCGGCAGGCGGCTCCGCCAAGCAGGGCCGCAACCGCAAGAACCAGGCGGTGCTGCCGCTGCGCGGCAAGATCCTCAACGTGGAACGCGCGCGCTTCGATCGGATGCTGTCCTCGGCCGAAGTGGGCACGCTGATCACCGCGCTGGGCACCGGCATCGGCAAGGACGAATACAACCCGGACAAGCTGCGCTACCACCGCATCATCATCATGACCGACGCCGACGTGGACGGATCCCACATCCGCACGCTGCTGCTGACGTTCTTCTACCGGCAGATGCCGGAACTGATCGAGCGCGGCCACGTCTACATCGGCCTGCCGCCGCTGTACAAGCTCAAGCAGGGCAAGCAGGAGCTGTACCTGAAGGACGACGCGGCACTGAACGTCTATCTCGCCAACAGCGCGGTGGAAGGCGCTTCGCTGATCCCGGCCGACGGCGAACCGCCGATCGCCGGCGAAGCGCTGGAGAAGCTGCTGCTCGCCTACGCCAACGCGCGCGAAGCGATTGCGCGCAATGCGCACCGCTTCGATTCGCAGCTGCTCGAAGCGCTGATCGACGCACCGGCGCTGGATGCCGCTTTCGCCGAGCGCAACCAGGACCAGCGCGCCGATCTCGACGCGCTGGAAGCCAAGCTCAACCGGGGCCGCCTGGGCAGTCCGCGCTATTCGCTGCACCTGCAGTCGGCCAACGAACAGCGTCCGGCCGCGTTGCTGTCCACCCGCCGGCACATGGGCGAGGAACTGACCCAGGTGCTGCCGCTGTCGGTATTCGAAACCGGCGAACTGCGCGCGCTGCGCGAATCGGCGGATCTGCTGCATGGCCTGGTCCGCGAAGGCGCGACCATCGTGCGCGGCAACAAGACCCAGGCGATCGAAGGTTTCGCCCAGGCGCAGGCCTGGCTGCTGGAGGAAGCGAAGAAGGGCCGCAGCATCCAGCGCTTCAAGGGTCTCGGTGAAATGAACCCCGAGCAGTTGTGGGATACCACGGTCAATCCGGATACCCGCCGCCTGCTGCAGGTGCGCATCGAGGACGTGGTGGCCGCCGACCAGATCTTCAGCACGTTGATGGGTGACGTGGTGGAGCCGCGCCGCGACTTCATCGAAGCCAACGCGCTGAAGGTCGCCAACCTCGACGTCTGATCCGATGCCGGACGCGCCGGAAACAGGGCTGTCTTCGCCGCCTCCATTGCGGCCGCTGCGTTCGGCCCTTGCCGGCTTCTGCGCCGACACCGCGCTGGCGCTCGTCATCACCGTCGTGCTGATGCTGGGCGCCGGCGTTTTCTGGGGCGTCGCGCGCGCCATCCAGTTGGCTGCCGCGGGCGCCGAGCAAGCCGAAATCACGGCCGCGCTCGAAAGGCCCGACGCGGTCGTGCAGATCCTGATCGCGCTGTTCTCGATGGGCAGCGCCGCCTTGCTGCTGTACTTCTGGCGGCGTCCCGCCAGCGCGCAGGAACGCCGGCATTCGCAATGGGCGGTGCGTCGGACCGGCACCTGGGTCGCGGTGGTCGGCGTGGCGGTGCTGACGTTCCTGTCCAGCAGCCTGGCGAGCTGGCTGGGCGAACGGATGGGGGTGCCGCCGAATCCCAGCAACCTGGCGCCGATCCAGGACCTCTCCCAACACCATCCCTATTTCATGATGGCGTTCGCGGTGCTGCTGGCGCCGCTGTACGAGGAACTGCTGTTCCGGCGCGTGCTGTTCGGTGGCATGTGGCAGGCCGGATATCCGGTGCTGGGCATGATCCTCAGCGGCTGCGCCTTCGCGCTCGCGCACGAGGCGCCCGGACTCAACGGCAACGGCGCGGCGGCCACGGCACTGCTGCTGGTCGTTTACGCCGGCATGGGCGTGGCCTTCGCCTGGCTGTATCGGCGCACGGGCACGCTCTGGGCGCCCATCGCCGCCCATGCGCTGAACAACGCCCTGGCCCTGGGGGCCATGCAGCTGGCCGGTGGCTGACCGCCGCGCCCGGTTGACGGAATGTTAAGACGGCCTTGCCGACACTAAACGCGGTTCCGCACTGGAGTGCACTGCCATGAAACCCTGGTTGCTCGCCGCCGCCGTCGCGACTTTGCTGGTCGCCTGCGCCACCACCACCTCGCCCACCGGCCGCACCCAGGTGGTGGGCGGCATTTCGCAGCAGCAGCTGGACCAGCTGGGCGCCCAGGCCTTCGCCGAGACCAAGGCCAAGGAACCCGCCAACCGCGACGCGAAACAGAACGCCTACGTCACCTGCGTGGTCAACGCGCTGGTGCGCCAGCTGCCGCCCGCGCAGCGCTCGGTCGCGTGGGAAACGGCGGTATTCGTCGACAAGGAACCCAATGCCTTCGCCCTGCCGGGCGGCAAGGTCGGGGTGAACACCGGCATCTTCACGGTCGCCAGGAACCAGGACCAGCTCGCCGCGGTGCTGGGGCATGAAATCGGCCATGTCATCAGTCGCCACCACGAGGAGCGCATCACGCGCCAGATGGGCACCCAGACGGGCCTGAGCATCCTTGGCGCGCTGGCCGGCGCCAAATACGGCCAGACCGGCATGGACGCGGTCAGCCAGTTCGGCAGCCTGGGCGCGCAGGGCCTGATCCTGCTGCCCAATTCCCGCACCCAGGAAAGCGAGGCGGACGTGGTCGGCCAGCGGCTGATGGCCCAGGCCGGCTTCGACCCCCGCCAGGCGGTCAATCTGTGGGAAAACATGATGGCCGCAGGCGGCGGAAGGCCGCCGCAGTGGCTGTCCACCCACCCGGACCCGACCAACCGCATCCGCGAACTCCAGCGCGATGCCCCGGCGCTGGTCCCCACCTACGAAGCTGCCCGCAAGGCCGGAAACATCCCCCGCTGCGGCTGAGAACGCCAGGGTATTGCTGCCCTGCAGCAACAAAAACCTTACCTGTTTCACCGAAGTTTCTGATAGCTTTTCCGGCCCCGGAAGGATCCGACCGCCCCCGATAGACTTCTGCCGTCCGCTTTGAGGTGACCCCCATGCTGCATCGCAAGTCCAGACACGCCCTGCTTTCCTTCGCCATCATCGGCCTGCTGGGCGCAGGGGTTGCCGCCGATGCCGTTGCCCAGATGAACCGCGATGACAGCAGTTCGATGCGCCGGCAGAAGAAGGAAAAGGTCGAGATCAGGTATCCCGAGGCGACCCGCCAGGAGCCGAAGGAAAAGGCGTCGGCCAAGATGCAGAACCAGCTCAACAAGCTGTTCAAGGCCTACGAGAAGGAAAACAACGAAGACGAGACGATGACGCTCGTCAACGAGATCATCGCCAGCGACAAGGCCAACGCCTACGACAAGTCGGTCGCCGCGCAGATCGGTGCGCAGGCCGCCTACGGCAAGGATGATTCCAAGCTGGCCAAGGACTACGCGAACAAGGTCCTGGAGTTCAACGGCCTGGACAACAACAACCACTACCAGACGATGTTCTTCCTGGCCCAGCTGCAGATGCAGGACGACCAGTTCAACGAAGCGCTGGCGACGATGGACAAGTTCTTCGCCGAGACCAAGTCGCAGAAGCCCGAGGAACTGGTGGTCAAGGGCAACATCCTGTATCGCGCCGAGCGCTACGCCGACGCGATTCCGTTCCTGAAGCAGGCTGTGGAAGGCTCGCCGGAACCGAAGAACGAATGGCTGCAGATCCTGATGGCCAGCTATGCCGAAGCCGGCCAGAACGACGCCGCCGTCAAGCTCGCCGAACAGCTGGCCGCCAAGAGCCCGACCGACAAGAAGGCGCAGATGAACCTGGCCTCGGTCTACCTGCAGGCCGACAAGACCGACCAGGCCGCCGGCGTGCTGGAGAAGCTGCGCGCTTCCGGCCAGCTCACCGACGATCGCGAGTATCGCCAGCTGTACAGCATGTACGCGAACATGGACGGCCGCGAAAAGGACGTCATCGCCGTCATCAACGAAGGCCTGCAGAAAGGCGTCCTGAAGGACGACTATCAGACCCAGTTGGCGCTGGCCCAGTCGTACTACTACTCCGAGCAGATCCCGCAGGCCATCGAGGCCTGGAAGAAGGCCGCGCCGCAGTCGCCCAACGGCGAAACCTACCTGAACCTGGCGCGCGTGCTGTGGCAGGAAAACCGGATCCCGGAGGCCAAGCAGGCCGCCAAGTCCGCACTGGACAAGGGTCTGAAGAAGCCCGAGGACGCCAAGAAAATCCTGGCCCTGCCCTAACGGGAAACCAATAAACCGACGGCCAGAAACATCGAAAAAACGATGGTTTTGGCACCACGGAATGGTATAAGCTGAGAGTTCCCCCTGCCAAAAGTCAGGTGGGGGGAAACCAATACGACGCGGACGTTGCGGCGTCCCGCACCAACCTTGAGTTCATTGGCGCATGGCTGAACAACTGGTCATCAATAGGTATCGGGAAGAGGAAGAGGACAAGAGCCTCAACTGGCCCCGGATCATCGGCATTGCCTTCGTGATCGCGTTGCACGCGGCCGCGCTGCTGCTGCTCCTCATTCCGGCTGTGGCTCCGCCGGCGGAAAAGGAAGAAACGCAACGTACCTCCGTGGTGATCGTTGACGCACCGCCTCCCCCGCCGCCGCCGCCGCCGCCGCCGCCCAAGCAGGACACGCCTCCGCCGCCGGTCAAGAACCTGGCGCCGCCGAAGCAGACTCCGCTGCCACCGCCGCCGGAAGCGCCGCCGGTCGAAGTGTCCGAGCCGCGTCCGACCGACGTCTACCAGCCGCCGGCTCCCCCGGCGCCGCCGGCTCCGGTCGCCGACATCGGCGCCAGCGTGGACATCTCGTCCAAGAACATGAACCCGCCGCGCTACCCGCCGTCGGCCGCCCGCGCCGGCATCGAAGGCACGGTCATCCTGATCATCGACGTGGACGCCAGTGGCAACGTCACCAACGTCTCCGTCGAGAAGTCCAGCCGCAACCGCGACCTGGACCGCGCGGCGATGGAAGCCGCCCGCAAGTGGCGCTTCAATCCGTCCGTCGTCAACGGCCAGAAGGCCGCCGGCCGCGTCCGCGTCCCGGTCGACTTCAAGATGGGCGGCTGATCGGCCGCCCCTCGCGAGTTACTCCATCCGTTTCGTCACCCGCAACACCCTCAATCAACACTCTTAAATAAAGGTAAGCGTCATGCTGCAGGAAACCATCATCGCCGCCGCAGCCGGGGGCAACAACGCCGCGAGTGCCCTCACCAACATGGGCTTCGAGCACCTGATCACCGAAATGGTGCAAAAGCCCGGCGAGTACGCCGTCTCCTGGGCAGTGCTGCTCATCCTGGTCGCGATGTCGGCCATGTCCTGGTACTGGACCGTCATCAACTCGCTCAAGAGCGTGCGCCTGAAGGGCCAGGCCGACCGCGTCGTCAGCACCTTCTGGGAAACCCCGAACGCGCAGGACGCCATCCGCCTGATGGAAGAACAGCCGAAGAACGAGCCGTTCTCCAAGATTGCCCTGGACGCAGCCCAGGCCGCCGCCCACCACCAGCGCGCCGAAGGTTCCAGCGCCGGTCTGGGTGAAGCCCTGAGCCGTTCCGAGTTCGTCGACCGCGCCCTGCGCCAGGCCGTCACCCGCGAGAGCGCCAAGCTCCAGAGCGGCATGACCCTGCTCGCCACCGTCGGTGCGACCGCCCCGTTCGTGGGTCTGCTGGGTACGGTGTGGGGCATCTACGGCGCCCTGATCCGCATCGGCGCCACCGGCCAGGCTTCGATCGACGCCGTTGCCGGCCCGGTGGGTGAAGCGCTGATCATGACCGCCATCGGTCTGTTCGTCGCCATCCCGGCCGTGTTCGCCTACAACTTCTTCAGCAAGACGAACAGCTCGACCATCTCCAAGTTCGATACGTTCGCCCACGATCTGCACGACTTCTTCGCCACCGGCTCGCGCGTCCGCTAAGGCCCAGGCAACAGCAGTCCCACGCACATCGACTAGCATTGACGGAGCCCGAAAATGGCTTTCAGTAGTGGTAATAGCAGTGGCCCGATGGCCGAGATCAACGTCACGCCCCTCGTGGACGTGATGTTGGTGCTGCTGATCATCTTCATCATCACCGCGCCGCTGATGTCGCATAAGGTGAAGATCGAACTGCCCGAGGCCAATCTCGTGCAGGACGACAAGGACAAGCAGGCTCCGCCGGTTCCGCCGATCACCATCTCGGTGAAGGAGGATGGCTCGCTGTATTGGAACGACGAGAAGATCGGCAAGGAAATCCTTGAGTCGCGTCTGTCCAGTACGGCGCAGCTGCAGCCGCAGCCCAAGCTCAATCTGCGTGGTGATCGCACCACCAAGATGCGCACGATCACCGAGGTGACGAAGATCGCGCAGGGCCAGGGCATGCTGGATATCGGCTACGTCGCTACCAAAGAGAAGGGTCAGTAAGCCATGGCATTCAGTAGTGGTGGAAGCAAGGGCCCCATGGCCGACATCAACGTCACGCCCCTTGTGGACGTGATGCTGGTGCTGTTGATCATCTTCATCGTGACCGCGCCGATCATGACCTACCCGATCGACGTCGCCCTGCCGCAGCGTGTGATCAACCCGCCGCCGCAGTTGAAGGAACCGCCGCCACCGATCGATCTGCGTATCGATGCGGGTGGCTCGGTTTACTGGAACAACTCGCCTGTCAACGTGCGCGATCTGCAGCAGCGCATGGAGCAGGAGATCCAGCGTGATCCGACCAACCAGCCGGAACTGCGCATCGACGCGAACCCGGACGCCCAGTACGACGTGATGGCGAAAGTACTGGCCGCGGCCAAGAACGCTCAGATGCAGAAAATCGGCTTCGTGCAGTAATACGCATAGACGCAAACCTGTTGAACGCCGCCTTCGGGCGGCGTTTTTTTTGGCCGTTCCCCGCCGAAGTTAGTCCTTGTAGGAGCGACGTCAGTCGCGACCGGAATCCAGCATCTGCTCACGGCGTCCTTTCGCCCGCATGGGTTGGCTCCACAACCAACCAAGCTTCACGGTCGCGACTGACGTCGCTCCTACGGGACTTTTCTCCCCTCTTGCCAGGAGGCAACAGGCAGGCGTAGCGTGGAGTCGATCCGACGCGAAAGGAGTACGCCATGGCTTTCTCCGCAACCGCACGTCCCTCCGCCCTGGCGGAGATGAATGTCACCCCGTTGGTCGATGTCATGCTGGTCCTGCTGATCATCTTCATGGTGACGGCTCCGCTGCTCTCGCGGCCACTGGACCTGTCCCTGCCACAGGGTAGAGATACGCCCTCGCCCGACAAACCCAGCATCCTCAGTCTGGATGTCGCCGCCGATGGCACGTTGCGGCTGGACGATCGTCCGCTTTCGGCGCGGGATCTGCGCGTGCGCCTGGACGATGCGCTGCGCAGCGACCCGAAGACGGTGCTGACCCTGAGTGCTTCGCCCGATGCGGACTATCAGCAGGTGGTTACCGCCCTGGCCGAAGTCCGTGCCAGCGGGATCGAGCAGGTGTCCTGGCGCGGCGAGCGCTGATTCGCGGGCGGTTGCCGTGAAACGGCCAGGCGAACCTCAGTGGTTCGCCTGTGCCGCGCGTACCGATTCGAGGATGGCCAGGTAGTTCTGAACCGTGCGGTGCAGGCCCGCGTACAGCGCCTCGCCGATCAGGGCGTGGCCGATGGAAACCTCGAGCACGCCGGGCACGGCTTCCAGGAATTCCTGCAGGTTGGCCTGGCTGAGATCGTGGCCGGCATTGACTCCCATGCCCAGCGAGCGCGCCAGGCGCGCCGTCTGGATGCAGTGCGCCAGTTCCGCCTCCGCGTCGCCGGCGGCCATTGCCTCGGCGAACGGACCGGTATAGATCTCGATGCGGTCGGCGCCGATGGCGGCCGCCTTTTCCAGGGAAGAACAACCGGCGTCGACGAACACGCTCACGCGGCAGCCGTAGGATTTCAGCTCGGCGACGAGCGGCCGCAGGCGCTCGCCGTCACGATCGAAATCGAAACCGTGGTCGGAAGTGATCTGACCGTCGCTGTCGGGAACCAGGGTCGCCTGGGCCGGACGCGCCTGTTCGCACAGGGCCAGGAAACCCGGATAGCCCTCGCGCGGCGGCGCGAACGGGTTGCCTTCTAGGTTGAGCTCCACCTGGCTTTCGCGGGTCAGCTCGGCCAGTCCGTGGACATCATCGGCGCGGATGTGGCGCTGGTCGGGCCGCGGATGCACGGTGATGCCATGCGCGCCGGCATACAGGCAGGCGCGGGCGGCGCGCACGACATCCGGCTCGCTGCCGCCGCGCGAATTGCGCAGCACCGCGATCTTGTTGACGTTGACGCTCAGGAGGCTCATGCCGGCTTCCCTGCGGAACAAGGTTCGCCTCTCACAGCGGTGGTGGTCCCGGCGGCGGCACCGTGCCCTGCTTGCGCGCCTCGGCCAGTTCGCGCAGGCGACGCAGTTCGGTGGGGTCGATCATGTGCGATTCGTCGCGCTGGCTGTCGCCCATCCGTGCGGCGTACCAGCCGACGATCCATGCGACGAACAGGCCCAGCGACGCGATCAGGCCGACCACCATCAATGCGGTGGAGGTGGTGCGCATGGACAGCACCAGCGCGCCGGCGGCGAACAATAGATAGAGCCAGTGCATGACCGTCCCTCCCCTGGATGGCGGGAGTTTACAACGCCCGGCGACGGCGTGAAGCGTTGCGGATCACAACAGCGGGGAGGTCAGTCGCGCCAGCGCCTCCGGCAGGCGGTGCCGCCACAATGACCGCCGACGCTCCGGGCTGACCGGCCTCGAGGATGCGAATTCACCCTCCAGCAACTGCGCCAGCTGGCCGGCCAGGCCGCGGTCGCGGAACAGCATCGAGATCTCGAAATTCAGCCGGAAGCTGCGGTGATCGAAGTTGGCGCTGCCGATCAGGGCCAGGTTGTCGTCGCATAGCAGCGCCTTGCTGTGCATCATGCGCGGCCCGTATTCGTAGACCTTCACGCCGGCGGCCAGCAGTTCATCGAAATAGGAACGCGCGGCGTAGGTGACCAGCCGTGAGTCGCTCATCCGCGGCACCAGCAGGCGCACGTCCAGTCCGCCCAGCGCCGCCGAGGTCAACGCCATCCGCGCCGCCTCGCCCGGGACGAAATAGGGCGTCACCAGCCATACCCGCGACTTCGCTTCGTGGATGGCGGACACGTAGGTGCGGTGGATCGGCTCCCAGGACGAATCCGGTCCCGATACCAGGGTCTGCGCCGCGATGCCGCCCTCGATGCCGTTGTCGGTCGCATGCCACAGGCGCGTGCCCTGGAAGTCCTTGCGCTTCTGGCCGGTGGCGTACACCCAATCCTCGACGAACACCTGCTGCACGCTGCGCACCACGTCGCCTTCCATCCGCAGGTGCAGATCCCGGTAGGCATCGGGGCGCAGCGATTCGTCTTCCTCGTCGGTGATGTTGATGCCGCCGGTGAAGGCGATGCGGCCGTCGACCACCACGATCTTGCGGTGGGTGCGCAGGTTGACCCAGGGACGGGTGAATGGCCGGAACCGGGTCGGGTGGAACCAGGCGCTCTCGCCGCCGGCCTCGTGCAGCGGCTGGAGGAAGCGCCGACCCACCTGCGAGGAGCCGACCGCGTCCAGCAGCAGCCGCACCTTCACCCCTTCCCGCGCCTTGGCGATCAACGCTTCCAGCAGGCGCTGGCCGCAGCGATCCGGGTTGTAGATGTAGTACTCCAGATGGATGTGGTTGGTGGCCTGGCGGACCGCGTCCAGGATGGCTTCGTAGGTCGCCGAGCCGTCCACCAGCAACTGCACCGAGGTGGCGGTGGACGGCGGCAGGCCGGTGGTGGTCTGGGCCAGCATCGCCAGTTCGGTGCAGCCCTCATCGACCGGGCAGAACGTCTCGTAGGTATCCATTCCCGTGCGTGACTGGTGCCGGCGCAGCTGCTGGCGCTTGATCTTCTGCGGCCCCAGCAGGAAGTAGATCAGGTAGCCGACATAGGGCAGCAGCGACAGCGACAGCACCCAGCTGAGGGTGGCGACCGGCTCGCGCTTCTGCAACACGATCCAGCCGCACAGCGGGATCAGGTAGAGCAGCCAGGCCGCCGTGAGCCAGCGGTTCAAGTGCGGGATGGACAGGAAGGCATCCCACCAGGTGTGCAAGGTTTCCAGCATGGCGGGATTCTATGCGGTGTTGCCCATGCGGTGTCGCCGCCGCTGAGACGCCGGCGGCGTAACCTGCATGGATGGGCGAGATGATCAAAGGCCGCGGTTCCACGGGACACCTGCCCGGCCGGTTCGCCGTGACCACGGCGCAGGCCGAGGACGACGGTTGGCACGAACGGGATCGCGAGGACGAGATCGCGTCCTCGCCGGCGACCCGGGTGACCGAGGAGCGCGCACGCAGCATCATCAGCCGCAACCAGTCGCCGGACATTCCGTTCCAGCAATCGCTCAATCCCTACCGGGGCTGCGAGCATGGTTGCTCGTACTGCTTTGCCCGGCCGAGCCACGCCTATCTGGACCTGTCGCCCGGCCTGGACTTCGAGACCCGGATCTTCGCCAAGACCAACGCGCCGGAACTGCTGCGCAAGGAGCTGGCGAAGCCGGGCTACCGGTGCAGCCCGATCGCGCTGGGCATCAATACCGACGCCTACCAGCCGACCGAGCGGAAACTGGGTCTGACCCGGCGCATCATCGAGGTGCTGGCCGAAACCCGGCATCCGTTCTCGCTGATCACCAAGAATGCGCTGGTCGAGCGCGATCTGAATCTGTTGGCGCCGATGGCGCGCGAACACCTGGTGCAGGTGTATTTCTCGATCACCACCCTGGACAACCACCTGTCCGCGCGGCTGGAGCCACGGGCGTCGGCGCCGCATTCGCGCCTGCGCGCCGTCCGCCGGCTGAGCGAGGCCGGCATTCCGGTCGGGGTGATGTTCGCGCCGGTGATCCCCTGGGTGAACGATGCGGAGCTGGAAGCGGTGCTGGAGGCGGCGCGGGATGCGGGCGCCGATTCCGCCGGCTACGTGCTGCTGCGCCTGCCGCACGAGGTGTCGCCCCTGTTCCGCGACTGGTTGCAGACCCACCTGCCGCAGCGCGCCGAACACGTGATGAGCACCATCCAGCAACTGCGCGGCGGCAAGGACTACGACGCCCGCTTCGGCAAGCGATTCAGCGGTGACGGGGTGTATGCGGAGCTGCTGGCGCGCCGCTTCGGCCTGGCCTATCGGCGACTGGGTTTCGATCGGCGCAGGCACCAGGGACTGGATGTGCGCAAGTTCGTGCCACCGCGGCCGCCCTCGCCGCAGGGGGAGCTGTTCTGAGTTGCTGTCGGGTCTTGTAGGAGCGACGTAAGTCGCGACCATGAGAATNCTCCTACAAGGGCCGGGATCAGCGGGCTTCGAGGTGATACCGCGCGGCCGCTTCCACCTCGTTGCGCGAGCCCAGGAACACCGGCACGCGCTGGTGCAGGTGGTCGGGTTGCAGATCGAGGATGGATTCGCGCCCGGTGCTGGCCGCGCCGCCGGCCTGCTCGACCAGCATGCCCATCGGATTGGCCTCGTACATCAGGCGCAGCTTGCCCGGTTTGCCGGGTTCCTTGCGATCCCAGGGATAGATGAAGATGCCGCCGCGGGTCAGGATGCGATGCACGTCGGCGACCATGCTGGCGATCCAGCGCATGTTGAAATCCTTGCCGCGCGGGCCTTCCTTGCCGGCCAGGAGGTCGGTCACGTAAGCCTGCATCGCCGGCTCCCAGTGACGCTGGTTGGAGACGTTGATGGCGAACTCGCGGGTGTCCTCCGGGATGCGCATGTCGCGCTGGGTCAGGACGAACGCGCCCTGTTCCCGGTCCAGGGTGAAGGCGTGGGTGCCGTGGCCGGTGGTCAGCACCAGCATCGTGCTGGGCCCGTAGATGCAGTAGCCGGCGGCGACCTGCCGGCGTCCCGGCTGGAGGAAATGCTCGTCGCCCGGCCGGCTCACGCCCTCGGGGCTGCGCAGGACCGAGAAGATGGTGCCGACCGAGACGTTGACGTCGATGTTGGAACTGCCGTCCAGCGGATCGAACAGCAGCAGGAAGCCGCCGCGCGGATAGGCGTCCGGGATCGGCTGGCTGTGCTCCATTTCCTCGGAGGCGCAGGCCGCCAGGTGGCCGCCCCAGGCATTGGCCTCCAGCAGGATGTCGTTGCTCAGCACGTCCAGCTTCTTCTGCGCCTCGCCCTGGATGTTGCCGGTGCCGGCGTCGCCAAGCACCCCGCCCAGCGCGCCCTTGCTGACCGCGATGGAGATGCTGGTGCAGGCCCGCGCGACCACCGCGATCAGCTGGCGCAGTTCGGCGTCGATGCGGCCGGCGCGCTGTTCCTCGATCAGGTAGCGGCTGAGGGAAACGGTATGGGCGGTGGGCGTGGGCATGGCAGGATGGCGGGCGGAAGAACCGCGCATTGTCCGGACATTGCGGACCAATGCAAGACCAATTTCATGGATCCCGAGGGCACACCTTGATTCCGACCCCCCCGGCGGTATGGCTTTCCCTGTCTTCGGCGCTGGGCCTGGGCCTGCTGATCGGCCTGGTCCGCGAGCGCGCCGGGGGAGAGGCGCGCGCCATCGCCGGCCTGCGCACCCACGCCCTGACCGCACTGGGCGCGGCGGTCGCCGCCCAGCTTGGCCTGCCGGTGCTGCTGGTGATGCTGGCCGGGGTGGTGGTCCTGGCCGCCCTGGCTTATCTGGGCACGCGCGACCACGATGCCGGCCTGACCAGCGAGGTCGCCCTGCTCCTGACCGCCCTGCTGGGTGCGCTGGCGATGCAGTCGCCGCCGCTGGCGACCGGACTGGCGGTGGTCGCGGCACTGCTTCTGTACGCCAAGGAGCCTCTGCACCGGTTGACCCGCCAGGTGCTGAGCGAACGCGAGGTGTTCGACGGCCTGCTGCTGCTGGCCTCGGCGCTGGTGATCCTGCCGATCCTGCCGGACGAGGCGATCGGTCCGTTCCAGGCCATCAACCTGGCGACCCTGTGGAAGCTGGTGGTGCTGGTGATGGCGGTCAGCGCGCTCGGCCATGTCGCGCTGCGCCTGATCGGGAACCGCTGGGGCCTGGCCGCGGCGGGATTCTTCGCCGGCTATGTGTCCTCCACCGCGGCGGTGATCGGTTTCGGCCAGCGGGCGCGGGAAACCCCCGCGCTGCTGTCCTCGACGGTGGCCGCGGCACTGCTCTCCAACCTGGCGTCGTTGAGTCTGTGCGTGCCGATCCTGTGGGCGGTGTCGCCGCCGCTGGTCATCGACCTGTGGCCCGAGCTGGCCGCGATCGGCGCGGTGTTGCTGGCCGGCGGCCTGCTGGGCCTGCGCGCGGGACGCGACGATCCCGCCGCGCCGCCGACCGCGGAAAGCCGGATGTTCCGGTTCGGACAGGCGCTCGGATTCGCGCTGGTGGTGGCCGTGCTGATCTTCGTGTCGGCCGCGCTGGCGGCATGGATCGGGCCGCGTGGCGCGATGGCCGCGGCGGTGATCTCGGCGACCGCCGAATTGCACGCGGCGGTGGCGACGCTGGCCAACCAGTTCGCCCGCGGCGGCCTGAGCGACATCGAGGCGCGCTGGCTGATGCTGGCGCTGCTGGGCGCGAGCCTGGCGACCAAATCGGTGATCGCCTGGATCAGTGGCGGAGCCGCCTACGGGGTGCGCGTCGCGGCTGGATTGCTGGCCGCGCTGGCGGCGGGGTTGGCGGTGCTGGTGTTGACCTGAGTGCGAGGGACGCTGCTCTTGTAGGAGCGACGTAAGTCGCGACCGTCATCCATCCCCATACGAAAAGGTCGCGACTTACGTCGCTCCTACAGGGGGAAATCGATCAGATGATCCGCAGCGTGATTGCCTTGAGCACGGCGCGGGTGCGGTCGCGGGTGCCGAGTTTGTCGAGGATGTTGGAGACGTAGTTCTTCACCGTGCCTTCGGCGAGGAACAGCGTGCGCGCGATTTCCTTGTTGGAGTAGCCACCGGCGAGCAGGCGCAGGATCGCGACTTCGCGCTCGCTGAAACGATCGCTTGACGGACTCTCGTCGTGGAACCGGTAGCGCGCGCGCACCGGATCGGTGGCGACCGGCTGCAGCAGGGTGTCGCCGGCGGCGACCCGGCGGATGGCGGCGCGCAGGTCTTCCGGCGCCGCGTCCTTGAGCAGGAATCCCTGTGCGCCGGCTTCGGCCGCGCGCAGCAGCAGGTCGCCGTCATCGAAGGTGGTCAGCAGCAGCACCGGTGTCCGGTCACCGCGCGCGCGCAGTCGCAGCAGCGCGTCGATGCCGTCCACGCCGGGCATGCGGATGTCGCTGAGGATCACGTCCACCGGGCTATCGGCGAGCCGCTCGAGCAATTCCGCGCCGCCCTCGGCCTCGAACGCCACCCGGATTCCGTCCGGCCCGTCGAGCAACGCGCGCAGGCCGGCGCGGACCAGGGCCTGATCGTCGGCCAGCGCGACCCGCACGATCGCGGATCCGGACATATCACTCATGAGAAAACTCCACGGTCAGTTCCAGGTTGCCGGCCAGGCCGCGGCCGATGTGCAGATCCCCGCCGACCGCGGCCACCCGTTCGCGGATGCCGGCCAGCCCGTTGCCTTCGCGCAGCAGCGCTGGTGCCTGGCCATCATCGGCGATCCGCAGCCACAGCCGCGAACCCTCGCGTCGCAGTTCGACCCACAACGTCGCCGCGCCGGCATGGCGGGCCGCGTTGGTCATGGCTTCCTGCACGATCCGCAGCACGGTCTCGGCCAGCTGTGGATCCCGGATCACCGCGTCCTCGCCAATGTTCAGCTGCATGCGAAGCTGCGGCAACGGCGCGGCCAATGCGCGCAGCGCGGTTTCCAGATCCAGCCCGCGCGA
This sequence comes from Pseudoxanthomonas sp. 22568, assembly GCF_052044485.1. Classification (NCBI taxonomy): domain Bacteria; kingdom Pseudomonadati; phylum Pseudomonadota; class Gammaproteobacteria; order Lysobacterales; family Lysobacteraceae; genus Pseudoxanthomonas; species Pseudoxanthomonas sp. 22568. The sequence goes on from NZ_JBQENC010000013.1 coordinate 109,860, forward strand.
ATCGCGCAGCGCCTGGACCACGTTGCGGATGTCCTCCAGCAGTTCGCTGGCCAGCTGCTCGCTCAAGCGCACCTGCGGACGTCCGGCCAGCGCGGGATCGGAAGCCAGCGCGCGCAGGTTGAGCTTCATCGCGGTCAATTTGTGCCCGGCGACATCGTGCAGCTCGCGCGCCACCCGCAGGCGTTCGGCGTCGCGCGCGCTGTCGGCGAGCAACGCGCGGGTGGCGAGCAGATCGGCGTTGACCAGCGCCAGGCGATCGCGGGCGTTCTCGGCGCTGCGCGCGTAGTGGCCGATCAGCGCGGCGAAGGCCTGGAAGCCGCCGTAGATGGCGACCATGAACCAGGCCGCATCGTGCCCGGCACGGACCATCAGCAGGCCGAACACCAGGTTCGCCGCCAGCATCACCAGCAGCGCATGCAGCGGGCGCCAGGTCATCGCCAGTTGCGCGGCGACCACCACCAGCAGGACCGGCGCGGTTCCGGTGCGTGGCGCCAGTTCGATCATGAGCAAGGCGAGCAGCAGTTGCAGCCACAACAGCGCATCGCGCAGGCGCCGGCCGACGCCGGGCTGATCCAGCAGCAGGAAGGCGGCCAGGAACGCCAGCAGCGTACCCAGGCGCGGGCCGTCGAGGCCGCCGGTCTCACCGCGCATCGCCAGCATCACCGCCGCCCAGGTCAGGACGCCGGACAGATTGAGGGGTTGCAGCAGCAGCTTCAGGCGTTCGCGCATGCGGACATGCTGCCTGCCGCCGCTGGCGGACGCCACGGGCATCGCGCAAGTCGTGACTTCCGGCAGGTCGATGGCTGCTGACACCACGTTGTCAGCAGCCCCGCATCAGGATGGACCCCTGCCATTTTCAGGAGGAAATACGCATGAGCCCCCGGAGTCTGACCGCGCGCGCCCAGGACCTGCTGCCGCGCGCCTTCCACGCCTACGTTGCCGGCCTGGGACGTAGCCTGGTGAGCGGCGACCAGCTTGTCTATCCGGCGTCGCCCGGCCACCCATTGCCCGCGGAAGGCCGGCACGACTTCGATTTCCTGCACGGCCGCTGGCGGGTGCGCAACGTGCGGTTGAAGGAGCGGTTGGCCGGGTGCGAGGAATGGGAACACTTCGAGGCGCGCCAGCAGTGCGGCCCGGTGCTGGGCGGCGTCGGCAACATGGACGAGTTCGTCACCGACTGGTCGGGTGGCTATCGCGGCATGACCCTGCGCCTGTACGACCCGCTCCAGCGGCAGTGGAGCCTGTACTGGGCCAACAACCTCCAGGGCCTGCTCGAACCGCCGGTGATCGGCCGATTCGAGAACGGCGTCGGCACCTTCCATGGCCGCGATCGCCACAAGGGCCGCGAGGTGTGGGTGCGGTTCCGCTGGCACGAGATCCAGCCGGACAGCGCGCACTGGGAGCAGGCGTTCTCGCCGGATCGTGGCGGCCACTGGGAAACCAACTGGCACATGTACCTGAGCCGGGAGGCCGCATGAGCGCGCCGGTTTCCACCCGGGCCGTCGAGTTCCGCAGCTATCGCCTGCGCCCCGGCACGCGCGAAGACTTCCACCGGCTGATCACTGCCACGGTCATGCCGATGCTGCGCGGCTGGCCGATGGACGTGGTCCGGCACGGGCCTTCCCCGCACGACCGCACTTCCTACCTGTTGATCCGTGCCTACGCGGATCTGGACGCGCGCCAGCGCGAGCAGGACGCCTTCTACGGCAGCGATCAATGGCGCGAGGGACCGCGCCAGGCCGTGCTCGATCTGATCGAGGAATACCTGTCGGTGGTGATCGAGATGGACACCGCCGTTGTCGATGCCCTGCGCCAGGAGTGACGTGATGCTGGATACCCTCTCCCCCACGACGGCCCGCCCTTCCCGTCCCCTCGCTGTCCCGCCGGTCGCCACCGTGGTTCCCGGCGTGATCGAACTGCGCCAGTACACCCTGCACCCGGGCCGGCGCGACGAACTGATCACCCTGTTCGAACGCGAGTTCATCGAAACCCAGGAAGCGGCCGGGATGCACCTGCTGGGCCAGTTCCGCGATCTGGACGATCCGGATCGCTTCGTCTGGTTGCGCGGATTCGCCGACATGGCGACGCGGCGGGAGGCACTGGCGCGGTTCTACCAGGGACAGGCCTGGCGCGCGAATCGCGATGCCGCCAACGCGACGATGATCGATTCGGACAACGTGCTGCTGCTGCAGCCCGCGCATCCGGGCCCGGCGTTGCGGGTGTCGACGCCGCCGCCGCCGATGGACGCGGCCGCGCCGGAGCAGGCCCGCGTCGTCATCTGCCTGCACCATTTCGATGCGCCGGTGAGCCAGGAGTGGCGGGATCATTTCGAACAGATACAACGGCCATGGCTGGAGGACATGCAGGCGCGCGTGCTTGGCACGCTGGTGAGCAGCGCCGCGCCGAACGACTACGCCGCCCTGCCGGTGCGCGAGGGCGAGCACGTGTTCGCCTGTCTCCTGCAGTTCGCCGACGAAGCCACCCACGAACGCTGCGATCGCCAGCTCCAGGCCGCCTGGCGGATCGGCGCGCAGCCGCATCGCACCGAGTTGCTGCGGCTGGCGCCCACCGCGCGTTCGCGGATGGGGCGCGACCCGCGTCCCGGCGGGGAGGCGTGAGATGCGCGCGTCCCTTTGCGTCCCCCGGCGCCGGCAAGGGATGATGCCGACATGCGCCGCGCCGACCGCCTGTTCCTGATCATCCATGCCCTGCGTGGACGCCGCACCGCCCTGCCCGCCCGTACCCTCGCCGAGACCCTGGCGGTCTCGCTGCGAACGGTCTATCGCGATGTCGCCGACCTGCAATTGTCCGGCGTGCCGATCGAAGGCGAGGCCGGCATCGGTTATCTGCTGCGCAAGGGCGCGGACATTCCTCCGCTGATGTTCAACGCCGACGAACTCGAAGCCCTGGTGGTCGGCACGCGCTTCGTCCGTGCGTTCGGCGGCAAGCGCCTGTCCGTCGGCGCGCGCTCGGCACTGCTGAAAATACAGGCGGTGTTGCCGCCGGATCTGCAGGCGCGTGCGCAGCGCACCCGCATCTATGCGCCGGAACTGAAGGACCGCTTCGAATCCACCGGCCTGCTGGATCGCCTGCACGAAGCCATCGAGCAGCGCCGCGTGCTGCGGTTCCGCTACGCCGATCATTCCGGCGAGGAAACCGGGCGCGACATCGAGCCGCTGTGCCTGGCGTTCTGGGGCGGCAGCTGGACGCTCGGGGCCTGGTGCCGTTTCCGCCGCGATTTTCGCAACTTCCGTCCCGACCGCATCCTTCAACTGGATGAGACCGGCGAGATCTTCGCCGACGATCCCGAGCATGGCCTGGAGGCGTACTTCCGCCGGGTCGGCCCGCCGCCTTCGGATGCCTGAGGGGCGTCAGGGCATCCTGCGCCACTCCAGGCCCAGCAGGAATCCACGGTCGGGTCCGGGCTCGTAGTAACGGCCGTTGCCTTCGTTGACGATCACCGATCCGGCATAACGCTGGTCCAGCGCGTTGTCCACGCGCAGGAACGCGCGCAGCATATCGTCGCCGAATCGCCAGCGGCGCGCGGCTTCCAGGTGCAGCAATGCGTAGCCCGGGGCCTGCTCGCTGCCGATATCGTTCACGCCCACCCGATCCTGGGCGACGGCTTCGGCGGCCGCGCTCCAGTTCTCCGAACGCCATTCAAGCCGGCCGAAGAACTGCTGGCGCGCGATACCGGGAATCGTCGCGCCCGCCTTCACCGGCGTGTCCGGCACGGCGCAACCGCTGCGTGCGCAGGTCAGGAAGCCGTCGCGGAACTCGGCATCCAGCCAGGTCCAGGCGGCCTGCCATTGCCAGTGTTCGCCGAACGACGCGCGCATGCTCGCCTCCGCGCCTTGCCGTCGCGCACGCCCCACGTTGCGGTAGGTGCTGCGCCCGCCCAGGTTGCTGGCGACCGACAACTCGTCGTCGGTGTCGGCGCGGAACAGCGCGAACGCCAGGTCGCCGGCGGACCAGCGCCATTTGCTGCCCAGTTCCCAGTGCCGGCTGATCGCCGGACGCAGGTCCAGCGCCAACCCGGCACCGCCATCGGCGCGATAGCCGAGTTCGTTGAAGGTCGGGGTCTCGAAACCACGTCCGCTCGACAGGTACAGGCGCCAGTCGGCGCCGGCATCGAACATCACGCCCGCGACCGGAGTGGTCTCGACATAGCGCACGCGACCGCTGTCATCGGGGTTGGTGGCGGTGACGTAATGATCGCGCGAGGCGAACCGCACCGCGCTGTGGCGCGCGCCGGCGAGCAGCGACCAGCGATCGGCGAAGCGCCACCACGCCTGCGCATACTGGTCCACGTTCTCCACCCGGTTGCGTTCGTCGCGACGCGGCCGGCCCCGCACGCCCCACTCCGCATCGATGAAATTCTCGTAACCGCGCCGGTGCTGGCGCTGGCGGTCCGCATTCACGCCCACGGTGGCCTCGAACGGCCGCGCGGCCAGTTCGCCCTGCCACGACCAGCGCGCGTCGATGCCGGCCTGGTCATTGCCCAGATCGATGACGCCGCCGCTGTTGAGCGGATTGCCCTGCGCACCGACGGGAAGCGGCAGGAACTGTTCGACATCGCGGCTGCCGGCATAGGCCGTCGCGCGCAGGCGATGACCGGTGGCCAGCGGTTGATCCAGCACCAGCCCGAGCTGATCCTGGCGCACCGACTTGCGGGTGTTGAACTGGTGCGCGGCGGCGATCGCCTGCGCCGGGTCCGCGCGCCACTGTGCCCGGGTCAGGCCGAGCGGATCCTGCGCGCGCGGCGAATCGAAATGGTTGAATACCAGATCCAGCGTGCCCTCGCCTACCAGATCGAAACCCAGCTTGCCGTTGAACGACTCGCGCCGCGCCGCGCTGTGATCCCGGTAGCCGTCGGTGTCGAAAATGCTGGCCGCGAGGTTGTAGTGCACCCCGCCCTGCGCGCCTGACCATTGCGCGCCCAGCGTGCGGGTCGCATGGCTGCCCACCGAGCCCCGCACCCGAAGTTCGCCTGGCGCTTCGCCGCGCGCGCTGGACAACTGCACCACTCCGCCGGAGGAATTGCCGTACAGCGCCGAGAACGGACCGCGCAGCACTTCCACCCGTTCGGCACCCATCAGGTTGAAATGCGACAGCTGGCCTTGCCCGTCCGGCAGCGTGGCCGGAATGCCGTCGGCATACAGCCGCACCCCGCGTACCCCGAAGGTCGCGCGCGCGCCGAAACCGCGGATCGACAACTGGGTGTCCTGCGCGTAGTTCTGCCGGTCACGCGCGAGCAGTCCGGGCACGCCGCCCAGGCGCTCGGACAGGTTTACCCCGGCGGTGGCGGCGTCCTCGCGCAGATCGATCAGATCGAGCGAGGCTGGTGTGTCGAACGCCGAGACACCCTCCAGGCGAGCGGCCTGCACGGTGACACGGTCCAGGGTGCGCGCGGTGTCCTGCGCGGCCGCCGGCAAGGCGACGAGAAGGGCCAGCGCCAGCCTGGCGCGAGGTAGATGCGTCATGCGCGCATTCTAGGGTCCCCGCCCTGTAGGAGCGACGTCAGTCGCGACCGGAATGTCCGGGCAACCGGCTCCCCCTCGATGGCCATGAAGCCAACCGGGCGTTGGAGACAGATGATGGACCTGGTGATGTGGTCGCGACTGACGTCGCTCCTACAGCGAACCGGGAGTCCGGGTCAGACGTCGCCGTCGGTCAGCCAGCCTTCGCCGGTGCCACGGGTGAACACCCGGTCGCCCTCGCGCACGTCGCCGGCCGGAATGGCCTCCTGGTCGGCCAGGCGCGCGTAGATCGGGGTGAAGTCCGGCGCGGTGGCGTTCATCAGCTGCTCGAAGCTGTCGATGACGAAGTAGGTCTTCTGGTAGGTATCGATGCGGTAGCGGGTGCGCATCAGCCGCTCCAGATCGAAACCGATCCGGTTGGGCGCCGGCGATTCCAGCGAGTACAGCGATTCGCCCTTCGACGAGACGATGCCGGCACCGTAGATGCGCAGGCCGTCAGGCGTGTTGATCAGGCCGAATTCCACCGTGTACCAGTACAGCCGGGTCAGGTGGACCAGTGCCTCCGGATCGATGCCGTGCGCTTTCACCCCGCCCTTGCCGTACGCCTGCATGTAGTCGGCGAAGACGGGATTCATCAGCAGCGGCACGTGGCCGAACAGATCGTGGAACAGATCCGGTTCGGCGATGTAGTCGATCTGATCGGGGCGGCGAATCCACCAGGTGACCGGGAAACGCTGGTTGGCCAGGTGATCGAAGAAGTCCAGTTCCGGCAGCAGGCCCTCGACGCCGATCAGGGTCCAGCCGGTGGTCGCCTTCAGCACCCGGTTGAGCTCGTCAAAGCGCGGGATGCGGTCCGGGGTCATGCCCATCGCGTCCTGTGCCTGCAGGAATTCATTGCAGGCCCGCCCGACCAGCAGCTGGCGCTGGCGTTCGTACAGCTTGCCCCAGGTGTCGTGGTCGGCGGCCGGATAGTCGGCCGGCTGCTCCACCACGGCGGTCGTGTAGACCGGCACGTAGCCCTTGTCGGTCTGCTGGTGCTCGACGCGGCGGGGTTCGTTCATGATGGGCTCCTGGCAGGGCAAGTCCTGCGATCGCATGCTAGCGCCGGGACCGCGCAATGGGCTTGCAAAGTTGCGTGTGCAGGGGCCTTGGGCGCAATCTTGTTGCGTAAAAACATGTTACGAGGCAACAAATGGCCGATTCCCTGGTTCTGGACCGGACCGACCTGCGCCTGCTGGCCCTGCTGCAGCAGCAGGGCCGGGCCCCCAACTCCGACATCGCCACCCAGGTGAACCTGTCGGCCTCGGCCTGCCTGCGCCGGATCCAGCGGCTGGAAGCGGCCGGGGTCATCACCGGCTACGCCGCGCGGGTGGAACCGCAGAGCGTCGGCCTGGGCTTGCAGGCGTTCGTGCGCGTGCAGCTGGAGAAGCATGGCCAGAGCGGCATCGCCCTGTTCGCCGACAACGTGCAGCATTGGGATGAAGTGGTCACCTGCCACGCCCTGACCGGCGACATGGACTACCTGCTGCACGTCGTGGTGCAGGATCTGGAACACTTCTCGCGTTTCCTGCTGGACAAGCTGCTCGACGCCAGCGGCGTCGCCGACGTGAATTCCAGTTTCGTGCTGCGCACCGTGAAAGCCTTCGGTGGCTGGCCGCTGCCGAAGGCATGAGAACGCTCCCGGGAGATTGAATGGACACATTGCACATCCGGCCCGCCACGACCGGCGACCTCGACGCCATGTGGACGATTTTCCGCGCGGTGATCGCGCCGGGCGACGCACTGCCGTTCGACGAGGGTTTCGATCGCGACACCTTTCGCGAGCACTGGTTCGGCGCCCATGCCGCCTCGGTGGCGGAGCAGGGCGGCGAGGTGATCGGCATGTACAAGCTGGGGGCCAACCACGCCGGACGGGGTGCGCATGTCGCCAGCGCCACCTACGCGGTCGCGCCCGCCATGCAGGGCAGGGGGGTGGGCAGGCGACTGGTCGAGCACAGCCTGGCCCGTGCACGCGCCGCCGGGTTCCGTGGCATCCAGTTCAACTACGTGGTCAGTACCAACGGGGGCGCGGTGGAACTCTATCGCCGGCTCGGTTTCGACATCGTCGGGACACTGCCCGGCGCGTTCCGCCACGAGCGGTTGGGCTGGGTGGATGCGTACGTGATGTTCCGGGCGCTGGAGCCGCCGGAAGCCGATGCAAAGGCATGACGCGGGAACCGCGCGAGCATGCCGATCGCATTGCGTGAGACCGGTTGCGTGATGATGGTGGTGTGAGTCGATCCCGCCGGTGCGGGTCGCGCGCCTCGAAGAGTGATGCGGACACCAATGAGCGAAATCCAGTTTTCCCCGGAAGAGAAGGCGTTGATCGTCAATCGGATCCAGCTGTACTTCAGTGAAGAGCTGAAACAGGCCATCGGCCGGTTCGACGCCGAGTTCCTGCTCGACTTCTTCTCCCGGGAGGTCGGCGCCTATTACTACAATCGCGGCCTGTACGACGCGCAGGCCGCGCTGGTGGCGAAGCTGGATGATGTCCAGGACGCCATCTACCAGCTCGAGCGTCCGACCGACTTCAAGCGTTGACGCCGCATGCGCTGCAGGGAGTCCGAGATGAGCGCTCCACCTCCGGTTCCGCCCCGCAACCTGGTCGCGATGCTCCAGGTCACCGATATGGCGCGTTCATTGGCGTTCTATTCGCGGCTGGGTTTCGAGCTACGCAACACTCATGCACCGGGCGGTGCCGACGACGATGGCGCGCCGGTGTGGGCCTGGCTGGAGGGCGGGGCAGGGCAGCTGATGCTGACGAAGGCCAGTGAGCCGGTCGATGCGGGCAAGCAGGGAATCCTGTTCTATCTGTACTTTGACGATATCGCGGCGGTGCATGCGCGACTGGGCGCCGAGGGGTGGCCGGTCGATCCGATGAGCTATCCGTTCTATTGCCCGCGGGGCGAGTTCCCGCTGGCCGATCCGGATGGCTATCGGTTGATGTTGACCCATACCTGATGCGCCACCACGTCGCTCATCACGATCGTAATAAACTGGCGTCCCCGCGGCGCGGCGCGTCGGAACGAGAGGCAGGCACGGCATGATCCGGGAAGTCGGCGGTGTACCCATCCAGGCCACGCATCGCGCGCGCTGCCATTGCGGCGCGGTGGTGCTGGAACTGGATCTGCCGGACGGCATCGTCAAACCGCGTCGCTGTGATTGCTCGCTGTGCCGACGCAAGGCTGCCATCGTCGCTTCGGTGCCACTATCCGGCCTGCGGGTGGTGCAGGGCGGGGACGTGTTGACCCTGTACCAGTTCAACACGAAGGTCGCGCGGCACTACTTCTGTTCGCGCTGCGGCATCTACACGCATCACCAGCGCCGCTCCGATCCCAACGAATACGGCTACAACGTCGGTTGCCTGGACGGCGTCAACCCGTTCGCGCTGGGCGAGGTGCCGGTCGAGGATGGCGTGAACCATCCCTCCGATCGAAAGCCTTCGGAGCCGTGAAATGAAACGCCGCGATCTGTTGGCCGGGACCGGCGCGGCACTAATGCTCGTATCCGCACGACTGCCGGCCCATCTCCATGGAGAACCCCCGATGTACGGATTGATTGGCAAGATGAAAGCGGTGGACGGCCAGCGCGAAGCGCTGATCGCCTTGATGCTGGAGGAAGTCGGCGCCATGCCCGGTTGCCTGAGCTACATCGTCGCCCGCGACCCGGCCGACGCCGAAGGCATCTGGATCACCGAGGTCTGGGACAGCGCCGCCAGCCACAAGGCTTCCCTGTCGTTGCCGGCCGTGCAGCAGGTGATTGCCCGCGCCAAGCCGTTGATCGCCGGCTTCGGCGAATATTTCGAGACCGCGCCCGTCGGCGGCCATGGTCTGGCACAGGCGACGGCATGAAACCGCAGCCACTGATCGCGGTGCGCGACGTCGCGGCCAGCCGGCGCTGGTACCAGGCCGCGCTCGGCCTGGACAGCGGTCACGGCGGCGATGAATACGAACAGCTGATGGCCGACGGCGAGATGATCCTGCAACTGCACCGCTGGGAGGCGCATGCGCATCCGCATCTGGGCCAGCCGGATATCGCGCCCGGCAATGGTGTGCTGCTGTGGTTCCTGGCCGATGACTTCGATGCCGCGATCCGGCGCGTGGAACAGGCCGGTGCGGAGGTGCTGGAAGGACCGAAGGTCAATCCGAACGCGCAGCATCGCGAGATCTGGCTGCGTGATCCGGATGGTTATGTCGTGGTCGTGGCCGGACCCTACGGCGACCTCGGCGCATGAGCCGCATCCTCTACAGCGGCACCCGCAACGCCTCCAGCTGGGCGTTCCGCGCGTGGCTGGCGCTGCGCGAACAGGGCATCGCGTTCGAAGAACGCATCGTCGACATCCGCAAGCCGCAGCGGTTCGAGAACCTCGCCCGCATCGCGGTGTTCTCGCCGCCGGCCGCCGTGCCGGTGCTGGTGGATGATGACGTCGTCATCCATGACTCGCTCGCGATCATGGAATACGCCAGTGAACTGGGGGCCTCGCCGCTGCTGCCCGCCGACATCCGCGATCGGGCACGGGCGCGCGCGCTGCTTGCCTGGGTGCATTCGGGCCTGTCCGGATTGTGTGGCCGGCTGTCGTTCGAAAGCGCTTTCTATCCGCAACGGCGGCGCATGACCGCGCAGGAACAGGCCGAGGCCGGACGCATCCTGGCCGCCTGCCAGCAGGCGCTGGTGCACAGCGGTGGGCCCTATCTGTGCGGTGCGCTGTCACTGGCGGATCTGGCGTTCGTGCCGGTACTGTGGCGATTGTTCGCGCACGATGTCGACGCCAGCGCCTGGCCGCATGCCGTCGATTGGAGCGAGCGCCTGTTGTCCCGGCCCACGGTGCGCGAATGGCTGCATGAGGCCGAAGTGCTGCCGCCGGTGTACCTGGACGACTACGAACCGTAGGCGCGCCTCCTACGCTTCCAGCCAGCGCAGGCCGATGATGCCGAGCAGGATCAGCGCCATGCAGCCCAACCGCGCCGGCGACGGGCTGTCGCCGTAGGCGAAGATGCCCAGCGCGGCGACGCCGATTGCGCCGATCCCGGTCCACACCGCGTAGGCGGTGCCGGTGGGAAGATCACGGATGGCGTGGGTCAGCAGGAAGATGCTGACCAGCGCCGCGACGATGCCGATGACGCCGGGCAGGGGACGCGTCCATCCCTGCGCGGATTTGAGCGCGCCGGCCATGACGATTTCCATCAGGCCGGCAAGGATCAGCAGCCACCACGCCATCGCGGACTCCGGCTCACTTGAAGGGCGCCCAGCCTGACCACACACTGGCTACCGTACAAGTACGCACTTCGAGGTGCCTGTGGACAGCGCTCAGCCAGCCCTGCCGGAACAGCCGGAAACCGCAAACGGCGCCTGTCCGTCGCAGGCGGTGATGGCCTTGCTCGCGGGCAAGTGGGCACTGCCGATCCTCACCGAACTGGCGCGCGGCTCGGTGCGCAACAACGCGCTGCTTCGGCGCATCGACGGGGTGTCGCAGAAAGTGCTGACCCAGAACCTGCGCGAACTGGAGCGCAGCGGCCTGATCGAACGCATCGACCATGGCACGGTGCCGCCGAGCGTGGAATATCGCCTGACCGACCTGGGGCGTTCGCTGGACCGCACGCTGCTCGGACTGGACCGCTGGGCGGAGCGCCACCAGGCCGCACTGGCCGAAGCGCGGGCGCAGCATGACCTGCGCCGGGGGGAACAGGAATAATCCGCGGGCCCGATCCCGGGTGACAGGAGCGTCGCCGCCATGCACCGCAAGACCACCGACACCACGGACGCCGTCGATGCCTACATGGCCGCGCTCGATCATCCCTGCAAGGCGGAAGTGGAAGCGCTGCGCCGGATCATCACCGGCGTGGACGCGCGTATCGCCGAAGGCGTCAAATGGAATGCGCCGAGCTGGCGCCTGGACGAATACTTCGCCACCACCCACCTGCGTGCGAAACAGGGCATCGGCGTGATCCTGCATCTGGGCGCGAAGACGCGGGCGCCGGAGCGAAAACCCGCGATTGACGATCCCGACGGCTTGCTGGAATGGCTGGGACCGGATCGCGCGCGGGCGGCCTTCGCCGACATGGCGGATCTGCGCCGTCGCCAGGCCGCGTTCGAAGCCGTGCTGCGGCAATGGATCCGCCTGCTCTAGACGGATGGCGTCTCCCGCGCGATCACGCGTCGCCGCTTTCCACGCGCGCGCCGTCCCGGTGCGCCAATGCCAGTTCGCCCACGTGGCGCCGACCGGGATTGTCGCCGGCGATCCATTCGGCCGGCGGGAACAGGTCGAACAGGCCGACCTTGAACAGGGTCGGGATGGCGGCGGCCAGTTCGGTTTCCACCCGGCCGCGTTCGCCCGCGTTGTACAGGGTGATGTTGTGCAGCAGCGTGGCCACGGTACCGGTCTGCACGCGGCTGCCGTCCTTCAGGGTGACCGCGGGCAGGACTTCGCCCGCGGCGACGATCTTGTGGTTGATGGCGGCCAGGTCGGCAGGGGAGGAAACGGACATGCGGCGGGAACTCCGGCGGGGGATTCGATGGCAGAGATGCGGGCGGATCACGCGTGGGCAAGAGGCGTAGACTCCGCACGATGAAACAGCATCTGCAATCGTCCTGGCAGCGCACATGGCGCGGCGTCGGCGCGGTCGGCGATGGCCTGGCGTGGTGCGAGCGGCTGCTGGCCTGCTACCAGGAACCGCATCGCCACTACCACACGCTGCAACACCTCGGCGAATGCCTGGCGGCCTTCGACCAGGCGCGCGCGCTGGCGCCACATCCCGATGAGATCGCGCTGGCCTTGTGGTTCCACGACGCCATCTACGACGTGAAGCGATCCGACAACGAGGCACGCAGCGCGGACTGGGCGCGTGAGGCGCTGCTGGACGCGGAGGTGGAACGCGCGGTCGCGGATCGCGTGCATGCGCTGATCATGGCCACCCGGCACGACGCGGTTCCCTCCGATGCCGACGCGCAGCTGCTGGTGGATATCGATCTGGGCATCCTCGGTGCGGACACGGCGCGCTTCGCCGAATACGAAGCGCAGATCCGGCGTGAATACGCCTTCGTGCCCGGCTGGCTGTTCCGGCGCAAGCGGCGCGCCATCCTGCAGGGATTCCTGGAGCGGCCACGACTGTACACGACGCCATATTTCCACGACCGGCTGGAAACCCGCGCAAAGGAAAACCTGGCACGCGCGGTGGCGTAGCGGCGGGTACGCGGCATCATGTAGATGCCGAGCTTGCTCGGCATTGGCGCCGGTCCGGAAACGCTCAGCGGAGCAAGCTCCGCTCTACTCGCATTTCTTCTTGCCGCCCCACAGCTTGCCGAGGCGGAATCCCTCGTCGTCGCAGTCCGCGGGCTTGGGCGGAACGACCGGCGCAGTCTTCGCCGTGTGCGCGGCCAGGCGCTCGCGCTGCACGCGCTGCAGCTTCTCGCGGATCTGCGGCATCACCGCCATCGCCGCGCGCTCGCCTTCCAGGATCGCATTGTTCTTCTGCTCGAAATCCGCAGGACCAATCTCGTTGACCCGTGGCCGGATGACGATGTCCGCGCGCGCCAGCTCCTGCTCGCCGAGTTTCTGGCCCATGATCGTGATCGACTGGTTGACGATGCCGAGCATGCTGCCCGGCCGCGTGCCGGACGCCTTGGTGGAGATGTCCACGGCGATCACGAAGTCCGCGCCCAACTGGCGCGCGGCATCCACCGGCACCGGACTGACCACGCCGCCGTCGACGTAGGTCGACTTGCCGATCACCACCGGCTCGAACACGCCGGGGATGCTGCTGGAGGCGCGCACCGCCTGGCCCACATTGCCGCGCACGAACACGGTGCGCTGTCCGGTTTCCAGCTGCGTGGCGACGGCGGCGAACGGCTTCTTCAGCTTTTCGATCGGGCGCTTGCCCAGCAGATCGTTGACGTAGTCCTGCAACGCCTGGCCCTGCACCAGGCCACCGGAGAACAGCCGCACGTCGCGGATTTTCGTTTCGTCCAGCGCGAACGCCTGCTTCTGCATCTGGAACGGATCCATGCCGCTGGCGTACAGCGCGCCGACCACGCTGCCGGCGCTGGTGCCGGAGACCACGACCGGCTGGATGCCGTTGGCCTCGAGCATCTTGATCACGCCGATGTGGGCGAAACCCTTGGCCGCGCCGCCGCCCAGGGCGATGCCGACCTTCACCGGCGGCGGTGGCGGTACCGGCGCGACCGGCGCCACCGCGGCGGGCGGCGGCGATGGCCGGGTGTTGCCGCCGCAGGCGGCCAGCAGCACCAGCGGCAGCAGCCAGGAAAGGCGAGGGCGGAGCGGATTCATGAATGTGCAGGTGGAGTGGAAATCGACGGCGCAGGATACCGCGCGGCGGTTCAATGGCTTCCAACCGGCGGCTCCGGCCGCCCGAGCCTGTCCCAGCCAGCCGGCTCCGGGGACGGCGGGAGTAGTTGCGCTCCCGCCGCCGGTGCCTGCTCAGAAGCTGTTGTCGCCGTCCAGGATCCGGCCCAGCCCGCCCAGCACCGAGCCTTCGCCGCGCGCCTGCCCGCCGGCCTGCGGCGCCGCCTGCAGCATGCGGCCGGCCAGGCGCGAGAACGGCAGCGACTGCATCCAGACCTTGCCCGGACCGGTCAGGGTGGCCAGGAACACGCCCTCGCCGCCGAAGAACATGCTCTTGATGCCGCTGACCGGACGCACGTCCATGTTCACGCTGGCGTGGTAGGCGACCACGCAGCCGGTGTCCACGTCGATGCGCTCGCCGGCCTGCAGCTCGCGCTCGACCACGGTGCCGCCGGCATGCACGAACACCCAACCGTCGCCTTCCAGCTTCTGCATGATGAAGCCCTCGCCGCCGAACAGGCCGGTGAGGATCTTGCGCTGGAAGTGGATGCCCACGCTGACGCCGCGCGCGCCGGCCAGGAAGCTGTCCTTCTGGCAGATCAGGCGACCGCCGTGCTCGTCCAGCTTCATCGCCAGCACCGTGCCGGGGTAGGGCGCGGCGAACGCGACCTTGGCCTTGCCCGTGCCGGTATGGGTGAACACCGTGGTGAACAGGCTCTCGCCGGTCAGCACGCGCTTGCCGGCCGACAGCAGCTTGTCCATGAAGCCGCCGCCCTGGCCGCTGTGCGAGCCGTTGCCGAACACGGTATCCATCTGCACCGTGCCGTCCTTGAACATCAGCGCGCCGGCTTCGGCGATCGCGCTCTCGCCCGGATCCAGCTCGACCTCGACGAACTGCATGTCGTGGCCGACGATGCGGAAATCGATCTCGTCGGCACCGCGGCGTCCGCCGGAACCCGGCAGCGGCGGCACATGCGGCGGGGTGCTGGCGGCGCCGCCCAGTTCCGGCACCTCGCGCACCGCCTTCCACTCGCGCATGCCCTCGCGCCAGGCCAGCGCGCCGGGGTTGAGCTGGGCGTGGCGGCGGGCGGCTTCGTCGTCCAGCGGACCGACCCGCTGCTGATCATTGGGACTATGGAAATACCACTGGCTCATGAGGGTGTCCGGGGGTGGAAAGAGCCGCGAGTCTAGCCGCGCGGCCCCTGCCGCGACATACCCGGAAGTCCTGCCCGGTACGGTCGGAACGCGACCGCCATCGCGGGGCGGCGGGATTGCCGTTACCTTCGGCATGAACAGGACTTCCGGCCATTGCCCCGCCTGTTGCTGTAATGCAACATTCGCATGCTAGGCGGCGCCCGCCGCTCCCGACCACCCACCGGAAAGCCATCGCCATGTCCCGACTCCGCTCCACCGCCGTGCGGCCGCACCGCCTTGCCTTCGCCATCGCCGCGCTGCTGCCGTTCGGCAGTGTGCTCGCCCAGGAAGCGGCCACCCCCGCTCCCAAGACCGAAGCGTCCACGCTGGACACCGTGCAGGTGACCGCGCAGCGCAAGGTCGAGAACATCCAGGACGTCCCGGTCTCCATCTCCAGCGTCAGCAGCGAGAAGCTGGACGTGCTCGGCTCCGGCGGCAACGACATCCGCTTCCTCTCCGCGCGGGTGCCCAGCCTCAACATCGAATCCTCCTACGGCCGCGCGTTCCCGCGCTTCTACATCCGCGGCCTGGGCAACACCGACTTCGATCTCAACGCCTCGCAGCCGGTCTCGCTGGTGTACGACGAAGTGGTCCAGGAAAGCCCGCTGCTGAAGGGTTTCCCGATTTTCGATCTGGAGCGCATCGAGGTGCTGCGCGGTCCGCAGGGCACGCTGTTCGGCCGCAACACCCCGGCCGGCGTGGTCAAGTTCGAATCGGCCAAGCCGACCCGCGAGCTGGACGGCTATGCCCAGCTGTCCTACGGCAGCGACAACATGTGGAATTTCGAGGGCGCCATCGGCGGTCCGCTGAGCGAGCGCTGGTCCGCGCGCGTGTCGGCGCTGTACCAGCGCAAGGAAGACTGGGTGACGAACCAGAACCCGGCCGGCCCGGATCGCGGCGCCGAGGGCTACGACGAATCCGCCGCGCGCGTGCAGTTCCTGTACGAGGGCGACGCGTTCGAAGGCCTGTTCAACCTGCACAAGCGCCACCTCAACGGCACCGCCCGCCTGTTCCGCGCCAACATCATCAAGCCCGGCACGAATGACTTCGTGCCGGGCTTCGACAAGGACAAGATGTACACGGATGGCGTGAACTTCTCCGAGCTCGACACCTGGGGCGGCAGCGCCCGCCTGCGCTGGGATCTGGGCGATTACAACCTGTACTCGATCACCGGTTACGAGACCGCCGAATCGCTCAACCGCGGCGACATCGACGGCGGCTACGTCTACACCTTCGACTTCAATCCGGCCGACGGCATCGACGCCGGCCAGCCGCTGATCGGCGCGCGCTTCCCGTCCGAATCGGCCGACGGCCTGCCGCACCACAAGCAGCTCACCCAGGAGTTCCGCCTGGAATCGGACTACGCCGGCAAGTTCAACTGGCAGGCCGGCCTGTTCTGGTTCAAGGAAGACATCCGCATCGACAGCTTCAACTACGACTCGCTGGCCTCGAGCAATCCGCAGAGCGGCCACGCGATCCAGGAGCAGGAGAACAAGGCGTGGGCGGTGTTCGCCTCCGGCGAGTACCAGGCTACCGACAAGCTGAAGCTGCGCGGCGGCGTGCGCTACACGCAGGACAAGAAGGACTTCAGCGCCAGCGTGCTGCAGGCGGTGCCCGGTGGTTCGCCGGTCGGCGGTCCGTTCCGCGAGCACACCGACGTGGACGATGTCAGCTGGGATGGCAGCGCGGTCTATGCGTTCAACGACAACGTGAACTTCTATGCCCGCGTCGCCAAGGGCTTCCGCGCGCCGTCGATCCAGGGCCGCGTAGCCTTCGGCACCGTGACCAAGGCCGATTCGGAGGAAGTGATTTCCTACGAGGCCGGCGTCAAGGCGGACTTGTGGGACAAGCGCGCGCGCGTGGGCTTCAACGTGTTCCGCTACAACGTCGACGGCCAGCAGCTGATCGCGGTCGGCGGTGGTACCAACCAGGCCAATCTGCTCAATGCCGACAAGACCATCGGCCAGGGCTTCGAGCTGGATCTGGAAGCCTACGTGCTGGACAACCTGCTGGTGACCTTCGGCAGCAGCTACAACGACACCGAGATCAAGGACGCCGACCTGGGCGTCGCGCCCTGCGGCGGCGGCTGCACAGTCACCGATCCGATCGTCAATGGCTTTGCCCGCATCAACGGCAATCCGTTGCCGCAGGCGCCGAAGTGGGTGCACAACCTGACCGCGCGCTACAGCGTGCCGATGGGCGACGGCGCCGAGCTGTACTTCTACACCGACTGGGCCTATCGCAGCGAAGTGAACTTCTTCCTGTACGAGTCGGTGGAATTCACCGGCAAGTCCTCGCTGGAAGGCGGCCTGCGCATCGGCTACGGCTGGAACTACGGTGACTACGAAGTGGCGCTGTTCGGCCGCAACATCACCGACCAGACCCGCATCGTCGGCGCGATCGACTTCAACAACCTGACCGGATTCATCAACGAACCGCGCACCGTCGGCGCCGAGTTCACGATGAAGTTCTGAGGAAACGCCCGCTCCGCCGTCCA